>JAIPBW010000058.1 GCA_021738505.1 Bacteroidales bacterium | reverse complement strand
TCAAAGGGAACTAGTCATTCATTATGGTGAAAGATATCAGCAATACATATAACACAGCAGCATGCATCGCCCTCCAGCCTAAGGCTTCCGGGCGATGCATGCTCAGCAAGGAAGTTGACACAGTTTTTTGAACAATCCCGATGAAGGGGTTGCTCCCGGAAAACTCCAATTGTATGTATTAATGGGAGTGCCATGATCATTATATTGAGCCGAAGGCCTGAATAAAGCATTTTTACAATAATCATTTAATGAATCTATACTTATCTCCGGTTTGTCATTTACTTCAATAATTATCGTGGTATCTTCTATAGAGCAATAATTGGATGCCTCTAATGTAACCTGGTACTGGCCGGCTTTCATAAACTCAACAACCAGGTTTGAATCTTGTAAACTTTTTGAGAGTACCTTGGCACTAGAAGAAGGGGAAACGCTCCAATTATAATCAAGAGAAGTACCTGTTGAATAATTTGTAAAATTGATTGTTGAGCCTTTACAAACTTCATTCGTATCTGCAACAACTGAAACATCAGGCGTTTCAACAACCACAACATCATATGAAGCTGTTCCGGGCGCACATACTCCATTGTCAGCTTCAAGAACGATGCTATAAGTGCCGGGTTGTTGATAAGTATGAGAAGGTTCTTCTAAATTTGATGATGTGGAGTCACCAAAACTCCATTCATATGCGGCAATTGAATTGCAATTATAGCCAAATCCGGGTAATGTGTTATTCGTAATTTGAATGGAATCTCCCGTGCAGAGTGTATCCCGTGATGTTTGAAACGAGGCTTCCGGGGATTCATATATCTTAATATTTCCCACCGAGGCTGTCGTATAATCACAGGTATTATAAGCTGTTACCTGAACCGTAAATGCACTGTTGGGCATAAAACAAGAGGAGGTGTCAAAAGTATGGGAAACAGTATCATTGATAAAAGGCTGACTGTAGTCCCAGGTAATCTGGGATGAACCATCGCCGAAGTCCCAAACATAATAGGTTCCCGGCGAATTGCTTTGGTACTGTTCCATTACAAATTGAAATGTCTGTGGTGAGCAGCCTTGAGTTGACCCCAGGGAGCTGATCCCGATGGCAGGGTTACTTTGATTTGCAACGGAATATGTTGTATCCCACTGACATCCTGTTGTATCTATTGCATTAAATGTTAAATTGAATAACCCCAATGAAGTGTACTGATGGGTGACTGGAAAATCACTATTTGATAAAGTATCCGTGTGTCCATCTCCCCAGGCAATTTGATAATGGTCTATAAGCGCAGTGTCTAGAGTTGTATTTTCAAGTTCAATTGTGTAATCTGGATTTGAAAGCGATGGTGAGTTGTCGCAATTATTAAACGAAGAAATTGGATCTTTGTCCTTTAACCCAATTTGAGGATTATTTGTGCATTGTGCCGATACTTCTATACGAATTGAAAAAATTAATAATATAATAAAAGTAATATGTAGATAGTAAGTTTTCATAAGTGATATCCTTGTAATTGTTAAGGTTTTTAGTAGTACATTTTTTTGTCTATGTTTTGATAATCAAATTTATACATAATATGAATACGATAAATAATAGTTATTGGGCAAAGATAATGGGAAGTGTATTCTAATAGCAAGAAACCCCTGTAATTTCTAGAAGTATATTCCAAAAATGGGAAATTTTAAAATAAACTCCTTGATTCTCTGTGGAAATAAGGAAATCTATAAATCTATAGTATTGATAGATAATATCATAAGTAATTTATTATCTTTTTGTAGTTGACGTTGTTGGAGATTTTTCCCAATTTGGGATGTAGTGATCTATTTTTTGTAAAAACTTTTGTAATGTCAATAAAAAGTGATTACTTTTGTATCCCACGGAAGGAAAAATTCTCGAAATAAATATAATGGAATATGTTAAAAATGTTTCAAAAGGCAAATTTACCGGTAAAAGGATTAAGAAAAAACTCAAGATATTCCTGTAAAAAAGGCTATTATAGGATGCTATTGAGCAAGTATAATAATCTTCATGCCTATAAATCACTCTTCGACTATGAAGAGCAGGAGGTGAAACATATATCCAAATCTATTGGTTGTTCTAAAGGGATTTGTCTCGGGGATTCAATAAAACATGTGTATAATCAAAAAGACAAGCCTGAGTCCTATAAAGATAAAGATTCAAAATTAAACGGGACTATTCAAACCTTACTTTACAGGGAAAAGATAGCTAATTATAGGGTGATAAGTGAGTATCACTTTTATAATGACCAATTATTCTTTTATAGCCACCGTTTTAGCTTTCTGGAAACAAAAGCAAGTCAGGAAATAAAAAATACCCTTATTGAAAAATATTGTAACGGACAATATTTTGATCTTGAAAAATTTATACTAAAAGATTCGAATAATCATATGCTTACCATGGAAGATAATATTGATTTGACGATTAAGTATATTGATTACAATAGCGACCTGAAAAATTATATATCAAGTCTTATTTCAGAAAAAGCCCAAAGCAAAAGCAAGCATCAAAGAAAAGTAGCAGCTGTGTTATATAATTACTTGTAAAGGTCATTTTAGTCTTTGGTTCTTATCCTATTTATTTCATTTCGTAATTTTTTCCTCTCAAGGAAGGTCTTAATCCTTCATTAGAGAAGGACAATAACCTTAATATGTATTGTTGGGTAATTGGATATTCTTTCCGAAAGCAAGCTTCAGATTGAGAATAACATTTTCCGATAATTTTTTTGGCAAATTCAACCTGACTAAATCCGGGGAAAACTTTCTTGTGTCAGGTTATAAAGGCTGTTTTAAAACCTGTTTTAGATAATCAAGTTCAATAACCTTTTCCTGCTGTTTATTTTTGTGGTAGCTATGGATTAAATTATTTATAACTCGTTCTAATATAACACTATTTGAGCATGGTATAAAATGATAGTTCTGAGGTGTAATTTCAATTTTGCTTAAAAAATCATTGATTTCTTGACGAGTAAAAACAATTCCATTGTTAAATGCATTAATATAAAAAAGAACATCTTCTATGTCAGTGGTTTGTGGAGTTGGCGTATCGATGTATGCCAGGATAAAATGCTCTGGAAGGTTAACGCCATAAATTGGTATGTCCAGTTTTTGAGCAAGTATGGAATACAGGACACTTAAAGAGATAGGGTTTCCTTGCTTGAAGTCTAAAAGGTCATTTATATAAGAGTTTTCCGGGGCATAAAAATTTTCTTTATTCGCTTTAAATCCATGGATATCAAAAATCACATGATTAAAAATTTTAATTTCCTCCAGAGCTGTAATATTATCATTCAGCTCAAGCCAAATATCTTTCCGTATTAAATCGATCTTTTGACGGATATTCTCCTTATTGAGTTCCGGATAACGGTATTCTGCAATTAAAAGCATACCTGTGAGCAAGTCTTGTTCTTTGCTGTTTTTCCATTTCCGGAGCTCCTGTTTAATATACTGAAAGTTTATTCTGGATAACAGTTCGTGAATGCGAATTCGACGTATTTCATCTGTTGTTTGTGAATTTGCTTTCTTCAATAAATCTCTTGCATCAGTTCCATAAGCTAAAATACGGTTTTCAACATCACGATAAATTGTTTGGTCCGGTTCATCAAGAAGTTTGATCAGTGATGGAAGTTCTTTTTGAATATCCATGTTATTTTTGTTTTGTCAATGTATCCAGGACAAGGTCAATTAGATTGCTTACGGTCTTTTTGTGATCTTTGCTATATTTTCCTGCAGGCCGATTAGCAATAATAGCACATATCGTCAGGGTTTTATGCCCAAGTTGTTGCCCCAACGCATATAAGGCTGATGTCTCCATTTCGTAATTTGTTACAGGAGTTTGCTTCCATTGGAAACTTGCCAGCTTGTTGTTTTGTTCCGGATCGGCAGGGCTTATTCTTAGTTTACGACCCTGGGGGCCATAAAAGCCGGGAGCAGTAACGGTTATTCCACGCTGAATGTTTTCATGAAAGCTGTCATTTAGAGAATCCGAACTTTTAATAATATATGGCTCGGAGAGTTTGGGATCCCAACTGATTTGGTTTACAAATTCATTAACAGCCTCTTTGTCGATTATATGCTCGTTTAGATCATAAAATAAGGCCAGGTTGTCGATACCCAGTGCATATTTACTTATCATAAAACTATCGACATCTACGGTTTCTTTCAGTGCACCGGAAGTTCCCAGGCGGATTAAATTTAGCGTTTGATGAGACTGTTTGTCAATGCGTTTTTGCAGGTCTATGTTAGCCAGGGCATCCAATTCATTCACCACTATGTCAATATTATCTGTGCCAATGCCACTGGAAATAACTGTTAATCGATGGTTTCCAATATAGCCTGTATGGGTAACAAATTCACGGTTAGACACTTGGTGTTCAATAGTATCGAAACGTGTCGATATTTCATGCACTCTTCCGGGGTCACCAACTAGTATTATGTCTTTTGCTATCTGGTCAGGAGTTAAATTAAGGTGATAAATGCCACCTTGTTCTGTCACTATCAGCTCCGATGATTCATATTTCTTCATATTCTGATCTTTCTTTTGACAAATATAGCAATTTAGAAATATTTTTTCCATACAGAACTGAAAATGATATTAACAAAGAGATGTTAAATTAAGGCGGGCTGTAAACAAATTATTCCATCACAAAAAAGTATAATTTTGTTTCTGGTTGTTTAGAAATTATAAAGAAAAAATAGTGCATTATGATTATAGAGATAATTTCAATAGGTGATGAATTACTGATCGGGCAGGTGGTTAATACAAATGCGGCACATATTGCAGAGTCATTAAGTATAAAAGGATATGATATTCATTGGATAACAACGGTTAAAGATACAGCTGAAGATATCAAATATGCGTTAGATATTGCTAATAGCAGGGCAGATGTTGTTATTGCCACTGGCGGTTTGGGGCCCACACAGGATGATCGCACAAAAGAAGTTTTAGTAAATTATTTCGGAGGCAAACTTGTTTTTGATGAATCTCATTTTGCCCACATAAAAGAATTTTTTCATAGACGAAACATGCCGATGCTTGAAAGCAACCGTCAGCAGGCATATATCCCGGATTCAGCTGAAAAAGTTCCTAATCATATTGGTACAGCTTCCGGCATGCTTTTCAAAAAGGACAGAACCTGGTTCTTCTTTCTTCCCGGAGTTCCTTTTGAAATGATGAATATGATTCGCAATGAAATTATCCCCAGATTACAGAATGAGTTACCTCCTGCTGCAAGAGCTCAAAAAACGATATTAACATTTGGTTTGGGTGAGTCTTTTTTGGCTGAGAAAATCGCGGATATTGAAGCTGAGCTTCCTAAACATATTGCATTGGCTTATTTGCCATCGCCTCAGCGCGTAAGGCTCCGGTTAATAGCGACAGGAAACAAACGTGAGCAGTTGCAGGAAGAGATTGATTTGTATACGGAAAAAATCAAAAGTCGTATTCCACATTTGGTTTTTGGAGAAGATGATCAAACGATGGAAGCTGTCGTGGGCGAACTGTTAAAAGAAAAAAAACTGACATTAGCATGTGCTGAAAGCTGCACAGGAGGTGGAATTGCACACCGTATTACATCGGTTCCCGGAAGTTCGGAATATTTTCAGGGATCCATTGTAGCCTATTCCAATGATTCAAAAATAAATATCCTTCAGGTTAGTCAGGAAAGTATCAGTAATCATGGGGCAGTTAGCGAGACCGTCGTGAAACAAATGGCTGAAAATGTCCGGAAAAAATTCAATGCTGATATTGGTGTGGCCACCACTGGTGTTGCCGGGCCTGGTGGCGGAACAAAAGAAAAACCCGTAGGTATGGTCTGGATTGCAGTAGCATTGCCCAATAAAACAGTTGTCGAAAAGAAGAACTTTGGTAGTGATCGCGAAAGAAATACGATTCGCTCTGTATATCATGCGATTAATATGGTTCGACTTGGATTATTAAACCGATAAAAAAGTGTATTTTTGTCGTCAAACCTAAAATATCTTATTTTTAAATAATATTTTTAAAAAAGTATTTGATTATTGATTTTTTTTGTTTTTCTTTGCAGTCCATTTTTGCGAACTCATAAAAAAGTATACCGATGGCCAGAATATGCGAAATAACAGGGAAAAGAATGATGACAGGAAATAATGTATCTCACTCACATACGAAGAGGAGACGTCGTTTCTATCCAAACGTACATAAAAAGAAATTTTATCTGAAAGAAGAAGATAAAAATCTTGTCTTAACCGTTTCTAAAGAAGGATTAAGGCAGATTGACAAATACGGTCTTTACCAATCAGTAAAGAATGCCCGTGAAAAAGGTTTTTTGGATCGATAGTTTGAAGTTGATTTTTGTTTTGATATAAAATGAAGCTGTTATTCTATATAACAGCTTTTTTTGTAATAAAACAAACAATTTTGTCGTTGTCTACTTTGACAACTGAAATATTAGGAATATTTTCGCATTCTATGATATATCGTACAGGCATACTAAGTTTGTTTTTTCTTTTATTGACCATACTCTCTGCGCATAGCCAAAATGCTGATGCTGATGATGATCTGGTTCAGTTTAGCGGTGTTGTTGTCACTGCCGATAGTATTAATCCGGTTCCGTTTACTCATATCCTGATAGAAAATAAGCAACAGGGAACAATGTCTGATTATCATGGGTTTTTTTCATTTGTTGCGGAAAAAGGAGATACAATAACGTTTTCTTCTGTAGGATTTAATCGAGCTCAATACGTTATTCCCGACACTTTGCAAAAAAATCGTTACTCATTAGTACAAGTGATGAAAGTAGATACGGTTACGCTCACAGAAACTGTAATTTATCCATGGCCAACGGTAAAACAATTTAAGCAGGCCTTTCTGGAGTTAGATATTCCCGACGATGACATGGAAAGGGCACGAAAAAATTTAGCTTTGGCCGAGATGAAAGAACGAATGTGGAACGCCTCCATGGATGGAAGTATGAATTATAAAAACTATATCGACCAAAAAACAAGTAAACTATATTATGCCGGTCAGCTGCCACCCAATAACCTACTTAATCCCATGGCCTGGGCGAAGTTTATCAAAGCATGGAAAGAAGGACGTTTTAAATCAGATTTTTAGCAGGTTACAAATTATTAAGAATGTATAAAGGGATTCTAATACTATTTTTTCTAATCGTTAGCAGTTTTACTATGCTGGCTCAGCAACTGGGCAGTGAATTGCACGGAACGGTTTATGATGAAAAAGGGAATCCTTTGGAATTAGTTAATGTTGCCGTTATTGGCAAAAGCGAAGGTACCTTTACTGATCAAAACGGGCAGTATTCTTTAAAAGTTCCATCCAACGCCATGATCAAAGTGGCCTTTTCTTTTGTGGGCTATAACCGGGAAATCTACACGATAAGTCTTGACAGGGGCGAAAAAAGGAAAATTGACGTTACACTTCAACTTATTCAGACTGAAATCAATCCCATTACGATCGAAGGTGAGCGTAGTAGTGATAAAGGGATGACCAAATTACCTCCGAAGATGACAACGGAAATTCCTTCACCATCAGGAAATGCAGTGGAGGAGCTGGTAAAACGAAGTGCATTGGGAGTTTCTTCCAATAATGAACTTAGTTCCCAATATTCTGTTAGGGGAGGGAATTACGACGAAAATCTGGTCTATGTAAATGATGTGGAAATATACAGACCTTTTCTGGTCAGCACAGGACAGCAGGAAGGACTTAGTTTTATTAACCCGGATTTAGTTGAAGAAATAAAATTTTCCGCCGGAGGCTTTGATGCCAAATATGGGGATAAGATGTCTTCTGTGCTTGATATAACTTACAAAGAACCCGAGGAGTTTGCTGCCGGATTTCAGGCAAGCCTGTTAGGCGCTTCTGCATTTGCTCAAAATGTGAATGACAAGAAAACCCTGTCCTATATCCTCGGGATACGCTATAAAAGCAATCAATATTTGTTAAGTGGACTGGAAACCGAAGGGGAATATCAACCAACATTTTTAGATATTCAGGGATTGGTCCATTGGAAGCCCTCCCCGGTATTTCATATTAGCCTGCTAACGAATATAGCTGATAACACCTATGAAATGATTCCCGAATCCAGGGAAACAAGATTTGGAACGCTTAATGAAGCCTTGCGGTTTAAAGTATATTTTGACGGAAAGGAAATAGATCAATACAGAACGTACAATACAGCATTAACGTTTCGGTTTGAGCCCAGTGATAAGTTAAAGTTAAAGTTAATATCATCGACTTATATAGCCAATGAGTCAGAGACTTATGACATACAAGGACAATATTGGTTAGATGAGCTTGAAACAGATTTAGGAGCCGATGATTTTGCCAGTGCCGGGCTTAACAGGGGAGTAGGAACCTATCTTGAACATGCCAGAAATTATATGAATGCCACTGTGCTTAATATTAAGCATATTGGAAAATATCTTGATGAACAGTGGAACCTGCATTGGGGCCTGAAAGTTCAACGCGAGATAATTGATGATCAGATGTGGGAATGGAAGATGCTGGACTCTGCAGGTTATTCATTGCCACATGAGCCTGACAATATCGGCAACCCAACGCCTCATCGGAATATTGAGTTAAACGAAATGATTTCATCGGAAACTGAGTTAGCCTCTACGCGTTATACAGGTCATTTGCAAAATAAATGGAATCTTAATGGTAGTGATGACTGGCAGTTGACGACAGGCATCCGCTTTCAATACTGGTCGTTAAATGAAGAGTGGATGATTAGTCCGCGCGCTGCTTTGGACTTTGATCCCCAATGGGAAAGAGATATTACCTACAGATTAGCCACCGGAGTTTATCATCAGCCGCCTTTTTTCAGAGAAATGCGCGATTTTGACGGGCAAATCAACACAGATATCGAATCTCAACGCTCCATTCATATCGTAGGTGGCCAATATTGGAAGTTTCAGGCCTGGGATCGGGCATTCAAATTTTCTACCGAACTGTATTACAAACATCTAAATAATCTGATCCCATACACGATGGATAACATGCGTATCCGGTATTACGCGGATAATATGGCTCATGGTTATTCAACGGGAATTGATCTGAAAATTAACGGGGAGTTTGTAAAAGGAGTTGAGTCTTATGCCGGCATTTCACTTATGAAAACGGAAGAGGATATCGAAGGCGATTATTATTATAATTATTACAACTCAGACGGAGAACTTATAACACCCGGAATAACCACTAATGATACCCCCGTAGACAGTGTCCGCCATGAACCGGGATTTATTCCGCGACCTTCAGACAGAAGAGTAAATTTCAACCTGTATTTCCAGGATTATCTGCCGCAGAACTCAACCTATAAAATGCATCTAAACCTGGTGTTTTCAACGGGATTGCCATTTGGTCCTCCGTCTAATGAACGATACAAGGATAAGTTCCGTATGCCTTCATACAAAAGAGTAGACCTCGGATTTTCCAAGCTGTTAAAAGCAGAAGATCAACAGCTAAAAGCAAACAGTCCTTTCAGGCACTTTAAATCTATTTGGCTTACCTTAGAAGTATTTAACTTGTTGCAAAACAACAATGTGATCTCCTATATGTGGATCAACGATATTAGCAATCGTCAATATGCGGTGCCCCGATATTTGACTTCCCGTAAGATAAATTTACGTCTGGTAGCTAAATTCTAATCTGTTGGTTGCCCTTTTAAGACAGCATTGATGGTTTGGCTGAATTTCTCAATTGCATTTTCATCAAAATTAGAGACACTCTCACTAACGCCAGCAACTTTTTTGACGATAGATTTCTCAAAGAAATTCATTTTCGTAAAATCAAAGGCTCCTCCGAATAATCCGGTAGCTACAGCATGTTCCCGCAAAGGCTGAGGGAAATTATTTTCAAACTGCTCCCTGGCTTTTTCTCCTGTTTCCATGCAACATAAATATAAAGCAAGAGGCTTTTCAAGCAACTGATCTTTCTTAGTTTCCATTAATGTTCTCATTCGTTTTTGAATTTTGCCTGCATGGATAGAAGCTCCAAGAATAACCATATCTGCTTTATGAAGGTTTATCTTTTTGTTTTTTGACAGATCGTGGATGTATATATCCTGATCAATACGCTTTTGCAACTCCCAGGCAGCTTTTTCAGTACTGCCATGTTTTGATTGAAATACGATAATTATACTCATAATGTTTTTGCCTATAAAGATACAAGATAATTCTATTGCATGATAAAATATGCAAAGACTGCATCAATTATATACCTATGGAGTTTATATTAAGATATTTATATTAAACAGTAAAACAGATGATAGAGAGTTTTGATATGAAGTTATACTTTAATAATGTTTTTTTGGAATCCTATTCTGTTGTTTTGTTAACAATTCATAGTCTGCAAGAAATTTGTATTTTTGTTGTCCTCACAAAATTAGATTGTATATAACGAAATTTAATATTATGGATTTATTAAAAGGAAAAACAGCAATTATCACCGGGGCAGCTCGTGGAATAGGGAAGACTATTGCTCTTGAATTTGCCCGTCAGGGAGCGAATATTGCAATCTCGGATCTGAAAAAAGATGAAAACCTGGAAAGTACAGCTAAAGAAATTGAGGCTACAGGAGCGAAAGTATTAGCATTAGCTTCCGATGCTTCAAATTTTGAGGAGGCCCAAAATTTTATCGATAAGATTGCGAAAGAATTTGGAACGATAGATATTTTGGTTAATAATGCCGGTATTACACGCGATAACTTATTGATGCGCATGGGCGAAAAAGACTTCGACATGGTAATAAATGTCAATCTAAAGTCTGTTTTTAACCTTACAAAAGCAGTTCAGCGAACCATGTTAAAACAACGTTCCGGATCCATCATTAACATGGCTTCGATTGTTGGATTAACAGGTAATGCCGGGCAATCGAATTATGCGGCTTCAAAGTCCGGTATTATTGGGTTTACAAAATCCGTAGCTCAGGAATTAGGGTCACGAAATATTCGCTGTAATGCAGTAGCTCCTGGTTTTATCGTTACTGAAATGACAGGGCAGTTGGATGAAAATGTTCGAAAAGAATGGATAAAAACAATACCATTGAAAAGAGAAGGAAAACCGGAAGATGTAGCTAAAGCATGTGTCTTTTTAGGTTCTGACTTGTCTGATTATATTACAGGACAGGTACTTTCTGTTGATGGAGGAATGCATACATAAATAAATTGCGATTTTACTTCGAGTAGGTTTGCTTGCACAATAGAATGAAAAAAAATCCCCGACTTTTAAAAAAAGCGGGGATTTTTAATTGATTTATTTTATTTATTCTTCGGATTTTTTCTCTTGGCTCTTGCTTTGATTTTTACTATCATCAGATTCCGATGAGGCTGCTTCACTGGCTAATTCTTTTTTAGCATGTTTAACTTTCAGCTTGATCTTATCATTCTTCGAGTCGTAGTCTGCTAAAATTGTGTCGCCTTCTTCGATACGTGACAGAATGATTTCTTCAGCTAAAGTATCTTCAATGTATTTTTGAATTGCACGTCTAAGTGGTCTGGCCCCATATTGGATATCCCAGCCTTTATCGACAATATAATCTTTAGCTTTTTGTGTGAGTTCAAGGGCATAGCCAAGCTCTTCCACACGTTTGTAAAGGTCAACCAATTCTATGTCGATAATCTTGTGGATATGCTCACGTTCAAGAGGAGTGAAGGTAACCACATCATCAACACGGTTGAGGAATTCCGGAGCAAAAGCTTTCTTCAGTGCTTTCTCAATAACGCTGCGGGCATTATCTGCATAAGAGGCTTCTTTTGCTGAAGTTGAAAAGCCAACACCGGCGCCAAAGTCTTTAAGTTGTCGTGTTCCGATATTGGATGTCATGATAATGATCGTATTTTTAAAATCGATTTTTCTACCATAACTATCGGTTAACATTCCGTCATCCAATACTTGCAATAGCAAGTGGAACACATCCGGATGGGCTTTTTCTATCTCGTCAAGTAGAATTACAGAATAAGGTTTGCGGCGTACTTTTTCCGAGAGCTGGCCGCCTTCTTCATAACCGACATATCCCGGAGGAGCTCCTACTAACCTTGACACAGCAAACTTTTCCATATATTCACTCATGTCAATACGGATCATAGCATCGTCACTATCAAATAAATTGCGTGAAAGCACTTTGGCCAGGTGTGTTTTCCCAACGCCTGTGGGTCCTAAAAAGATAAAGGAACCAATTGGTTTGTTCGGATCCTTAAGTCCGGCTCTGTTACGGCGTATTGCCTTGACCACCTTCTCAACAGCTTCGTCTTGCCCGACAACCTGTTTTTGAAGGTCTTCGTTCATATTCACCAGACGCTTACTTTCATCTTGTTGTATTCTTCGTGCGGGGACACCTGTCATCATGGCAACTACTTCAGCCACTTTGTCTGCACTTACACGTTCACGATGCATTTGAGTTTCTTCTTCCCATTTTCGTTTCGCTGTCTCCAGCTCATCCTGCATATTTCGCTCCAGATCGCGATATTTAGCGGCTTCCTCGTATTTCTGTGCCTTGATAGCCTTTGTTTTATCTTCTTTGAGGTTTTCGATTTTCTCTTCGATATCAAGGATATTTTGGGGCACATTGATGTTTGTAATGTGTACGCGTGCTCCGGCTTCGTCCATGGCGTCAATTGCCTTATCCGGAAGGAAACGGTCGCTCACATAGCGGTTGGTTAACTTAACACATGCATCAATAGCATCATCATCATATTTTACGAGGTGGTGGTCTTCATAACGGTCTTTGATGTTATGCAAGATTGTCTTTGTTTCATCTGCAGAGGTAGGCTCTACCAATACTTTTTGGAAACGACGCTCCAGAGCACCATCTTTTTCAATATTTTGTCTGTATTCATCCAGTGTCGTAGCTCCAATGCACTGGAAGTCGCCACGGGCCAGGGCTGGCTTAAACATATTGGAGGCATCAAGGGAGCCTGTGGCTCCACCGGCACCAACAATAGTATGGATTTCATCAATAAATATGATAATCTCCGGATTCTTTTCCAACTCATTCAGAACAGCTTTCATGCGTTCTTCAAACTGTCCGCGATATTTTGTTCCGGCTACCAGGCTGGCAACATCAAGTGTAATGATACGCTTTGAAAACAAAGCGCGTGAAACTTTGCGTTGCACAATTCTTAAGGCAAGACCTTCGGCAATTGCAGATTTTCCAACGCCGGGTTCACCAATCAATATGGGATTGTTTTTCTTTCTTCGGCTGAGGATCTGAGAGATACGTTCCAGCTCGTGATCTCTGCCTACTACAGGATCCAGCCTGTTTTCTTCAGCAGCACGAGTAAGGTCGCGTCCGAAGTTATCCAACACCGGAGTCTTGGACTTTCCTTCTCCCTGCGGACGGCTTCCCTGTCCACCACTGCTAAAACTACCTTCACCTGAAAATTCGTCTCCGGCTGCGCTTCCCGGCATTTCTGAACGGATGTCCGGGTTTATATTTTCATTTTTCATTTCGTCTCCTGTTGATAATTCAGTTTTAAACATGTCGTAATCAACACCTTCCATTTGCAAGGTGCGGGTGACCAGATTGTCCTGGTCATGCAAAATAGCAAGCATCAGGTGTTCTGTACCGATTTCGTTACTTTTGAATGCTTGCGCTTCCAGATAAGTGACTTTCAGCGCTCGTTCAGCTTGTTTGACTAATGGGATATTATCCGGACTTGTAGAGCCGGATGGACTATTTTCTTTTACCGCTGATTCAATTTTATTACGGAGTTTTTTTATGTCGATATCCATGAACGTCAATAACTGAATAGCTTTCCCTTCACCTTCGCGCAACATTCCTAAAAGAAGATGTTCAACACCAATATAGTCATTACCAAGACGCATAGCCTCTTCACGACTGTAAGTGAGAACATCTTTAACTTCTTGTGAGAATTTAGCTTTCATTTTATTTCCTTTCTAAAAAATTCACTAATATAACGCAAACATTATGCCTTTTGTTGAATCAAAATTAAAACTATTTTAAATAGATCTTATACGAAGCTTCAATGGATTGTCAACAAACTTTTGTTTATAATAAAAGCATTAAAAAAACAAATTATTTCCTTATTTTTTTGTATTTTCGTGCAAAGAAATACAGCCATTATTAATATGGCTAATTATCTAAAAGCAAGAAAAATATAAAGATATAGCAGATGGAAGGCGAAGGCGAAAAAATATTTAAAGTAGACATTGAAGGCCAGATGAAATCCGCATACATTGATTATTCAATGAGTGTGATTGTATCAAGGGCACTTCCGGATGTGCGTGACGGTATGAAGCCCGTGCATCGCAGAGTATTATATGGAATGCATCAATTGGGATTGTATTATAACAAACCACACAAGAAATCAGCCAGAATCGTAGGTGAGGTATTAGGTAAATACCACCCGCATGGTGACTCGTCTGTATATGATGCCATGGTGCGTATGGCGCAGCCCTGGTCTATGCGTTACATGCTGGTCGACGGACAGGGAAACTTTGGTTCGATTGATGGTGACAGCCCGGCAGCAATGCGTTATACAGAAGCACGCATGAAAAGGATTTCGGAAGACATGCTCGTGGATATTGACAAGGAAACGGTAGATCATCAAATGAACTTTGATGATACGCTACAGGAACCTACGGTATTGCCAACACGTATTCCTAACTTACTTGTGAACGGAGCTTCAGGAATTGCTGTAGGTATGGCCACAAACATGCCGCCCCACAATTTGAAAGAAGTTATAGATGGCACTATAGCTTATATCGATGATAACGATATTGATATTGATGGGCTAATGGAATATATTACGGCCCCGGATTTTCCCACGGGCGGGATAATTTACGGGTATGACGGCGTAAAAACTGCTTTTCATACAGGCCGCGGTAGAGTAATGGTAAGGGGAGAGGCTGAAATTCAAGATCGGCCAAACTCCGATAAACAACAGATCGTTATTCACTCTATCCCTTATATGGTCAATAAAGCCGATATGATTAAACGTACGGCTGACCTGGTTAATGAAAAGAAAATAGAAGGAATATCGGACATTCGTGACGAATCGGACAGAACCGGGCTACGTGTTGTTTATGAATTGAAACGCGATGCAATTCCAAATGTCGTTTTAAATAAATTATACCAAAACACAGCGCTGCAAACGGCTTTTAGTGTCAACAATATTGCACTGGTTAATGGTCGCCCGATGCCGCTGAATCTAAAAGATCTGATCAGACATTTTGTCGACCACCGTCATGATGTCGTGGTTCGCAGAACAGAGTATGAATTACGCCAGGCCGAAAAACGGGCGCATATTCTGGAAGGACTGTTGGTAGCATTGGATTATCTGGATGAAGTTATTGCGCTTATCCGTAATTCCAGAACACCGGAAGAAGCCAGAAACGGCTTGATGGAGCAATTTAGCCTCTCGGAAGAACAAGCCAGAGCTATTCTGGATATGAGACTTCAAAAACTTACAGGGCTAGAGCGCGATAAAGTCAAAGAAGAATATAACGAGCTGAAGAAAACAATCGAATATTTAAAACGCATTCTTTCGGAATATGATTTGCGAATGCAGATTATTAAAGATGAACTCATCGAGATGCAAGAACGCTACGGTGATGAAAGAAAATCCAGAATCGAATATGCAGCTGAAGATTTTCGCATTGAAGATACGATCCCCAATGAGCAGGTTGTTATTTCTTTTTCTCATCATGGATATCTAAAGCGCACTGTAGCAACGGAATTTCGTACGCAGGCACGCGGAGGTAAAGGGGCAAAAGGGAGTAGTACAAAGAATGAAGATTTTATAGAATCGCTTTATATTGCCAACAACCATGATTATATGCTCATTTTTACGGAGTCCGGCAGGTTGTTCTGGCTTCGTGTCTATGAAATTCCGGAAGGAAGTAAAAACTCCAAAGGAAGACCCATACAGAATTTAATCCAACTTGGAACAGATGATAAGATTAAAGCTGTTATCAAAGTAGAGGATCTGAAAGATGAAGAAGCTATAGAAGGGCAGTTTTTAATGCTCTCCACTGAAAAAGGACGTGTCAAAAAGACACCGTTGAAAGATTATTCCCGTCCCCGTCAGTCAGGGATTAATGCGATAACAATCAAAGAAGATGACAAATTGCTGGCTGTTCGCCGCACTTCAGGTAATGATGACATTATGCTGGCAACGCGAGAAGGACATGCCATTCGTTTTCATGAAAACGACGTACGCTCTATGGGGCGTACAGCCTCCGGGGTGCGTGGAATTCGTATTACCGGAAAAGATAATTTTGTAATCGGGATGGTATGTGTTAACAGGGAAGAAAATAATGATGTGCTGGTTGTCTCGGAAAATGGCTATGGTAAGCGCTCTACGCTGGAAGATTACCGTATCATTACGCGTGGCGGAAAAGGCGTGAAGACCATGAATATCTCCGAGAAAACAGGGAAGCTTATTGCCATAAAAAATGTGACTGATGAGGATGATCTGATGATTATTACACGAAATGGATTGACAATCCGTTTAGCTATCGATCAGTTACGGGTTTTGGGACGTGCAACGCAGGGCGTACGCCTGATTAACCTTGCGGATAGTGATTCAATTGCTGCCGTAGCAAAACTTGAAAAACCAGAAGAAACACTGGAGGAGGACGGACAGGAACTGCCAGATGAAGGGCAGCAAACAGAACCCGAATCAGATGTGGATAATGCTGACAATGAACAATAAGAAGGCTGTCAATAAATCAATGTTATTGTTTAATGAATAGTTTGGCAAGAATATTGAAATAAATAGAAAAGTTTAACAAATAAGATAACCAAAGGTAGTTGAAACAAGCATGGAAATATATTATTTTTACAAAAAACATGCATGTTTCTATTATAAACCAAAAAACAGATAGATGAGACGATTAACA
Source organism: Bacteroidales bacterium (assembly GCA_021738505.1). GTDB lineage: Bacteria > Bacteroidota > Bacteroidia > Bacteroidales > PWNQ01 > PWNQ01. Next base: position 1,774 of record JAIPBW010000058.1, on the reverse strand, counting down.
GTATTGCTAATAGCCGTATTTATATCAGGTATAGCGGCTGCCCAACCGGTTAAATTGCAAAGTGCAATAAATTATCTGGATGATCTGCGGTTAAAAGATGCTAAAGATGCCATTTCTGATGCATTGGAGCATGAAAAAACCAAAGATGATCCGAAAACCTGGTATTATAAAGGAAAAATCTACATGTCAATACATATGGTATCAACCATGGATGATGCTATTGAAGTAGGCATGGATCGGAAAAAAGTTGAAAAATTACTTGGCGAGCCAGACAAAGATCGTCGCCGTTGGGCTGAGTATGAGCCAGATATGCGTATTGAATATACCAAAGAAAATAAAGTAGAGGAGTTTAATAAGCCGGCAGACGGAGCATACGAAAACATTGCGGAAAATCCGTTGATGACAGCTTATGATGCCTTTCAGAAAGCAGTTAAACTGGATGACGACGGTGGTCGATATGGTCGAATGGTTCAGCTTGAACTCACGCGCTTAGGTAATCTTACTTATAATATTGCTGTGCAGGCGTATAATAATCAGAATTTTAAAGATGCCAAAAAGTATTTTGAGAAAACGGTGCAGATCAAAAAGAACTTTGGCGAAACAGACACAAACAGTCTTTATAATGCAGCCATTGCAGCTACTAACCTTGAACAATATGATGAAGCCCTGGATCTCTATCTTGACCTGGTGAATTACAAGTATTCCAATCCACAGGTTTATACTTCTGCAGGGCAAATTTTACTTAGCAAAAAAGATACAGCTAAAGCGAAAAGCATATTGAAAAAGGGGCGTGAAAGATTTCCGGGTAATTATTATCTTTTGATTAACCTGACGAATATTTATCTGACTCAGGGAGATATTCAAAAATCAAAAGACCTGTTGAATCTTGCTTTGGAAAAACAACCGGATAATGAGCAGTTGTATTATAATGTAGGTGTTGTGTATGATAACAGCTCGAAAGATACTACCCTCAGCGAAAAAGAGCAGGAAAGAATATTCGATCTGGCAGTAAAAAATTATAAGAAAGCCATTGAGTTGAAAGAAGATTATTTTGATCCGATTTATAACTTAGGAGCCTTATACTTTAATGATGGTGTGCAAATTCTGAAAGAAGCAAACAACTTGCCATTAGACCAGACGGAAAAGTATGAGAAAATGAAGAAAAAGGCAGAAGATAAATTTAAAAAAGCAATGCCTTATCTTGAACATGCATTGGAACTTCGGCCGGAGGATCAGAACACGCTCACAGCTTTAAAGGAATTGTATACCCGCTTGAAAAAATATGAAAAGCTGAAAGAGGTTAATGCCAAATTAGGCGGGGGGAAAGAAGGACAAAATAAACAGCAAAAAGAAAATACTGAAGAATAAAAAGCAAAATATTGCAGAATAATTGCAGGAGGAGTATATTATTCAATGATTATAAGGGAGGCTTAGTTAAGGCTCCCTTATTTTTTTAGAGCAGTATAAACCAAGGGCTTAGGGTTGTTGTACCTGTCGCTTTGTTTTTATACAAATACGCTTGTACTTGATTGTGAATGTTTCATTCTGATAAATGAATACTAATCCATAACAGCGGGAAGGATAACGGTTTTTTTGAGCTCAAACATTTAACATAAATTCGTGTAATCACGGTTAATGTTTATAGCCAGGTTTGGATCATGAAAAATTAAATAATAGGCATCAAAGGATACATTTTTTTCATTGTATTAATAAAGGGGATATGTGGGTAGAATGGAATTAGGCAGTTATATGTACAAAATTATTCTATTTAACA
>JAIPBW010000009.1 GCA_021738505.1 Bacteroidales bacterium | reverse complement strand
GCTTTCCCAGGTAGGAGTGGTTACCTACAGGTTTCTGTTGAAAAGTTTCAAAGATCTATGCTAATTCCCTTTTTCACGGGCTTAGCTTGGCGCAATTTGTCAATAAAGTCAGTGTCTGGTTTATAATGTTCGAGTTCAAGGCCTGCCCCGCATTTATCGGGGGCTTGCGAAGTTTTTTATCATCAGGAGTCCCGATTGGAACATCGGGATGACTGTGATAAAAAACGAGCGTAACGCAGAAATCGGACATTATAGACAGACACTAATTAAGTTTTATTAAAAGTCAGATCCAATCAGGCTCTTGACATCTATTATTCCCAGCAGATGAAATGAAAACACCAAGATAACCACCACCATAACCCAACGAACAAATCCCGCCCCGCGCTTTATCGATAATTTAGATGCTGTAAGAGCGCCTAACACGTTTCCTATCGCTAAGATAAGGCCATATTTGTAGTTCACTTCATTATGCAACATAAAGACAAGCAAGGTGAAGGGCGCATACATCAATACAATCAAAACCTTAACAGCATTTGCCTTTACCAGATCATACCCGGCTCCTAAGACCAGGCTGGCCAACAAAAAGTATCCGATGCCAACATGCAAAAAACCACCATAAACACCCATCACAAAAAACAAGATATACTGCCAGACAGTTACTTTCCGGTTTTGGAGATGAATTTGACCTTTTAACCATTTCTCGGGTTTATAGATCACAAAAGCCATCATAAACAAGATGATGACACCAATAATTTTCTCAAATACCTCTTCAGCTATGGTTGTAGCAATTTCAGCTCCCAAAATAGAACCAATAATAACCGGAATTCCAAGTCTTAATCCTTTCTTCGTATCCAGCACATTATGATGACGGAAAACAGCTACAGAGGTTAAGGTCTGTATAGTAACGGCAATTCTGTTCGTTCCGTTAGCTATATTTGCAGGTAGACCCAGCAGGATAAGTGCCGACAATGAAATAATCGTACCTCCACCTGCCAGTGTATTTATAAATCCAACCAGTATACCTGAAACAATCAATATAACCACTTCCAGCCAAGCCATAGTACAAACCTACATAAATTTTTGCGAATAAGAATTTAAAAAACACAGAGAACTTTATTCCTTTTTTGTTTCCTGTTAAATCATATACTCAACCTTCTTCAGGGCTATAAACGACTATTGTAGTCATTTAGTCATATCACGGTGTTTTTGAGTCCGAGATAGTCGATTCCTATCGAAGGATCAGGAGCCGGGCGACTTCCAGACATTCCTGCCAAAAACATGAACAACTAAAAACAACACCTCAATTCCCACAGGGAAAAGAATTAATGATGATATCCCATAGGCAGCAGGTAAGGTTCCGAAGACAATTGCCACTACACCCACGGTAAGTGCATAAGGGAGCTGTGTACGAACATGGGCGATATGATTACATGAAGAAGCCAGTGAACTCAAAATAGTTGTATCTGATATGGGCGAGCAATGGTCTCCCAACACAGAACCAGCCAATACAGTGGAAACGACATTATAAAATATAGACAACGAAGCTTGATGATCCAGGCCGTTTTCCTGACATATCAACCAGGAAGCAGGTAAAATAAGTGGGTACAAGATAGCCATCGTCCCCCATGAGGAGCCTGTAGAAAATGCTACCAATGCTGCCATAATAAATGTTAACGTTGGAACCCAATAGGGCGTCATATTCATATCAAGCAATATCTGCGATATAAAATTCGCCGTATGCATATGTTGTGTAACTTCAGCAATAGACCAGGCAAGTACAAGAATAACAATAGCTGTAAGCATCGTTCGAAAACCATTGATCATGCTGGAAACAGTATCTTCTAACGACATCAGCTTTTGGATAAGCGTCAAAACGATTGCCGTTAGGATACCTGCTAATGATGACCAGAGCAGAGCCTGATAAGAATCCGCATGGCCAATCACATTAGAAATATTTTTCGTAAAAGACATTTGTTCACTCCAGCCGGTAGTTTCTATACCTGTATAAATAAGTCCGGCAAAAGCGCCCACGATGATTACCAAAACAGGAATAACAGCATTGAAACTTTTATGCTTAATGCCGTCCATAGCCCGCAATTCATTCAGCTTGTTTGAAAAGCCCATGCGCTCATCATCAGCTTCGCTGGGTTGCCGGTGACGTGCTTTTCTTTCCGCTTTCAGCATAGGTCCATAATCCCGGCGTTTTACGACAATAAACAAAATAAATATCAGAGCAAAAATGGGGTAAAAGGAGTAAGCCAGTGAATTGAAAAATACGCTATAAGGTGTTTGCTCCAGGCCAATCGTTTGTATTCCGTTAGAAATATAGCTCAATTCGGCTCCTATCCAAGTAGTGATAAAGGCAATAGAAGCAATCGGGGCTGCCGTGGAGTCGACAATATATGCCAGTTTTTGTCTGGAGATTTTTAACTTGTCCGTAACCGGCCGCATGGTATTCCCTACAACCAGCGTGTTGGCATAATCATCAAAAAATATCAGTAATCCCAGAAACCAGGTAACCAGCTGCCCATTGCGGGCATTACTCGCATATACACTCAACCGATTGACAACACCACGCATACCTCCGTTGCGCGTAATAATATTTACCATACCTCCGATCAATAAGGAGAACACAATGATGGACAAATGGCCTTTGTCACTTAATGCATTAATGATATAGGTGTCAACGATAGAAAGTATTCCACGACCTATAGACAGTAAAATATTTCCGCCCTGATAGAAATGAATGATGGAAGTCCCTAGCAATAAGCCTGTAAAAAGGGCTGTAAAGACTTCTTTAAATAATAATGCCATTACGATAGCAAGCAAAGGAGGTAAAATAGACATCCATAAAGGGATCGGATTAATATCCTCCCGGAATTCCGCATTATCTATCTGGATAGTGAGTTGTGTTTTATCCCTGATTTTTTTTGAAATCTTAATCTGTCCTTTAGCAACCGGGAGTTCCTGTTTCTCTCCATTCACAAGAACATCAACATATGATCCTTCCAGGTTACTTCTTTTTAAAGAGTCTTGTATGGATATTGTAAAATCAACAGGAATTGTTTTTACAACTACCGGAAAGTAATCTAATTCAACATCATCCTGATTTAGCTCAACATTCTTTGAGTTCCCGTAGGCTGCAGATATCAGTAAGAGTAAAAAGAATAATACGCTTATTTTTTTTGCCATAAACCCAGCATTATGATGATGCTTTTCGTTGGAAAAACTTCTTATTTTGGATTAGCTTTTGGGCTGTATGAACAATCCCTTCAGCATCGAGTCCTATTGCTTTATATAGTTGCTCCGGTGTACCATGACCAATAAACTGATCAGGAATACCCATTTTTACAACTGTGGCCTGATAATTATGCTCATTCATAAAATCTCTTATGGTACTACCCAGGCCACCGATAATGGTACCTTCTTCAATCGCAACAATTTTGTCATGATTTTGGAAGATTTCATGTAACAACGGTTTATCAAAAGGTTTTAGAAACCGGATATCATAGTGAGCATAATCGATGTTTAATTCTTCAAGTTGCGCTGCTGCTTTTTCTATCTGGTTTCCTATGTGTCCGATACTAACAAATGCAATATCTTTTCCTTCTTTTAATTTCCTGCCGGTTCCGATTTCAATCGATTCCGGACCTAAGTTCCATTCTATTCCTGTCCCTTTGCCTCTTGGGTAGCGTATTGCAAAAGGTCCATGATTTTTTATGCGGGCAGTAAACAAGAGGTTTCGAAATTCCAGTTCATCCATGGGGGATGAAATAATCATATTGGGGATTGCATTAAGATAGGCTAAGTCAAATACTCCGTGGTGTGTAGCTCCGTCAGCACCCACCAGTCCTCCTCTGTCAATGGCAAATATAACCGGCAAATTTTGCAATGCAACATCATGAATAATTTGGTCATAGGCACGCTGAAGAAAAGTGGAATAAATCGCACAATAAGGGATAATTCCCTGTGTGGCCAGACCAGCAGAAAATGTAACTGCATGTTGCTCAGCAATACCCACATCGAAAACTTGCCCGGGTAGTTCTTTCATCATTGTTGTTAACCCGGATCCTGTTGGCATAGCCGGTGTTACAGCTACTATGTTTTTGTCCTCTTTGGCCATTTCAAGCAAAGTTTCACCAAAAACGGTTTGGTATTTTGATGGTTGATTTGCGGGTTGGGGTTTTGTTTGGCCTGTTTTAACATCAAATTGCCCCGGAGCATGAAAGCGTGTTTTATCGTCTTCAGCTTGTTGATATCCTTTTCCTTTTGTTGTGATAACGTGCAACAATTTGGGTCCTTGTATATCTTTGAGATCCTCCATGGTTTTTATCAGCTTGGGGGTGTCATGCCCGTCGATTGGTCCAAAATAACGAAAATGGAGTGATTCCATGAAATTGCTTTCATCCAGCAAAGTAGATTTAAGCATTTTTTGCATTTTTTGCACCATGAGACGTGGCGTAGGCCCGTGTTTGCCAAATTTACCCAATACTTCCCAGGTTGCATCTTTAAGTTTATTGTATGTTTTGGATGTTGTAATATCCAACAGGTATTCCTTTAACGCTCCGACACTATTGTCAATAGAAATATTATTGTCATTCAAAATAACAAGTACATTAGACCATGTTACGCCGGCATTATTCAAGGCTTCAAAAGCTTCGCCGGCCGTCATGGCGCCATCACCGATAACAGCTATGTGTTGCCGTTTGTCTTCTCCTTTAATCTTTGACGCTACAGCCATACCCAGGGCAGCAGAAATGGAAGTGGAAGAGTGCCCTGTGCCAAAAGCATCGTATTGACTTTCTTCCATATTCGGAAAGCCGCTTATTCCGCCATATTGTCGATTTGTAACAAAATCATCACGACGACCTGTGATAATTTTATGTCCATAAGCCTGATGACCTACATCCCATATAATCTTATCGTAAGGCGCATTAAAGACATAGTGAATGGCTAGCGTAAGCTCCACAGTACCAAGGCTGGCACCTAAATGCCCTGCATTTTTAGAGACGACCTGAATAATATACTGGCGTATCTCTTCGGCCAACTGACTTAACTGATTTTCATTCAGCTTCTTGATATCATCAGGAGCATTGATTTGTTTCAAAAGTTTTCCCGGAACTTCCGCCATAGTTTATTGTTTTACCTCATGCAAAGGTAATAAATTTGAAGTTGAAAAAAAATAACAGGCTACACTGTACAATATTCTTATACAAATATAGCCTGTTAATAGCGTTCATTAAAAGATCTTTGATCGTATCAAAAATACACTAGTGAATGAACGAAGCATTAATTTTATTGTGCTTCCACAATTGTTTGCGTATCACGTGCAATAACATGCTCTTCATCTGTTGTAGTGACAACAATTTTAACTTTAGAGTCATCAGCAGAAATATCAGCATCTTTTCCTCTAAGTCCATTATTTTTCGAAGGATCAATCTTAGCGCCTAGGAATTCCAGTCCCTGAATGGTATCTGCACGGACAGCATCGGCATTCTCACCAACACCACCTGTAAATACGATCATATCAACACCACCCATTGCGGCAGCATATGCGCCGATATATTTTTTTATTCTATAGCTGTAGAGCTCAAGGGCAGCTTTAGCTCTTTCATTGCCCTCTTCAGCCGCTTGCTCAATATCTCTCATATCAGAAGAAACACCAGAAACGCCTAACATCCCGGACTCTTTATTGAGAATTTTATTCACTTCCTGTTTGCTAAGTTTTTCTTTATCCATTAAATAAAATACAACTCCAAGGTCCAAATCACCGGTACGTGTACCCATAACAAGTCCTTCGATGGGAGTAAAACCCATAGAAGTATCCACAGAATCTCCCTTGTCAATAGCAGCTATAGAAGCTCCATTTCCTAAATGGCAAGTGATGATTTTCATGGTATTCCAGTCCTTGCCCAGCATATTTGCTGCTTTAGGAGCAACAAACTTATGGCTGGTCCCGTGAAAGCCATAACGACGCACATTATATTTCTCGTAATATTTGTAAGGGATGCCGTAAAGATAGGCTTTCCGGGGCATAGTTTGATGAAAAGAGGTATCGAAAACAGCTACCTGTGGAATTTCGGGCAACAGTTTTTCCATAGCTAAAATTCCTTCCAGGTTGGCAGGATTATGCAATGGTGCAAGTTCTATACAATCTTTTATATCATTTTTTACTTTTTCCGTAACCAGGGCGCTTTCCGAAAAGTTCTCTCCACCATGCGCTACACGATGACCGGCGGCATTAATCTCGTTTACCTTACTGATTACCCCATGCTCTTTATCAGTTAATGCAGCCAATACTTTATCAATCCCTGTTTGATGATCCGGCACAGGAGTTACATCTTTGCAGTTTTCCTTGCCTTCTGGTTTATGATTGACAATCGCATCATTCATGCCAACACGCTCAATCAATCCTTTCGCCAACAGGGTGGCCTCATGATTCATTTCAATTAATTGATATTTTATGGAAGAACTTCCACAATTTAACACTAATACTTTCATATGTCTAAATTTTTCAAAATGTTGATAATGTCATTATTATGTTTTCTTGCTTTTATCTCTTACTGTCATTTGCTTCGCGTCATTTATCCGTCTTCGACGGATGTCATTTGTAGTCATTTGCGCTTCGCGCGTCATTTTGCTTTACTATACTATAAGTCATTTACTTCAGGGCTTTCTGAGACGATTATATTTGACAACAGCCGGACACAGAAGTATAGAAAATGACTATAAATGACCATTAATGACTACTAATGACAATATATGTCATTGCTTTTTTTGCATTATCCAACTCGTCCAGCCCTTTAATCATTCTCCTGTGTGTCGAAAAAATTTTCGCCATGGAGGTTTCATATGATTAAATTTTATTAATTCGGTGATATGAAACTCGCTCCTATTGTATCAGGATTCGCTTCATATATTCTATTTTTATAAATTCGTTATTTGCTACATCATTATAGTCATTCTGGTATATTCAAGGCAAAATTTGTTTTCCGAAATGACTTTTGTTTGTAGAATAACAATTCACTTTGCTTTTAAACGTCCAAATTCAGTTATCATTATACTTATAAATAATTATTTAGCAGCTGCCTGATTGGCAGTTATCGCGGCAAGATTAACGATATCATCGACAGAACATCCTCTTGACAAATCATTAATCGGAGCGGCCATACCCTGTAAAACAGGGCCAACAGCTTCAGCGCCTGCCAGTCGTTGTACCAGTTTATAGGATATATTACCGACTTCCAGTGAAGGGAAGACAAGCACATTTGCTTTACCGGCTATACTACTTTCCGGCGCTTTTTTCTTTCCGATTTTTTCCACAATAGCAGCATCGGCCTGCATTTCTCCATCGATCTTCATTTCCGGAGCTTTTTCTTTAGCCAAACGTGTAGCTTCTACCACTTTGTCTACCATTTCATGCTTTGCACTTCCTTTGGTGCTAAAGCTTAACATTGCTATGCGGGGTTCAAATCCAGCAATAGCTTTTGTTGTATATCCTGTAGCTACAGCAATCTGGGCAAGTTCATCTGCTGTTGGATTAGGGTGAACCGCACAATCTGCAAAAACCAAAATACCGTCCTCTCCAAATTCTTTTTTATCAAGCAACATAATGAAGGCTCCGGAAACAACACTTATTCCGGGCAATGTTTTCACAATTTGAAATGCAGGACGAAGCACATCTCCTGTAGCATTTTCTGCTCCGGCTACTTCCCCGTCAGCATCGCCATTTTTTATCATTAAGGTAGATAGATACAAGGGATCTTCGGCCAACTCGAGGGCCTTTTCTTTTGTCATTCCCTTATGTTTACGCAATTCAACAAGAAGATCGGCATATTCTTCCTTTTTATCATGCTTTTTGGGATTGACAATTGTTGCTTTATCAATGTTCTTCAGGTTTAGCTCTTTCGCTTTGCCATGAATGATTTCAGGATCACCTGTAAGAATAATTTTGGCGAGATTGTCTCCCAACAATTGATCGGCAGCCTGAAGTGTTCTTTCTTCAGTACTCTCGGGTAAAACTATACGTTGTAGGTTTTGTTTTGCTTTTGAACGAATTTCTTCGAGAATTCCCATATTGATCTATTTTATATTGATTATAAATAATTTATACTAGCCGCTTTTTAGCCCGCCAAAAGTAAAATTATTTTGCTGTTCTACCTAATATGGATAACAATTTATTTATAAAAAATAGGCATCCAGATACTTAAATCATCCGGATGCCTTTTAATTATTTTGATCTTAACTTAAGACTTCAATTGCACTTCAAGCAATCATAATCCCTATTAATTGTCAAATTTTATTTTTGTAAAGTAATACATTCGATCGCTTCCACTTAAAAATGAATCTCCTCTTTTAACACTTACATAACCACTTGCAATAAAATAGTCATTATACCAATGTTCAATAGAAGGCATAAAATCATTGCTCACACGGCTTTTCTTAAATTGAGATTTTATGGATATGTTCTTTTGATCAGAAGGGTGAGCCTCATCGATTTGCATAGTAGTAATCTGATCCCCTATTCCAAACATTACGGTAACTTCGTCTTCTGATAACTGCTTAATATAGAGACGGGGAACTAAGCTCAGGTTAAAAACTGTTGTCTCATACATATCAAACGTTTCCCCCCATAAAGGTTTATTATTTTTGTCAAAAGCCATTAAATAAGCTTCATTATAAGTCCATCCTAAATGAACCCTATCGGTATGCATATTTCCGTTTGCATCTGTATATGTATATGTTTCATAATATTTACTTAGTTTCTCCCCGATGACCATATAGTTCCCTTTATCATCAAGTTGATACGTTTTATCATGGAATCTCATGTAAGTCCGGTCTTTTACATTAAAAATCCCAAGAAATTTCTTTTTATTATCTTTCCCGGTCAATTCTTTCAGGCCATACTCTTTTTCATCAATCATTTTAGAATCTTCAAAGTACCGGAATAAAAATCCTGTTTGGGCAGAATTGTCATCTTCCCCGTATAGTCCGGCATATAGTATTTGATTTTCCTTGTGCTGAATTGCTGTTTTATATCTTAGTTCTTTTCTAATATTCTTACTTAAATCCATGTTTTCCTTAATCTTTCCACTTTCGCTGTCAATTACATAAAGGCGCTGTTTGTCCAGCCCGGATTTACCAACATTTACAATATCAGCAAAGTAAACAACGTCACCCTTATCATTTAAAAAAGAAGTAAGATGTGTGTAATATTTCCCTTTGTGATTAAGGGAGATTTGTTTATTGTCAAAACTCTTTTCTGCACTTAACCTATATATATAATCTTTTGGGGTGCTGGTAGCCAAATTTTTTATCAAAGAAAATGGGCTACAACATCTTGCTATAAAAGGGATCCTGGTCTCCTGTATGAACAGGAAAACATTCTCATTGCTAATCAGCATATTTTGATATGAGTTTTCACTTGGTATCGCAATACTATGTTTTGTTAAAGTCATTAACCCATTGCTACTTCTGCGTTTTTCGGGAGTGGCCTTTATTTTAACAATTTCAACTTTTGTGTCATTGCTAAATTTTAATCCACGTCTTTCTTTATCAGCAAAAACCAGATACACTTGATTCGTTTTTTTGTCGTATTTATAATCAACCGCATTTAAATCCGTGTTGATTTCTTTACTTTTTTGCCATACTTTTTCCAGATCTTTATCGTATAGCGAAACATACAAGGTTTTTTCCTTGCCAAAAAGAGCATTGCCTTTTTCCTTAAAATAAAAAGTAATAAGTCCGTTTTCTCCGCAAGCTATTGTCTTGAAGCCGAACCAATCTTTTTTAACTTTAAAATCGACTCGTTTAGGTTGATAACTCTGGGAGTGCAGAGTAGGAACCGAAAATAAAACAATAGTTAAGAGTAAAATTACCTTCTTCATAATTTTGCACGTTTTAATGGTTTGTTAATAATTTTTAAGATGAAGCTAAATTACATATCTTTTTTTACTTGTTTAAATTATTCATCATGTTTTTTTTGCCAAAATACATAACCGTCTGTATTAAAATCTTTTATCATATCATTTTATCCTTTGACTATTTAGAGTTTGTCAATAAAATCGAATGTCTGGTTTATAATGTTTGACTTTATGGACAGACACCAGTCATTCCAAAGCAATATATATGTTTACATAACACTGTTAATCTGTCAACTACATTGTTTTTGTTTGTCTTTCATGAATAATATTTCACATTTACCACCATAATATCTAATTTTCCATTGTAAATTTGTGGTGATGATTAGCCAGGACACAACAAATCATAATCCGGATACTTTTTTCATGGATTTTTTAACCCATGAAACACTGTTGGATTCATCAGCAGGGGTAAGGAAGAGTGGTTTAAAAAGGGAATCTGTATTTGAAGAGCATTCGCTTCAGGTTACAGACCCGGAAATGCCCATTATTGAAAACAAACCAGATTTTCAGGCCCCGGCTTGGATACTGTCAGTATTCATCATACAGTTTTTAATGATTGGAATCGTCCTAACGTTTTTCCGGAATTTATTTCGGTTACAAATTTCCTCAGCTTTCTCCCAAAGCAACCAGGAGCAACTCATTCGCGAAGGAAATCCGATTAAGCAAACCTACACAGCCCTGTTGCTATTGGTCTTTGGATTAACCTTATCCGTATTTGCATTTATCAGCATTAAACTAAATGTGCCGGGCATAAAAATTAACGATTTTGAATTGTTTTTCTACCTATTTGCCTTCATTTTGGGGATCCCACTGGTAAAAGTAATATTGTTCAGCATAATTGGATTTGCCTCACGAGAGAGACAAGTCAACACAATTTACACATCAAATCTTATTGTGTTTGATGTATTAATTGGGTTAATCCTATTTCCTATTGTTTTCTTTTATACATATCGCCAAATTGAAGAAATTTTTTATTTAGCAATAGCTATAAGCACTTTGTTATTTATTATACGCGGTATTCGTGGTGTACAACTGGTTCTAAAAAATTCTTCTTTTCCCAGTTTGTATATAATTTTATATCTTTGCACCCTCGAAATAGCACCTGTACTTTTGATAGTTATCTCTATCTTGAGAATAACAGGTTATCTGGCATAATACTAAAGAGGGTCGAACTAAAACAACAAAAAAATTGAAAATAAAAAAAATTCTTATTTCACAGCCTAAGCCTGCTGAACTGGAGAAGTCGCCTTATACAACGCTGTCTGAAAATTATAATCTGGACGTTGATTATAAAAAATTCATTAAAGTTGAAGGGATCAAATCCAAGGATATACGCCACAAGAAAATAAGTATTCTCGATCATACAGCTATTATTCTAACCAGCCGGAAAGCTGTCGATCATTTTTTTCGAATTGCAGAAGAGATGCGCGTGGAAATACCGGATACGATGAAGTATTTTTGTATTTCCGAGTCAACGGCTTATTATTTGCAAAAATACGTGCAATACAGAAAGCGGAAGATTTTTCATGGCAAACAAAGTTTTAATGACTTGTTGGAGTTGATCAAAAAGCATAAGAAAGAAAAGTTTCTTTTACCCTGCTCGGAAAATCACAACAATGATATTCCGGAGAAATTAGACAAAGCCAAAATAAAATATACCAAAGCCGCTATTTATCGCACCCGATCCGAAGATCTCTCTGATGTTGACATCGAACAATACGATATGCTTGTATTCTTTACGCCCAGCGGCGTTGAGAGCTTATTTGAAAATTTCCCGGATTACAAACAGGGTGAGCGTATTATTGCCATCTTTGGTCCTTCTTCTATTCAGGCTGCTGAAGAAAAAGGCCTTAGAGTAGACATCAAAGCACCAAAGAAAAATGCTCCTTCAATGTCGATGGCTATTGACCAATATCTTGATGAAGAACGCAAGAAAAGACGGCGCAAGAAAAAGTAAACTTTTGGAGAAACACTTTGCCGATACACAAAAAATATGGACTCTCTCGTGAAGAGCGAATTTCAAATAAAAAGGAACTGAGTTTACTTTTCAGTAAAGGTGCTTCTTTTTTTATATATCCTTTCCATGTCTTTGTGGTAGCCACAAGCCCACAAGAACAAAAAGTAAAAATACTTTTATCCGCATCGAAAAAGAAAATTAAAACCGCTTCGCAGAGAAACCGCCTGAAACGTTTAATGCGTGAAGCCTATCGAAAAAACAAGCATACACTTATTAATAACTTTTCCGAGAAACCGGAAAGTACATTATTAATAGCCATTATTCATTCCGGGGGAAAGACCTTCAACGCTCAAAAAACAGAGCAAAAAATACAGCTAATTATCCAACGTTTATTATCTTTACACGATAAAATACCTTTTATCAGTATTAATCAAAGCAAGAGAAAGTAAAATGATCATGGTGAAAAATAAAATTGTCCGCTCTTTAATTTTAGTATTCGTTATTAGTACAATCTCCGTTTCTACAACCGGATTTGTTTCCAATGACTTTCAAATATCCAAACACATGGAAATTTTTGCCAACATGGTAAAAAAGCTTCATGTAAACTATGTAGATGAAGTCAAGATAGGGGAACTTGTACAAACCGGCATTGACGCAATGCTTGAGAAATTAGACCCTTATACAGTTTATATCCCTGAGTCTGAAATTGAGGACGTACAAATGATGACAACAGGAGAATATGGAGGTATCGGGTCTACGATACAAAAAAGAGAAGACTATGTTCAGATTGCTAAAATATATGAAGGGTTTCCTGCTGATAAAGGAAATTTAAAACCCGGTGATAAAATAATTAAAGTAGAAGATAAAGATGTAAAAGGAAAATCTACTGAGGAAGTAAGCAATTTATTAAAAGGACAATCCGGATCGGAAATCAATGTAACCATTCAACGACCCTTTGAAGACAAGCCCCAAACTATTACACTCAAAAGAGAGAAGATCAAATTGGATAACATCCCCTATTCCGGACTTTTAGACAATTCAACCGGATATATTAAATTATCCAGATTTACAAGAAATGCAGGAGATGAAGTAAAAGAAGAATTGGAAAAACTTAAAGAAAACAATGACCTCAACGGTATTATTCTCGATTTACGCAATAATGGTGGAGGATTGCTTAATGAAGCCGTGGAGATTGTGAATCTATTTATCCCCAAAGGGCAAGTCGTTGTAAAAACCAAAGGGAAATTAGAATCGAAGAACAACACCTACCGCACAACCCGCGAACCCGTTGATACTACAATACCTTTAGCTATTCTGGTAAATGAAAACAGTGCTTCCGCCTCTGAAATTGTAGCCGGCGCTATTCAGGATTTGGATCGTGGAGTGGTTATCGGCGAAACAACTTTTGGAAAAGGACTGGTTCAAAATATTGTGCCGCTCAGCTATAACACGAGAATGAAAGTAACCGTAGCAAAATATTATATCCCCAGCGGAAGATGTATCCAATCCATTGACTACTCAGATGATAATAATCAACAGGAATCTATACCCGATTCGCTGAGACCAAAGTTCAAAACTCAAAATGGCCGAATTGTTTACGATGCCAAAGGAATTAAACCTGATGCTGTAGTGAAATCTAAAGAATACAAGCAAATATCCAGAAAATTAATTTCCGGACATTTTATCTTCGATTTTGCCACAGATTTTTATTACAAAAAAGACTCCATCGCCGGCCCACAGAAATTTGCTATTACAGACAAAATCTATCAGGATTTCTCCGATTTTCTGGACAAAAAAGATTTTAGCTATAAAACAAAAACAGAACAAAAGCTGGAAGATTTAAAAGAAACGGCAGAAAACGAAATGTATCTGGAATCTATTGAAAAAGAACTAAAAAGCTTAGAAAAAGAACTACATCATGATAAAGACAAAGATTTAAAGAAATTCAGATCCCAAATAGAAAGCTTATTAAAAAATGAAATCATTGGTCGTTATTATTACCAAAAAGGAGAAATAATTGCGGGACTTAATGATGAGAAGCAAACAGATAAGGCCGTTTCTTTGTTAAAAGACAAAGAGGAATATAACAAAATACTTACACCTTCAACCCATTAATCACGATTGGTTTTGTATGTTGAAAAAGTTTGAGTAAATAGCACATTATGCCGGAAGTATAAGCAATACGAGAATACCTGATACGCCGGCAAAGAATTATAAAAGTGTATGAAGAATAAAACATATTCATTTACCTATAGTGAGTTCGAGCAAGAGAATGAACTCAGCGTTGAAGATCAGAAACTTCTGGCTATGGCAAAGGAATCAGCCAAAACCTCTTACGCGCCCTACTCGGGTTATCACGTAGGAGCAGCACTTCGCCTTGATAACGGCGAGATTATAAAAGGATCCAACCAGGAAAATGTTGCCTACCCCAATGGCCTTTGTGCTGAGCGGGTAGCAGCATTTTATGCTTCCTCGAATTATCCGGGAATTGCTTTTGAAACTATAGCCGTTACCGCTCAAAGCGATGACTTTGAAATAAATGATCCTGTTACTCCCTGTGGATCTTGCCGGCAAGTGCTTTCGGAATATGAAAATAAAGCAGAAAAGCCTATCCGGATCATCATGCAGGGAGCTTCAGGGAAAATCATACTTGTTAATAGTGTCCAAAACTTATTACCATTTACATTTAATGAATCAAAATTGAAGAATCTATGATTAAGAAGATTATACTTATTATCACGTTAGGAATATTTTCCCTAACTGCATTTTCTCAAAAATCCGCTTTTAAACTTTATACAGCAGACGGTTCTGAGGCAGATTATACTTCACTAGTAGAATCATCAGTATCCTCGGATATCATCTTATTCGGAGAACATCATAACAACCCCGTATGTCATTGGTTGCAATTAGAACTCACCATGGATCTCCATAAGGAAATCGGAGACAGCCTTGTTTTGGGTGCAGAAATGTTTGAGCACGACAATCAGGTGATTTTAAATGAATACCTTAACGACAAAATATCAGCACGTTCTTTTAAAGGACAAGCCCGGCTGTGGCCTAATTATGAAACAGATTACAAACCGTTGGTGGAATTTGCAAAATCTAACGGATTACCATTTATTGCCACGAACATCCCGAGAAGATACGCTGCAATGATCGCTTCTGAAGGCTTTAGCGGCCTGGACTCCATTGACAAGCAAGCCAAAGATTGGATCGCTCCCCTGCCCATTCCTTACGATGCTCAGCTACCTGGATACAAAAAAATGCTGAAAATGATGGGCCGAAAAAAGGCAAACCCAAACTTACCAAAAGCTCAGGCTATTAAAGATGCAACAATGGCTTACTTTATCCTTGAAAACCTAAACGAGGAGCAGGTATTCCTGCATTTTAACGGCACATACCATTCCAACAATTATGAAGGTATAAGCTGGTACCTTAAAGAATATGAGCCTGATGTTCAAATAACAACAATTGCTACAGTAGAACAAGAAAATATTGAAGTATTGCTTGATAAGAATAAAAAACTGGCTGATTATATTTTGGTTATCCCTGAGAACATGACCAAAACGTACTAACTTTCTATTCGTTCAGCTAAGCTTTCTATTCGTTTTCGTAAAAAAGCAGGAGCATATACTGTTTGAATACCCGGATACGTTTTTACATTTTGAAGCGCCTTGCTAATATTGAATGACTTCTGGAATTCATAATAAAATATTCGCTTCTGGTAGAAATATTCGGCCAGGTATTCCTGTTCCGTTTGTCCGGGTGTTGGAATAAATATCGCTTTCTTTCCTGTCGCTGCCAAATCCATAATAGATGAATAACCAGAGCGACATACAATAATTTTTGCTCCCCTGATTAGGCTCTGCAAATGAGACGTATCAGCATGATCAATAATGCGCGTTTGCGAATCTAAATAATAGTTTCTGTTTTGTTCCGTAACTCCTCTGACAATAGTTGCCTTGCAATTGACGCATTGCAATTGCGTAAGCAGTTTTTCTTCAAGTATTGTACGTTGGGGTTCAGGCCCGGAAAGAATAACGAGTAACTCGCTGTTTGCATCTGCTTTTTCAGTGTTAAAAACTTCATTGTCCTTATTAAACCTTGACAATGGACCAATGAAATAAAAATTTTCCGGAAGTGAATACTTATGAGCCAGATCCCCGGAAAGCCCTTTATTGTCCTTATAATCCGGGATCCAACATTCCGTAAACCGGTTAATAAATCGCAAATTAAGCTTATGAATAAACCATTCCGTCCACTTTAAAAATACGGGCATCTTAATCATCATCTGATGTCCGATAAAAATAGACGGTATCTTATGCGAATATAGCCCGTACCGATTATCAGAAATTACAGCATGGATATTATGTTTTTGAATAAGACTCTTTAGCATCTTGTGTTCCTTTTTTATCATACGATAAAATGCAGGAACAATTTTTAGCATCTTCAGAAAACTGCTGTTCTTTGAATACGTAATGGCCTGACCGGGCAAACGAATCATCTCTAAATCAGGAAATTCACTATGCAGCAAGTCATATGGTCTACCATCAGCTGCCAGAATAACATTAAATCCGGATCCTGTCAATTCCTTAATCATTGGTATACAACGCATTGCATGGCCAAGGCCCCAATTAAGCGGCGCTATAAGAATATTGACTCTTTCTTTATTTAATGTTTTTTTCATGCTACATGACAAATTTATGAAATATTTATGGTATATTTGAATAAACCAAGAACTCAATATCGTGCTTTTATATCAGATTGCATTATCCCTTGTAAAAGAAATAGGCCCGGTCAACGGCAAAAAGCTCGTTGCTTACATGGGAAGTTCAAAAGCCATCTTTGAAGGCGACCGGAAAAAACTGGCTGATATTCCGGGCATCAGCAAGAAGCTTATGGCGGAACTCAACAGTAAGGAACCTCTGCTAAAAGCCGAACAAGAAATTAAGTACCTTGAAAAACATAATATCAAACCACTTTTCTATACGGACAAAGAATATCCCCAAAGGCTACGACACTGTGCTGATTCTCCGATAATGCTTTACTTCAGGGGCAATGCAGACCTGAATCATCGCAGGGCTTTGGCTATGGTAGGCACAAGAAATGCTACAGAATACGGTAAAAGCATGACTGAGAAAATCATAGAAGATTTGAAAGGGACAGATGTAATGATTATCTCCGGGCTGGCGTTTGGTATTGACAGCTATGCCCATAAATATGCTCTTAAGCACAACATGCCAACTCTGGGAGTTATCGCCCATGGACATGATAAAATGTATCCGGCTCAAAACAGGAATTTAGCCTCTAAAATGCTTGAACAGGGCGGTGTAATTTCTGAATTTGCCCACGGGATCATACCGGAAAAAAATATGTTTCCTCGACGAAACCGCGTTATTGCCGGCATGTCAGATGCAACTGTAGTTGTGGAATCAGCGCAAAAAGGAGGCGCTTTAATTACGGCAGAACTGGCAAACTCTTATAGCCGGGATGTATTTGCCGTGCCCGGCAAAAGTTATGACAATTACTCAAAAGGCTGTAATGCCCTTATTAAAAGAAATATCGCAGCATTAATAGACTCCGGGGAAGATATCAGAAAAATGATGAACTGGGACATTCAGGATGAACGCATACGTAATCACCAAAGAAAATTATTCCTCGAACTTACCCCGGAAGAAAAAATGATCACAGACAAGCTAAAAATCAATGGCCCTTCAACCATTGACTGGTTAGCCGTAGAGACTAATATGCCATCAAGCAAACTTTCTTCTATCCTTTTAAAACTTGAATTTAACGGATTACTAAAAAGCCTTCCCGGAAGTCAGTATCAATTACTTTGATTTTCCTTATTTTAGCAGCCCTAAACGAGAATTAACATTATGCAATCTGACAAGCAAGGTATTATTATTAAATCTACAGGTAAATGGTATCTGGTGCAGACTACAGAAGGGGAAAAATTGTATTGTGCTTTGAAAGGAAAGTTCCGTATCAAAGGACTTAAAACAACAAACCCTTTAGCTGTCGGAGATAATGTTATCTTCCACATGCAAGATGAAGATACTGGTGTCATCAAGCACATCAAACCCCGGTCCAATTATATCATCCGAAAGTCCACAAAACTATCCAGCCAGGCCCATATTATAGCCTCTAATATTGATCAGGGTTTAATTGTGGCAACGCTATCCTATCCAAGAACATCAACCGGATTTATTGACCGTTTTCTTGTAACGGCAGCTGCTTATCATATTCCTGTAAAAATTATCTTTAATAAATCGGATATCTATACGGAAGAAGAAAACGTTCAACTGAAAGAACTAACGCAGACCTATAAAGCCATCGGATATGAAACTCTGGTCACATCTGCAAAGACAAGTGACGGGCTGGAGCAACTACAAGATTATTTGGATCAAAAGCGAAGTGTAATTGTAGGGCATTCAGGTGTAGGTAAATCTGCTTTGCTCAATACCCTGGTGCCCGGTATGAATTTACGCATAGGAGACCTTTCTCATGTTCATCTGAAAGGGAAACATACGACAACTTTTGCTGAAATGCATGAGATTTGGAAAGGCTCTTACGTTATTGACACTCCGGGGATTAAAGAGTTTGGACTTATTGACATGGAAAAAGAAGAAGTCCACTTATTCTTTCCTGAAATGTTTAAGCTCAATGACCAATGCCGGTTTTATAATTGCACTCATGTGCATGAACCCGGTTGCGCTGTAAAAAAAGCTGTTGAGAATGGCGAAATCAAACGTTTCCGGTATAAGAATTATTTAAATATGCTTCAGGGTAATGAAATGAACCTAAATCCCTGGGAACAGAAATAAGATATCATTGTTATATTTGTTGCAGATATCTGTTTAAAGGACCAATCGTTAATTTTAGAAAAACAAACACAAAAAACAAGATATAAATCCATGAAAACAAAACATTTACTCCTTCTTACTCTTTATTTAATTGCAACTCCCTTCTTACTGCATGCACAACAGTTTGATGCCGGATTCCGGGCCGGAGTCAGTGCAAGTCAAATCTCAGGAGACCGCTTAGCCGGATACAATAAGCCCGGTATATATGCCGGCATTTTCACAAGTATCGACATCAATGAAAAGTCAAGGATAACCCTGGAAATGAATTATGTTGAAAAAGGTTCCCGAAAACTGGCAAAACCTGATGAAGGTATTTATAACTCCTATAAATTAATGCTGAACTATGCAGAAGTCCCCGTTACTTACCAATATTTTATTAATGAAAATTTATCATTTGAGGCAGGTCCTTCATTTGGTGTTCTGTTAAAGCGTACAAACAATGAAGAAGACGAAAATGGTATTTTGAGTGACACAAGACCTTTTCGAAAATACGAACTGGCTATTAATTCAAGTATAAATTATTGGTTTAATGAAAATTGGGCCTTTAGCATACGCCATAGTGAGTCTATAATACCCGTCAGAAAACATGATAGTGGTGCTACCTACTGGTTTAACCGGGGACAACATCTTAATGTTCTGCGTTTTATCGCAACTTATAAACTCTGATTATTTTCATTAAGAAAATGGATATTTCGTTTTAGCCCTTCAAATTTTGCTCTTTTAACCGTGCTTTTTTTAAACAGCTGCTGATATTCCTCCCGGGTAAGCTCCTGCCATTGCTGCTTACTTAAGCTCAATAACTTTTCATGGGGCTCGAATTCAGGCTCCTGATGTGTTATGGAAAACCTGTTCCAGGGACAAACCTCCTGGCAAATATCACAGCCAAAGATCCATTTCTGATATTGTTCTCTGAATTCCTCCGGAATTTGCTCATTTTTATTTTCGATTGTCAAATAAGAAATACATCGGGATGCATCTATCTTATATGGTTTTAATGCATCGGTAGGACATGCATCAATACAGCGTCGGCAATTGCCACAAAAATCTTTTTGCATCGGTTTGTCATAAGCCAGCTCCATATCGGCTAAAATTTCTGCCAGAAAAAAAAATGATCCTTGCTTCGGATTGATAAGCATCGTATTCTTCCCTATCCAACCCAGACCAGCCTCCCTGGCCCAAGCCCGTTCTAAAACCGGGGCGCTATCAACAAAAACACGGTAAGAAAATTCACCTAATTGCTGCTGCATTTCTTTAACCATTTCTCTCATCCTGTTTTTTACCACAAAATGATAATCTTTCCCTAACGCATACCGGGTTATTTTAACTGGTGCTTCAGACTCATAAAATGATTCCGGATAATAGTTATAAAGCAAAGAAATGACACTTTTTGTTCCGGGATGCAACACCCGTGGATCCAGGCGTTTTTCAAAATGGTTTTCCATATAGTGCATCTGGCCATGATGTTGTTGTTCCAGATAGGACTTTAATGATTTTTCATGCTCATCAAGACGGCGGGCTTTTGC
Organism: Bacteroidales bacterium; assembly: GCA_021738505.1. GTDB lineage: Bacteria > Bacteroidota > Bacteroidia > Bacteroidales > PWNQ01 > PWNQ01. The sequence goes on along the minus strand of JAIPBW010000009.1, from coordinate 38,154 downwards.
AATTCCGGCAAAAGCAAATCCATTCTGCTTAGCTATTTGTTTGATTGTCCGTGATCGGTGATGTAAAAGTTCATAACGGGAACTCATAAGCTAAAGAGATTTTGTTGCTCATCCGAAGGGGTTCTGCCTAAATGCTCAAACGCTTTACGTGTAACTTTTCTGCCTCTCGGAGTACGGTCCAAAAAGCCTTCCTGTATTAAGAACGGCTCATAAACCTCCTCAATGGTGCCCGCATCTTCTCCAACTGCTGTTGCCAATGTATTTAAGCCCACAGGGCCGCCGCGAAACTTATCAATTAGTGTCACTAATATACGGTTATCCATTTCGTCCAGCCCAAACTTATCCACATTGAGCGAGTCCAATGAAAACTGGACAATCTTCAGGTCAATATTTCCGTCCCCTTTTATCTGGGCAAAATCTCTGACACGCCTCAGAAGCAGATTAGCGATACGTGGAGTTCCCCTGCTGCGGCGGGCTATCTCCAAAGCAGCATTGTCATGCACAGGAACCTGCAATATATCAGCTGAGCGCTCAATAATGCCGGCCAGGGTATCTTTGTCATAATATGATAAGCGGGAAGTTATCCCGAAACGTGACCGCAATGGAGCTGTAAGTAACCCTGAACGTGTTGTCGCTCCGATTAATGTAAACGGATTAAGCTCAATCTGAACGGCCCTTGCATTTGGGCCGGTTTCGATCATAATATCTATCCGGAAGTCTTCCATGGCGGAATACAAATATTCCTCAACAACAGGACTTAACCGGTGGATTTCATCAATAAACAACACATCTCTTTTTTCCAGACTGGTCAACAAGCCCGCTAAATCTCCCGGCTTATCCAGAACAGGTCCTGAAGTGATTTTCAGATTGACGTTCATCTGGGTAGAAATGATATGCGATAAGGTCGTTTTACCTAATCCCGGAGGTCCATGCAGTAAAACATGATCAAGAGCCTCATCACGCTGCAATGCAGCCTGGGTAAATACTTGTAAATTTTCTACTACGGATTCCTGCCCCTGAAAATGATCAAAAGAATGCGGACGTAAACTTTTCTCAAATTCTTTGTCATGCGTATTCATCTGGTCGCCACTGGCATCTAAATTTTTATTCATTGACATAGATTTTCCCTCCTTTGCAAAAGTAATGTTTTCCCTTGATCAAAAGATAATAAAAATCGGGGGATTTTTTTTAATTCATGCAACAAACTGGGTACTCAAAGTGTCTTACTAGTAACATGCTCAGCCAACTCAAACGAATTACGACAAAATGTAACTACAAAGAACTAACAAAAGACTTTTATTAACTATTTACAAAGGAAGATTTGTTTTGTATATTTACAAAAAATTAGATTATGTAAATCAAATCCGTTTAGAATTTTATTCTAAATCCAAATTATGAATTATAAATAACGATCAGTCTAAACAAATAAAATCTAAGACATATGAAACGAGTTATTATTGTTGGAATGGATTTTTCAGAAGGTTCTGAAGTAGCTTTAAATTATGCTATTCGCTTAGCAAATAAGTTATATGCGAATATCCTTATGGTTTGGGTTGAGAAAGAAAAAGCTTCTTCATCAGTTTATAAGAGTGAAGAACATGACCCCCAGGAAGAGGCTTCAAAACGTTTTGAAGACCTTATTCAAAAGAAAAAAGATTCACTTACCGGTGGAAAATTCATGTATAAGATCCGTTCAGGAAAAGTACATAAAGAAATTGCCAGCCAGGCCAAATACCATGAAGCTTTTTTGGTCGTTGTAGGAACGCATGGTATTTCAGGATTTGAGGAATTCTGGATTGGATCCAGTGCATACCGTATTGTTACTTCTTCACCTTGTCCGGTAATCACCATACGATATGAAGAAGCCGAAGACCGGCCAATTAAGAAAATCGTGCTCCCGGTAGACAGTACGCGTCAAACAAGACAGAAATCACCGTTTGTAGCTACATTAGCAAAACTATTTGAGGCAGAGGTAGTCGTTCTGGGCGTTTATACTACTATGGGAACAGCAGTAAAAATGCTCGTAAATGGCTATGTTGATCAGACGGCAAAATATATGGAAGAAAATAACGTTAAATATTCGGTTGACAGCAGAGAAGCCGGCAATATTACAGACACAACCATAGAATATGCCCGTGAAGTAAATGCGGATATGATCGCTATTATGACTGAGCAAGAAACCACTACAGCAAACTTGTTATTAGGGCCATATGCCCAACAAATGGTAAATCATTCGCCTATACCGGTACTCTCTGTAAGACCTAAAAACATTTATGATTGGTTAGTAAAAACTTAAATATGAACAAGTTGCAATTTATTTTGATCGGATTGTTTCTCGCAGTGAGCCTGGGTAGTTTTGCCCAGGCAAAGGGAAATGTTAGTATCTATGAACCGGATCAAGTCAAAAGGCTCATTGAAAAGCATATTGCCGTTAACGAAAGCTTGGACGGCATCCCCGGCTATCGTATTCAGATATTTTCCGATTCAGGCAGTGACTCGAAAGGAAACGCTATGAACGCTAAAGCAAAATTTCGCAAAAGATATAGCGATATAAATGCCTACATCGTTTTTGACTCCCCCAATTACAAGGTTGAAATCGGAAATTTTATCCATAAGCTGGAAGCCCAGAGAATCCTTCATCAAATAAAAGATGATTATCCCGGTGCTTATGTTGTTTCTGAACCTGAAATGGAAATTCCCGATTTATAGCGGACGAATGCCTGCTTTTTTGTGAGTATATTCTCCTTATGCATAGCTCCAAACCCAATTATCAAAATTATGCACTGACAAAGTGTCATTATTTTTTGGTATTTCTGCTCAATTAACATGAATATTTTTTAATTTTGCAGGCATTAAGCTAAGGAAAAACAAATACATGGATTTACAGTCAGTAAAACAACGCTTTGGCATAATCGGAAATTCCGAGATACTGAACCGGGCAATAGATAAAGCCCTACAAGTAGCCCCGACCGATATTTCTGTCTTAATAACGGGTGAAAGCGGTTCCGGAAAGGAATCATTCCCCAAAATTATACATCAATTTAGTTCGAGAAAACATGGCCCTTTTATAGCAGTAAACTGTGGAGCAATTCCGGAAGGGACAATAGACTCCGAACTTTTTGGTCACGAAAAAGGGTCTTTCACAGGAGCAACAGACTCGCGCAAAGGATATTTTGAAGAAGTTAACGGTGGGACGATTTTTCTGGATGAAGTAGCTGAACTACCTTTAGCCACGCAAGTACGCTTATTACGGGTTCTGGAATCCGGAGAATTCCTGAAAGTTGGCTCTTCGAAAGTCATAAAAACTGATGTTCGTGTTGTTGCAGCAACAAATCTGAATGTAGATGAAGCTATAACTCAGGGGAAATTCCGGGAAGACTTGTATTATCGGTTAAATACAGTTCCCATCTATATTCCTCCCTTGCGGGAACGCAAAGATGATATCATCTTATTGTTTCGCAAGTTTGCCGCCGACATGGCCGAAAAATATCATATGCCCGTTGTCAGACTCACGGAAGATGCCAAAAAGGAATTAATGAATTATCGCTGGCCGGGGAACGTCAGGCAACTAAAAAACATTACCGAACAACTGGCAATACTTGAGAAAGAGAGAGAGATCGATGCTGAAACTATCCGGAAATATTTACCCGGGGATGGCAAAAATACGTTGCCGATACTTCTCCAGAACGAAGAAGACAAGAACCAGAACTTAAGTGAAAGAGAACTGCTCTATAAAATTCTCTTTGATATGCGCAAGGATATCAATGATCTGAAAAAAGTTGTTTTTGACCTAAACAGAGAAGAAGATGTAAGGAGAAGCATGGGCGACGAAAGATATTATGAAATGCGTTCACGCCACGGCCAACATCACGAACATTCGCCCAGACAAAGATCAAATGTTCCCGATATACAACATGATTCCCTTATCCCGGAAAACTATTATAGCTCAGAAGAGGAAGAAGAATCCGATTCCGAACCAATTCAGGATTCAGAAATCATTGAAGAATCGTTATCGCTTAAAAATAAAGAAATCGACCTTATTAACCGGGCGCTCGAAAAACACAATGGCAAACGAAAGCAAGCAGCAAAAGAGCTAGGGATTTCAGAGCGCACGTTATACAGGAAAATCAAAGAATACAATATATCATAACGTGCCAACGTATGCATGTTTATGAACACAAAAGGACGAAATTTTTATGAAATGGCTTAAAAGAAGCATATGGGCTCTCACATTTGCAAGCTTAATAGTAATGCAGGCATGTGGAGTATATAGTTTTACCGGAGCCTCAATCCCTCCGGAAGCTGAAACTATTACCATTAAGTATTTCCCAAACAATGCTTCTCTTGTCAATGCCAATTTAAGCCAGACATTTACCAATAAGCTCAAAGACCGCTTTCAGTCGCAAACCAATTTAAACCTTACGGGTTCAGGTGGCGATTTATACTTTGAAGGAGAAATCGTTGAATATAAAACCAAGCCTGTTGCGATCCAGGGAAACGACCAGGCTGCAATGAATCGGCTGACAATTTCGGTAAAAGTCAAATTCAGAAATCGGTATGATGAGGAAAGTAATTTTGAAACCACCTTCACCCGCTATGAAGACTTTGATAGTAGTCAAAACCTTTCGGCTGTTGAAGACCAGCTTGTAGAACAGATATCAGAATATCTGATAGATGATATTTTTAATAAATCGGTCGTAAACTGGTAACTTTATTTATATGGACTCACATGAATTAAAAAAATATATTGAAAGACCAGATTATCTGAAAAAAGAACAATCTGAAGAACTTCAAAGACTTATCAAGCAGTACCCTTATTGCTCCACACTCCATTTGCTCTTCCTCAAAAGCCTGTATAACAGCAATAATGAGCAGTACAGCCATTATCTGTCTCAATCTGCACCGTTCATACATAACCGGGAGCACTTTTACAAGTGGGTACACAAAGCTACCTTTACCTCAAAAGCTAACTACGATTCAGGAGAAGATACCAAAAAGATACCTGAAAATAAATCCCCTTTTGAAACGCAAGAAGAAAGAGAAGCAAGACTGAAAGATGAACTTAGACAAATTGAAAAAGAAAAAGACTATCAGGACTACTCTAAGGACAACAATTCAGAAACAACCCAATACAGCACATCGCAAGAAAAAAATGATAATCCATCAGATTTGATTGATCAATTCATTAACAATGAACCCAAAATTATCCCCGATAAAGAAAGTGACTTTAAAGAAGAAACTCAAAAGGCAGACTCAAGCATTCAGGATAATCAAGAGTTTATTTCAGAAACGCTAGCTCAGATATATCAACGACAAGGAAAAATTAATAAGGCTATTGAAATTTATGAAAAACTAAGCTTGAAATTTCCGAAAAAAAAGCGTTACTTTGCAAACCTTATTCAAGAATTAAAAAACAACCAACAAAGCAATAACTAAAGCTTTGTAAACTAAACAGATATGGGCGGATATATAATTATTTCAGCATTAGTACTCATTACTTGTATTTTACTTGTATTGATCGTATTGGTTCAAAACCCAAAAGGAGGAGGATTATCCTCAGCTTTCGGAGGCAGTTCTTCATCCAATCAGCTCATGGGAGTTAAGCGAACCACAGACTTTTTGGAAAAAGCAACCTGGACATTAGCCATTATTTTACTTGTCCTTAGCTTATCATCAGTTTTTGTAATTCCGAGAAACCAGACAACAGATCAGGCAACATATTCCGAGTCCAAGGAGTTTTATGAAAATAATCCGGACGCCAGCATTGATTATAGCAATCAAGGAAGTCAACAAGCACCGGTTCAACAACCGGCCCAACAGGAACCCATCCAGGAAATGCCTGAGCAACAGCAAGAGCAGGAAGAGGAGTAACCATTCAATAGAGATCACATAAAAATGTCAGATTGTCACAGGCAATCTGACATTTTTATTTATGCCTTGTCCTCTGCTGTAATAATGACACAATATCCCGGCAAATCATGTTTGGCATAAAATATGCCCATGCCCTGCTGAAGTTAAATTAAATCATATAAAACCATGGGAAAAACAGTAAATTTCAAACCGTTAGGCAATCGAGTATTAGCAAAACCTGTTTCTGCAGAAGACAAAACAACCGGAGGAATTATCATTCCGGATACCGCGAAGGAAAAACCTCAAAAAGCAGAAGTAGTCGCTGTTGGAAACGGAACGGAAGGACATGAAATGACCGTAAAACCCGGTGATGTTATTGTTTATGGAAAGTTCGCCGGAACAGAAATAGAGCTCAACGAAGAGCAATACCTTATCCTCAACGAGGACGATATTTACGGAATCGTCTAATAAGACAAACATTTGTAATTAAATTTTTAAACATAAAAACTTATCAAAAATGGCTAAAGATATTTTATTTGATATTGAAGCAAGAAATGCTTTAAAAAAGGGTGTTGATGCCCTTAGTAATGCAGTAAAAGTTACTCTCGGCCCCAAAGGGCGTAATGTTGTAATTGATCGCTCCTATGGAGCTCCACAAATTACAAAAGACGGAGTAACCGTTGCAAAAGAAGTCGAGCTTAAAAACAAAGTTGAAAACATGGGAGCCCAAATGGTAAAAGAAGTGGCTTCCAAGACGAACGATGTAGCTGGTGATGGAACAACAACAGCTACCGTGCTGGCACAATCCATCATTAAAACCGGACTTAAAAACGTGGCTTCCGGTGCAAATCCAATGGATTTGAAAAGAGGTATTGACAAAGCCGTAAGCAAAGCCGTAGAAAATTTAAAGTCCGTTTCTCAGGAAGTTGGCGATAGCAATGAAAAAATCAAACAAGTAGCCAGCATTTCTGCCAACAATGATAATGTTATCGGTGGCTTGATTGCTGAAGCCATGAGCAAAGTGAAAAAAGAAGGTGTCATCACAATTGAAGAAGCCAAAGGTATTGAAACCTATGTAGACATTGTGGAAGGAATGCAGTTCGACCGTGGCTACATCTCACCATATTTTGTCACTGACAGCGAAAAAATGGTTACTGTTTTTGAGAACCCCTTGTTATTGATTTATGACAAGAAAATTTCAGTAATGAAGGACCTGGTTCCAATCCTTGAAAAAGCGCAACAAACAGGGCGCCCATTGCTTATCATCGCTGAAGATGTTGAAAGCGAAGCTATGGCCACACTGGTAGTTAACAAATTGCGCGGATCACTGAAAATTGCTGCTGTTAAAGCTCCCGGCTTTGGCGACAGAAGAAAAGAAATGCTTGAAGATATTGCCATCCTGACCGGTGGTACGGTTATCTCTGAAGAAAAAGGGTATAAGCTCGAAGAAGCTACTGAAGATATGCTCGGATCAGCCGAAAAAATAACCATCGACAAGGATAATACAACCATTGTTAGTGGAAAAGGCAATCCAAAAGATATTGAAGCCCGCACCAATCAGATTAAAGCTCAGATAGAGAACACAACGTCTGATTATGACAAAGAAAAGCTTCAGGAGCGTCTGGCTAAGTTAGCAGGCGGTGTAGCTGTAATTTACGTTGGAGCTGCCAGTGAAATGGAAATGAAAGAAAGAAAAGACCGCTTTGATGACGCATTAAACGCTACACGTGCTGCCGTTGAAGAAGGCATTGTTCCCGGTGGAGGTATTGCTTTCATCCGTGCTATCAAAGCACTCGAAAACATGAAGGGCGACAATGTGGATGAAACTACCGGAATAGCCATTATTCGCCGTGCCCTTGAAGAGCCGTTACGTCAGATCGTAGAAAATTCAGGACTGGAAGGATCAGTAATTGCTGAAAAGGTACGCTCAGGAAAAGACGATTTCGGATTTAATGCACGTACGGAGCAATATGAAAACCTCTTCAAAACCGGTGTTATTGACCCGACAAAAGTGACACGTGTTGCACTTGAAAACGCTGCTTCAATTGCCGGTATGCTGTTAACTACAGAAAGTGTCCTTGCTGATGCAGAAGATGATGACGATAATGATGCTTCTGCAGCCGCCGGAATGGGTGGCATGGGAGGCATGGGCGGCGGAATGCCCGGCATGATGTAAATCTCCATGATAAAAAAGAATATAAGGGGGAGCCTTTTAGGTTCCCTCTTTTTTATTTATACATAATAATTTTATCATGTTTAAATTCGTTTTTTTTACCTTTATTCCCTAAAATTAAAATTTATTGCTTATGATAAAAAAATGCCCTATACTGCTCATATTGCTGTTTGCTATGGCTGCAAACATTAGCCTGGCCCAGGAAAAAGATTCCCTGAACTTTCCCGTAGATGAAAACAGCGGAAAAATCAAATATCAGGAAGTTGTTGAAGCTGAAGGAAAATCCGTAAAGCTTTTTTACCGGGCCATAACCTGGATGAATAAATACTGGGACAATGCCCGGGGTATGATCAAAAAACAAGATAAGGTAAACGGCATTCTCAAAGCCCACGTACGCTTTGATATAAAAAAATACACGGAATCCGGTGAACTTCAAAATAAAGCCGGCCGATTGGGTTACGTTTTGAAGTTGGAATTTAAGGATGGGAGATACCGTTATACAATAACAGATTTGCAGCTCCTGAAAACATCCAAATACCCGCTGGAAAGATGGATTGATCCTAAGAATACGTATTATGACCAACGCGATGAAGAAGTGTTACGTATTATCTCAAACGAGATGCAGGAAGTAATAAAAAGTATGAAGGAAGGTATGAAAAAAGAAAAAGAACAAAAAGATGATGATTGGTAATCTTACTCATTTATTATAAAAAAGCAACTAAATAGTGTCTGTCTACTAAAGTGGACAAGGTGTCTTAGTGATCATGTCTCTGTTCAGAAGGTTCCCCCGCATTTATCGGGGGCTTGCGCAGCCCGGAAATGCGCAGTTTACTCAGGTAAATGAGCAATTTTCGGGCAAGCCTAAAGCAGTAAATGGGACATTATGGACAAAGACTAAATAGCATACCAATTACAACAACTATTCTACAGAATTAACGATTGATATTTTAATGGAAAACAAGAAAAACATCCGAAGAGTAACCACTCAGGAGCTCGAGTCCTACCTGGAAAGTAAAGGCGAGAAAAAATTCAGGGCAAAACAAATTATTGAATGGTTATGGCAAAAACAAGTAGCCACATTTGAAGAAATGACAAACCTTTCCAAAAGCATCAGGGAAGAACTCAATACTGATTTTTACATACATCGCGCGCAGGTTAGCAGCACACAAACAAGTAATGACAAAACGATTAAAGTCGCATTTACCCTTGAAGACGGGCATGTGGTGGAAGGCGTTTTAATTCCCTCAGGCGATCGTCTTACTGCTTGTATCTCTTCGCAGGTAGGCTGTAAGCTGGGGTGCACTTTTTGCGCAACAGCAAGCCTGGGATTTCAACGGGATCTTTATCCGGATGAAATTGTGGATCAGGTTGTGGAAATTGACAAAATTGCCAACAAAACATATGATCAATCCCTGACCAACATTGTATATATGGGAATGGGCGAGCCGCTGATGAATTATGATTATGTTGTGGAATCCGTGCGCTGGCTAACCTCAGAAAAAGGGCTTGGGATTTCGCATAAGCGAATCACGCTATCCACAGTCGGTTTGGATGAGCAAATTAAAAAGTTAGCCGATGAAGACCTGAAGATTAATCTGGCCCTGTCGTTACATGCGGCTGATGATGATAAAAGAAATGAAATTGTCCCCGTAAACAAGCGTTACCCGCTGCCTAAGCTCATTGATGCATTAAAATATTTTTATGAAAAAACGGGTTCCCGAATTACGATAGAATATATTTTATTTAAAAACTTTAACGACTCACTTGATGATGCAAGCAAACTGGCTACCTTCTGCAAAAACTTCCCCGTCAAAGTAAACATTATTGAATATAACCCCGTAGAAGGCTCTACTCTAGAACGCGCCGATGATAAAGAAATGGAACAGTTTGTTGAGTTTTTAAGGGAAAAAATCAATATCATTGTTAATGTACGCAGAAGCCGTGGTAAAGATATCGATGCTGCCTGCGGACAATTGGCCAACAAATTACACCATAAGAAGTAACACATTTTTAATCACGAACTAAAATCTTACTACTATGCCATTGATTCAGGAATACACCGGAATGATCGTAGATGTTGTTGAAGAGCGAATTTTTCCGGGCAAACTAAAGGTATCCGACGGAAAAATTGTTTCTGTGTCTCAAATGGAAGCAGCTCAGGTTCAGTCACAATATATATTGCCCGGCCTTGTCGATGCTCATGTTCATATTGAAAGCTCCATGCTAACACCTGTGGAGTTTGCCCGCGTGGCAGTAACCCATGGTACTATCGCTACTGTTTCCGATCCTCATGAAATAGGTAATGTGCTTGGTAAAGATGGAATTAATTATATGATCCAAAATGGCAACCGTGTTCCGTTTAAATTTTATTTTGGTGCTCCTTCATGCGTACCTGCTACTCCTTTTGAAACTTCCGGAGCTGAAATCAATGCAGACGATATTGAAGAGTTGATGAGTCGTGATGAAATAAAGTATCTGGCCGAAATGATGAACTTCCCTGGTGTTTTAAATCAGGATAAGCTTGTTATGGATAAATTGCGGGCCGCTCAAAAACATGGAAAACCTATAGATGGTCATGCTCCCGGTCTACAAGACGAATCCGCAGCACAATATGCAAAAGCCGGCATTTCCACGGATCATGAATGTTTTACGGAACAAGAAGCTTTAGACAAATTAAATGCCGGGATAAAAGTCCAAATTCGTGAAGGTAGCGCCGCCCGCAACTTCGATGCCCTTATTCCTCTGTTAAAAGATCATCCGGACAATATCATGTTTTGCTCCGATGACAAACACCCTGATGAACTAATGTTGGGGCACATCAATAATCTGGTAAAAAAAAGTATAGAAAAAGGTTATGATTTGATTACGGCGCTCAAGCCCTGCACAATCAACCCAAAAAAGCATTATAATCTTGAAAACGGTTTACTTCAGGAAAATGACCCGGCTGATTTTATTATCATTGACAATCCGGAGCAATTTAATGTCCTTCAGACGTTCATTAATGGAGAACAGGTAGCTGAAAACAATATTACTTTGTTGGAATCCCAGCCAACAAAACGTCCGAATAAATTTGTGGCTTCCCGTGTGCAAAAAGAAGATATAGAAGTAGAGGCAAAAGAAGGAAAACTTCAAGTCATTGATGTACGGGAAGGACAATTAGTAACAGAATCGCTATTGGTTGAGCCCAAAATTGAGAACGGAAAGGTCGTTTCAGATACAGAGCATGATATTCTGAAAATTGTTGTGTTAAATCGTTACAAGGCCTCTAAGCCCGCTGTTGGCTTTATTCATAACATGGGATTAAAAAAAGGAGCTATGGTTTCAACAGTAGCTCATGACAGTCATAATATTATGGTCGTGGGTGTAACAGACGACGATATTCTGAACGCTATCGAAAAAATCTCCGAATTACAAGGAGGAATTGGTTTTATAAACAAAGGAGAATCTCACATCCTTCCCCTCCCAATTGCCGGGATAATCAGCGATCAGGACGGGCGTACCGTAGCAAAGAAATACAGGGAAATAGATAATTTGGTCAAACAAAATGGTTCTTTACTCTCTGCTCCTTACATGACTCTTTCATTTATGGGCTTGTTAGTGATACCCTCCTTAAAATTAAGCGATCAGGGATTGTTTGACGGAGATCAGTTTAAATTTATCGATTTATTTAGAATTTATTAATTTTTTACGTTGATTTTGTTGTTTATTGGATCTATATGTGTTATATTTGTCAATATAAGATTGATTGAGAAGAAAATGTACCTCCAAAACAATAACCTATGGAAACAACAAAAAGCGGTTTAGACATTGTCAAACTTGAAGATGCTGCCAGCAAACTACGTTCTATTGCCCATCCAATGCGCATAGCAATAATTAGTCTTTTGGAAGACCAGCCAAAGATGAATGTAACAGAGATTTACGAACAATTAAAAATTGAACAAGCTTCGGCTTCACACCACTTGAATATTCTAAAAAACAAAGGAATACTCCAGGCCAGAAGGGATGGTAAAAACACCTATTATTCACTTAAACAGCAGTCCATTGCTCAAATTATTGAGTGTGTGCAAAAATGCGAGGAAATTCGCTAAACGCCTACTCTTGTATTGTGGTTATGGTCTAATTATTCAGAATTAGCTTAATTTATTTCCGGTTAAAATCAGCAGGAATTTCTCCCCAGACAGAAGTTTCCCACTTAAGTATTTTATTTTTCCAACTGTTTTGTTTCAACCAAACCTCTGCCCTTCTCATCATATCAAAGACATTTTTATTCATCGCTGTTTCCGGTAGTTTTGTATTGGCCTTTTTTCTTTTCACCCAGGACATCGCGGTCATGGAGTCAGAATAAATCGGAATTTCCAGTCCTTTCTGCTTCAAATAAGCCAACCCATGAACCAAAGCCAAAAACTCACCAATATTCACAGTAGCCTGAGGGAAAGGCCCCTGATGAAAAATTTGTTTCCGGCTGTCCACCATTACTCCTTGATATTCCATCACTCCTGGATTGCCACTACATGCAGCATCAACAGCCAGACTATTTTGAACAGGTTCCCCATAACGGGCTTTTTCAGCAGAACTTATCGTTTTTTTCGCAGGTTTGCCGAGAAACTCATCCGGATTACCGTAAAAGGCATATTCTGCAGAGGCTTTATCCGGGAAAGATTTATAAACCGCATTCGGATAACCTTGAATTAAATTCTTGCAGGCTTGCCAGGATTCATAGATTCCTGTTTCATGACCCCGCCATATAACATAATATTTCTTCTTTTTTGCCATCTTTGCAAAAATAGTAGAATTTTGCAGGATTTTTGATGTTATAAACTTATCCCATTTTTAAACGTTATTTTTAATGGTACGTTCCATAAGATAAAAATGGTAAATTAGAGGTAAAAAAAAAGTCAGATAATAAAACAAACAGATAATCGCACCTAAAAATATAGATCCATGAGAACACAGATACTGTTTTTTATCATTATAATATCTTTTATGACAAGCTGCCGGCCTGTGCATAAAGAGCCAGCAGAATTTACAAATAATGAATGGAATACAACAGAAAAAGTAAACTTTCGTTTATCGATAGAAGACCCGGGCGAATATGATATCAATGTAAAAGTATACTACACGGACCAAATGCAGGGAACATATTTTGCCATAGGATTAATGCTAAAAGCACCATTCGGTGAAGAGCGATACCTGGAAAGAAGCGAAAAGATATTCAAAAATGGAGAAGCCACGGGTGAAAAGAACAAAGAAGGGTATTATGTATATGAAATGGAACTTTTTAAAGAAATCAATTGTGTCGAAGAGGGAGTCTATAAATTTGAAGCTCAAAGCCTAATGCCAACCCATACTGTAAAAGGAATTCATAAATTGGAACTTCTGGTTAAGCCTGTTTAATAATGCCGCATCCATTAAACCCATATTATAATGACCGATTAAAGGCACAAATATCTGCACTACCAGGAAAGCCGGGTGTTTATCAGTATTATGACTATGAGGGAAAAATGATCTATGTGGGAAAGGCCAAAAACCTCCACAAAAGAGTCATGTCTTATTTCACCAAAGATCAGGATAACCAGGGAAAAACCAGGGTCCTTGTGAAAAAGATTTATGACATCAGCTATATTGTTGTGGAAACTGAATTAGACGCTTTGCTATTGGAAAACAACCTGATAAAAAAGCATCAACCCCGGTATAATGTGCTTTTAAAAGATGACAAGACTTTTCCATGGATCTGCATAAAAAATGAGCCTTTCCCGAGAGTATTTTCTACACGCAACCCGGTTCGCGACGGCTCAAAATACTTTGGCCCTTATGCCAATGTGAAAATGATGAACACTTTGCTGGAACTCATCCGCAAAACATTCAAATTACGCACATGCAAGTATAATCTGACAAAAGAAAACATTGATAATGGCAAGTTCAAAGTCTGCCTGGAATATCATTTAGGCAATTGTAAAGGGCCATGCGAAGGATTACAGGACGAGGCTGAGTATAATGAATCGATCCGTCAAATAAAGAAGATTTTAAAAGGTGATATTACCGGCGTATTAAAGAGTTTGAAAGAACAAATGAACCACCATGCCGAAAGAATGGAATTTGAACAAGCCCAGCTTTATAAAGAAAAAATAGATACCCTTGAGAAGTACCAAAGCCGCTCCACCGTCGTCAACCCGTCTATCAAAAATGCAGAAGTAATTACCTATGATGAAGATGAGAATGTTTTTTATGCAAATTATTTACGAATTATAAACGGCGCCATTGTCCAATCACACACTATAGAATTAAAAAAGAAATTAGAAGAAAGTCCTAAGGAACTGCTCATCCTTGCCATTACGGAATTCCGTCAACGCTTTGAAAGCAATGCAAAAGAGATTTACCTGCCGGAACCTGTGGATATGGACTTTTTAGACGTCCGCATCATCGTTCCCCAACGTGGAGACAAGAAACGACTTATAGAACTCTCTCAGCGGAATGTTAAATATTATAAGAAAGATAAAGAAAAGCAAAAAGAGCTGGTCGATCCTAAGCGACATACAAAACGTATCATGGAGAAAATGCGCAAAGACCTGCGCATGAAAGAACAACCTGCTCATATTGAATGTTTTGACAACTCAAACATGCAAGGTAACTATCCTGTCGCTGCCATGGTAGTCTTTCGCAATGGAAAACCTGAAAAACGATCCTATCGCCATTACAACATCAAAACAGTTGAAGGCCCTGATGACTACGCAAGTATGACAGAAGTTGTGTACCGGCGCTACAAAAGGTTGCTGGAAGAGCAAAAACCATTACCCCAGCTCATCATTATTGACGGTGGCAAAGGACAATTAAATGCTGCAGTTAAAAGCCTTGACAAGCTCAACTTACGCGGTAAAATAACCATAATCGGCATTGCCAAACGACTGGAAGAAATATACTTCCCGGGAGACTCTGTTCCTGTCTATATTGATAAAAGATCCGAAACGCTTAAGATTATTCAGCGCGCTCGTGACGAGGCTCACCGATTTGGCATTTCGCACTATAGAAATAAACACAAAAAAACCATGGCCAAAAGTGAACTCTCACAGATTAAGGGAATTGGAAAAAAAACAGAGCAGCAACTTTTACAACATTTTAAGTCAATCTCTCAAATCAAAAAAGCTTCAGCAGAAGAACTGCAGGATGTTGCCGGAAAACAAAAAGGGGAAATTTTATATGCCCATTTCCACAAACAATCTTAAGTGGAATAATTTAATCTTTGAATAAGACTAAACCTTCGGTTATATAATTCTAATAATATTATGTTTTTACTAACTTCAGGTTAACTGTATATTAACTGCTCTGGTTAACAAACGATTCCAACAGCAAAACTTTATACCTCGAAATGAAAATACGGGAGCATTAAGAATTATTTCATAACTTTGGACAACAAAATTTAACATTATTTTTAAATGGAAAATAAGGACTACAAAATTCTTATCGTAGACGACGAGAAAGACATCCTTGAATTTCTCTCTTATAACCTCAAGAAAGAAGATTATCAGGTAAAAACTATCGACAATGGCACTCAAGCTTTAGAGATAGCCAAAACCTGGTCGCCTCATTTGGTCATTCTGGATGTAATGATGCCGGAATTTGACGGCATTGAAACCTGTCGTGAGATGCGAACTTTATCCAACATGCAGCAGGCTATAATTCTTTTCCTCACCGCAAGAGGGGAAGACTACTCTCAGATTGCCGGTTTTGAAGCCGGGGCTGACGATTATGTTGCCAAGCCAGTAAAACCAAGGGTTTTAACAAGCCGTATCAAAGCCTTACTGAGAAGAAGTAGTACCAACATTGAAGCAGAAGAAAAATCTCAATACGAAGTAGGGAACCTTATTATTGACAAGGAAAAATATTTGGTGACAAAAAATGACAAACAAATTATTTTACCGAAAAAAGAATTTGAATTACTTCAGGTCTTAACATCAAAACCAAATAAAGTTTTCACACGCGAAGAAATATTCTCAAAAGTTTGGGGAGAGAACGTAATCGTTGGCGATCGCACCATTGACGTGCATGTGCGGAAACTAAGAGAAAAGGTTGGAGATGAAAACATTAAGACCGTAAAGGGAGTAGGCTATAAGTTTGAGTTAACCTCATGAAATATACAAACCCAAAATCTCTCGCACTGATCAGCAGTTTAATAATCAGTGGTATTTTGGTTCTTGCTTACAGTATAGCAGCAGGAGCCTTAAATGTTTTTTACCCTGAAATTATTCTAATTTTAGTCGTGATCCTGATTCCGGCCGGTTATTTCACGTTTCATTACATTTTAGAACGGTTTATATACGAAAAGATTAAACTAATTTATAAAACAATTTTAAATCAAAAGGCAACAGCTGCTGAGAAAAAGGAGAAAATGCAATCCGGCAAAAACGATGATGTCATAGAGGAAGTAAACCAACAGGTTCTGGACTGGGCTTCCGATCGCCGGCAAGAGATCGAACGACTCAAGGAGCTTGCTTCCTACCGTCGCGAATATGTGGGCAATGTATCGCATGAGTTAAAAACACCTATTTTCAATATTCAGGGCTATGTATTAACATTACTTGACGGAGGACTGGAAGACCCCACAATCAATAAAAAATATCTACTGCGCACCGAGAAAAGTATCAACCGGATGATAACGATTGTGGAAGACCTGGAAGCTATTGCTAACCTGGAAGCCGGGGAACTCCAAATGCAAAAAACCAAATTTAATCTGAAAGAACTTACAGACGAAGTATTGGAAATTCTGGAAGACAAAATCAGCAAAAAATCAACACAAGTTTATTTCGCAGAAGAATATGATTTCCCCATCCATGTGAATGCGGACAGGGAAAGAATCCGTCAGGTCCTCACTAATCTTATAGACAATGCCCTGAAATACAACAACAAACCTGAATCAGAGGGAAGAAGAATCAAGATTAGCTTTTTTGATATGGATGAACATATCTTAGTGGAAATTACCGATAATGGGTCTGGTGTAGCTGAAGAAGATATTCCCCGCTTATTTGAACGGTTTTACCGCACCCAAAAGGCCCGTGAAATAAAAAAAAGCGGTTCGGGTTTAGGCCTGTCAATTGTTAAACATATTATTGAAGCCCACGGAGAAACCATAAATGTGCGAAGCAAGATAGGCTATGGAACTACATTTGCCTTTACGCTGAAAAAATCCTCATAAAAAAAGGCCACCCGGGAAGGACAGCCTTTTTCTTTTTTGCTTTTTATTTATTTTGTACCAGCCATTTTTAGCCACCCTGTAGCTATCAATGACATATTCTGTAAAAAAACTATTTAGAACAAGCCGGTTATATTTCCATCCTCGTCCACATCTATATTTTCCGAGGAAGGCACTTTAGGTAACCCGGGCATTCTCATAATATTACCGGCAATAGGCACAACAAAGCCGGCTCCGGCATTTAATTCCACCTCACGGATTTTCACAGTAAATCCGGTAGGCCTTCCCAGTAATTTTTTATCGTCCGAAAGTGAATTTTGTGTTTTAGCAATACATACAGGTAATTTTCCAAATCCCAATTCATTAATAGACTGAATATCTTTTTTCGCTTTCAGAGAATATTCCACATGATCAGCACCATATACTTTTTGTGCAATCGTGTCCACTTTCTTTTCAATATCCCAGTCAAAATCATAAAGAGGTTCAAAGCAGGTAGTACATGCTTCTGCCGTTTTAACGACTTTTTCAGCTAGTTCTATTGCACCTTCACCTCCTTTTGTAAATCCTTCCACAACTGCTGATTCCACGCCATAACTTTCCACATGATCCTTTATGATTTGGAGTTCTTCTTCCGTATCAGTTGGAAATTTATTGATCGCAACCACAGGAGACAGATTATAAAGTTTCATATTCTCCATATGCTTATCCAGGTTCGGCAGACCTTTCTTAACAGCTTCCGGATCGGTTTCATTAAAATCTTTGGCTCCGCCATGATGCTTCAATGCTCGAACTGTAGCAACAACCACCGCTGCATTAGGTGACAAGCCACCGTATTGTGATTTTATGTTCAGGAATTTTTCCGCTCCTAAGTCGGAAGCAAAACCAGCTTCAGTTACGACATAATCACTCAGAGACAATCCCATTTTCGTGGCAATCAAAGAGTTTGTTCCGGTTGCAATATTAGCAAACGGGCCTCCATGAATAATCGCCGGATTTCCTTCTAATGTCTGAACCAAATTGGGTTTAATGGCTTCTTTCAACAATGCCGCCATAGCACCGTGAGCATTAAGATCTTTGGCATATACAGGTTCTTTATCCCAGGTATAACCAACGAAAATATTACCTAATCTGCGTTTAAGATCCTGTAAATCTTTGGCCAGCGTTAAAGTAGCCATCACTTCTGAAGCAGCTGTAATATCAAATCCTGTTTCTCTTGGTACTCCTTGCGTTTTACCACCCATTCCTATGGTGATATGGCGCAAGGCTCGATCATTCATATCCATTACCCGCTTCCATTTGATCTGGCGGGGGTCTAACACAAAATCCTTATTACGTTGCTGTAGATTATTGTCAATCATCGCTGACAATAAATTGTGCGCTTTTTCTACAGCAGCCAAATCGCCCGTAAAATGAAGATTAATATCCTCCATGGGAATAACCTGAGAGTATCCTCCACCTGCAGCTCCGCCTTTTATGCCAAATACAGGTCCTAAAGATGGCTCTCGTAAAACAACTGTTGCCTTTGTTCCAATCCGGTTAAGGCCCATAGTTAAACCGATGGAAGTTGTGGTTTTTCCTTCACCTGCCGGCGTTGGTGTCATTGCTGTTACCAGTATAAGTTTTTTCTTTCCGATCTTACTTTCATCAATCAAACTTAATGGCAACTTTGCTTTATAATTGCCATATAATTCAAGGTCTTTTTCTTTTAAACCAAGTTTTTCTCCAATTTTATTGATGTGTTCAATTTTGGATTCACGAGCAATTTCGATGTCTTTCTTCATATCTTTAAAATTTTCAAAATATTGATAATGTCATTATTATGTTTTCTTGCTTTTGTCTCTTACTGTCATTTGCTTCGCGTCATTTATCCGTCTTCGACGGATGTCATTTTTAGTTTACCTTGTGAAACCTTTTTCTGTTTCACTAAGGTCATTTGCGCTTCGCGCGTCATTTTGCTTTACTATATTCTAAGTCATTTACTTCAGAGCTTTCTGAGACGGTTATATTTGACAGCAGCCGGACACAGAAGTATAGAAAATGACCATCAATGACTACCAATGACTACTAATGACAGCTAAATAACATTATTTCCCTTACTCCCGCAACCGGTCGCACGGGTCATTAATCATTCTCTTTTCGTCCGATTTATAAATACACATTCTATTAACAAATGTTTAATTGTTAAGTTTCTAACAACTATTCAAAGGTTATACTCCAAAGCATTTTTGAGCAAATGTGTGCAAAGTAGTAACGCAGGCAAATTCAGCTTCATGAAAACCCATATGACCTACACCGTCCAGAATCAAAGCTTCAGCATGGGCGGGCATCATAATCAGTTCCTGCATTCGTTTCAATTGAATGCGACTGTCTTGTTTCCCTACAATAAATAATACGGGAAGTTGTGTGGATTGAATAAAATCGACGGAGGCTTTCCGTTCTTTCATACCTTGCAAAGCAGCAACAATCCCCTCGGCATCCATTTGTTTGGCAATTTCCTTTTGGCGGTCGATCTGAGGCTTCAACCGTTGTTTGTTCTTCTCAGCATAGAGGGAAGGAATAAATTCACGTATAAACCCAGCCTTATCGTTTTTGACGATATTTATGGTACGCTCTCTGTTTTTCCGTGCATTTTCGGTATCCTCATCGGGATGCGAATGAAATAACGCAATCCCATTTAATGATTGTGAATAGGCTTTCGCAAAAGCCAATGCCACGTATCCTCCCATAGAATGACCAATCATTGTACACTTTTTTATTCCTTCTTTATCCAGGATTTCTTTAATCTTATCAGCTATAAATTCCAGGCTATGGTCTTTTTCCGGGTTCAAACTTTTCCCGTGTCCGGGTAAATCAATCATAACCACTGAAAAGTCTTTACACAGGGAAGGAAGAAACGGATACCATATTTCCAAAGATTCCATAAACCCATGTAGGAGAACCATTGCCGGGCCAGAACCCTTAATTTCATAATGTATCGTATTCATGATCAGGCTTTTTTTCGTTATCAAGGAACAAACAAATTTAACTAATTTTGCACAAAATAACAAGTGAATGGATGCAAGTCAACAAAAAAATTTTCCGCAGATCAACCGCCAACGGTTTTTAATCGCAGGGCCATGCAGTGTAGAAAGTCACGATCAGGTAATTTCTACGGCAGAATATTTGTCCACGCTGGACCAGATGTCAGTTTTCCGTGCAGGAGTCTGGAAGCCTCGTACCCGTGCCGGTCAGTTTGAAGGTTTAGGCAAGAAAGCTTTACCCTGGCTACAGGAAGTAAAGCAAAAGACCGGGTTAAAAGTTGCGGTGGAAGTTGCACAGGCTCAACATGCTGCAATGGCACTTGAGGCAGGTATGGACATCCTATGGATTGGAGCACGTACTGTTGTAAATCCGTTTTCGGTACAGGAAATTGCTGATGCCATCAAAGGCACAAACATTCCGGTCATGGTTAAAAACCCGGTCAATCCTGATTTAAACTTGTGGATCGGCGCAATAGAACGATTTCAGCAAGCCGGAATTTCAGAGATAGCAGCAATCCACCGCGGGTTTTACTTTTTTGATGACTCTCCATACAGAAATGCACCGATGTGGGAAATTCCTATTGAATTAAAACGTCTTTATCCGGAACTTCCCCTTATCTGTGATCCAAGCCATATTTGCGGAACGAAAGGTAATATTCCGGAAGTTGCGCAGAAAGCGTTAGACCTGGAGATGGAAGGTTTAATGATCGAAGTCCATCCCGAGCCTGAAAACGCCATCACCGATGCGGCCCAACAACTTTCTTTTGATGAGCTGAAACAACTCTTGGATAATTTGGTTTTAAGGAGTTATAACACGAAATTACATCAATTAGACCCTTTGACGAAATTACGATCGGAAATTGACAAAATCGACCGGGAAATGCTTGAGATACTGGCACGACGAATGAATATTATACGCGAAATCGGACATTACAAAAAAGCGCATAATGTTACTATTCTTCAAAGTGACCGCTTCCGGGAAATGATAAAAGACCGTCTGGCCCAAGCTGAAAAATATGATCTGGATAAATCTTTTCTCTTGAAGTTATTGCAGCAAATTCATAAAGAATCCGTTCGCCAACAACAAAATATCCTGGAAGATAAATAATCCTATCGCCTAACTTTTTTTCTAATATTTCTTGTAATACTGTATGGCTAGCTGAACAAGTCCTTAAGGTATTATTTTAAGGCAGTATATTGACCCTCTCCCCCGTTAGCCGGCAGAAAACTGCAACAACCGCAACAGATTTTGTGATCCAGGCTAACGAACCACCATAAGTGAAAACTTAGTTTTTAACAAAGAAGTCAGTTAATAATTTGAGGTAAAAAAAAGAAAAATATTTTTTAAGAAAATTTAACTTTTTATATATTTGTTAATAACAAAATCAATTCAAACCAAAAATTTATCAATTATGAAAAAGTTATTTTTACTATCTGCGATTCTAATGCTATTAGCTTTTTTCTCACAAGCTAAAGCACAATGGGGAAGTAGTGTCCGCGAGGGGGACGTCATGATTAATGCCGGAATTGGCTTTCTACCCACTGTTGGAGTATCCGATGTAGAAACCACTGTGCCTCCGTTATCAGTTTCCGGAGAATATGTGGTTAGCGATAATATCAGTATCGGAGGATATATCGGATATGTTGAAAACAAAAGTGAACTTTCTTTTTCATCTCCTATGGACAACAAAACTATAACTTATGGGTATGATTATTCCCATTTTATAATAGGTGCCCGTGGCTCTTATTATTTTGTAAATGAAAGAGATTATGTGCTATATGCTGGTGGCATGCTTGGCTATAATGCTGCCAGTTCTTCATTCTACATTGAAGATGATGATTACGAAGACATGATCAGTAATCAAGCTCAAGATGCAGGCGGATTTGCATTCGCAGGATTTCTAGGTGCTAAGTATTTCTTCTCCGACAATGTAGGGGCTTATTTGGAACTTGGTTACGGAGTATCGATTGCTTCAGTAGGTCTGAGTTTGAAATTCTAAAGCAGCATACAAGCTTCAAAAAACAAACCCGAATAGCGAATTAAAGCCCGGATTATGCATTTCGGGCTTTTTTAAATACTACTATTAAGCTATAACTTAACTTTAGTCATCTACTTATTTGCTTAAGGAAAACATAAAGGTTTCATATTAACCGGACAGTCTTACAACTCACTAAGCAACTAATTGTTTCTGTCTTTAATGTAAGCTATTTTCTATTTCCAGAAACTCAACTTTCTTTGATAATTGATTGCGGTGAAATATTCTTTTGTATAACATAGGTTGTGGCATGTTAATATCTTGGAAAAACAAATAAAAAAACCGCCCCGGATATTCCGGAGCGGTTAGTTTTAAATAAATTGTTTTGTATTAATGAACCATAATTTTTTCGCGTGTTACTTTATCTCCGGAAATTAATTCCAGAATATACATTCCACGGTCCATATTATTCACATTGATTACTTCATTATTCTCCTCAATATCCATTGTCAGGATTTTTTGTCCACTTATATTATAAACGTTTACGATCGCATCCCCATTATGATCGATTTCAATATTTAACCGGTCTGAAGCCGGATTAGGCCAAACGGAAATCGAACTCTTCAACGTTTCCGGAACGTTGCTGGTCGAGCTTTGGAAAAACTTCATAAATTCCTGCAGATAAATATTAGCCATTGTATCGTCATGGATAATCAATGTGTTTTCATCGTTTACATTGTTCGCACTATAAGACCAATTATGAGAGCCTGTCAGTAATACAGGATCGGAATTTGTTCCTTCATCCACAATCATATATTTATGGTGCATAATATTATTGCCGTTATCATTCGTCTTAAAGTTCGTATCCAGTTTAGTTTCCAACGTAGTTACCAGAGAACTGCTGGATTGTCCGCTGCTGTTGATCATAATTTTCGTATTAACACCTCTGTCAATAGCATCTTCCAAAGCATACCCAATATCGGAACGGGTAATTAACATTGTGGCAATATTCAGATTATCATCAGCGCTATCGATATAATCAATTATTTTATCGTTGGTATTATCAGAAGGACTAAAATAACATTCTACTCTCTTGCCGTCTATGATAAACTCATGAGGTGTGTTATTCAATTTATCCGGGCCAAAACGTGATTTAGCGGGATCAGGCAGTAAACTATCCGATCCGAACATTTCATCAAATTCAAGTTTATAAGTAATTGCCAGGCTTTTATCCTGAATTATAATTACGTTATTGTCATCCGTATTAATTTGTCCGTCAGAGAAGTTTGTAGCTCCGGTCCAGACAATCGGCTCATCAGGATTAGGGGATTCGGCATCAATAACTACAAATTTGTTATGCATAATGCCATACTGAGAAGTCGTAGGGCTACCGATTTTACCAATACCACTATTGAGATTTTGAATAGAAGGTCCGTTATTATCACCATTGTATATCACCCGCACATCAACGCCACGTGCATATGCATCATTTAAAGCAGTGGTAAGATTAGCAATATTCTGGCTGTTAAAGGTATATACGGAAAAGTCAATAGAATACTTTGCCCGCTCCAGATAGGCAACTAAAGTATCATCCACGGTATTATCCAATTCCACAGCATATTCCCCGGTTGAATAGCTGGTATCTACTGCTGTGGTAAAATAAGCTTTCATCTCACCTGAAGAATTAGATTGTGTAATAAAGCTTCTCACACTACTGCTGGCCGTATCTGACCCTTTTACGGAGAATGCTTTGATGTAAAATAGCTCGGAAGCATTAGCACCTGTAATGGAGATTGTATGGTCTGTAGTATCAGCCATATTAGCACTTAATTTTCCAAGTTCCAGATCCGGAGTGTTACCATAAAAGATTTCGGTAGTTCCTTCTGCATCTGTTGACCAGTTAATGTCAAATCCGGATTGTGAAATGTTACTGACACTTAAAGTAGATGCAAGATTAATGGAGCTACTGGCGATAATATCGTTTCCGTCGCGCAATATAAGTTGATATCCTCCACTGGGATTACTGTAATCATATTGAGATCCCAGTCCGACAAGATTAACCGGGTTAGAAGGTACAATCTGCCCGATTAAGGGATGGTTACTACGCACAAAAATTTCTGCGCTTTCCCCGGAAGCATTAAACGTATACGAAGTATTACTGCTAAAGACGCTTCCGGCAGCATTAAAAACAGCATTGTTAATGCGAACCAGTTCTCCTTCTACGGACTCGCCCAGTTGGTTTGGGGTGATCACTTCCGGAGCAGGCAGAGCATTGCCTGAAGAATGAACCGTAAAACTATCGACAGGATCTACTTCCAACAATTGATTATAATCTTTTAGCGTTCCCGTGATCGTTACGGAGTCACCGCGAACAGCAGTCTGGGAAAAGGTGTAATCGTAAACAGCTATGCCTGCTGTAGAGTCCTGCATATAACGAATTGTGCCTAACTCATCTCCGTTTGTAATAATGCCGGAGATGGTTACCGTAGAATCTACACCTAAGGTCCTGGCAGAGTCAACACTAATAACCTGAGCATTTGCAAAAATGCCGCTTAGTATAAAAATCGAAATAAAAAGAATTTTCTTCATCATGTAAATTGAAATTTAAATATTAAAATGATATAGATATTGAAGTATTCCATCGACGTCCTAATCCATAGAATACTGCTGCAGAAGCAGCATTGAAGTTATATTGCGGATTAGCAATATATTGACTGTTATTGTCGGCATCCGAAATATACACATGGTCTAACATATTCAAGACGCTTAATTGAAACCGGATTTTCAGGTCCTGATAAAACCAGGTATATCCGGCATGTAAGTCAAGCAAATAATAATCGGGGACTTTCCATGAATCTTTAGGATTTCCTTCATCGTCCAGATAATCGGAACTACCGAGAGAGTAACCCTGAATTGTTGAAGAAGAAAGGCTTAACGGATCAAAAGCCGCATAGTGTTTTCCAAAATAAGTAATTGCCGGTCTGAAATAAAAACTGTTAAACGGTTCATAGTTTACACTCAGGCGCGCCTGATGTTGGGCTGAATTACCGACATGCACACCTTTTGCATTAAAGGCTACGTCACCTATGAACTGTTGTTTATCATTATATACTTTGGCGGTATCTTTCGAAGTCCACCGCCAGTCACCAATAGAAATCACCACATCATACTGTAAATTATGCAAAGGCCTATGACCAAATTCAATTTCGATCCCTTTATGGAGAGCGTCAATGCCATTAATATTCACATTATATCTTTCATCGTCTATGTTAATCACAGGTGTACGGTCAGCCGGTTTATTGAACCACCGCGTGTAGTAACCATTTACATTAAGCGACAGATTATCCCGGTTGTATGAAAAGCCAAGCTCAAGGGCTTGAACAGATTCATTCTTAATATTCCGGTAAAGATTATTTTCATAATCAAACACATTATTAAACCGTGGTGGTTTATTGATATAGCCTACATTACCAAAAGCATTAAATTGCTCAGAGAAGTTATAATTGGCGCCTAACTTAGCCGTATAAGCCCAGAAAGATTCCCAGGGCGTGCTGGCTGGCTCAGCTTCGGGAGAGTTGATCGTATATTCTTCACCGTCAATAACTGCTGTATCCGGATAAAATTCCTGCGTAGCATAATCATACTGATATCCCACCTGTTGTTTATAGCGTTCTCCATCAATAACAAGGTCTTCTTTTTTGTAATAATCAACTCGCTTATAGGCTTTATTCGCAAACGATAGGTTTAAAAATGACGTGAATTTTTCAGTATCAAACTCCAACTGCCCAAAACCGCCGCCCCATTTCACCAGGCCATCATTATGATATTCAATAATATCGCCAATTTCATCGCGTCTTACTGATGGTCGTGTATAATCCAGAATATTGGATGTCCCTCCATCAGTATAATATTCTCCTCCGAGAAAATCGTAAATTTCCCTGTAATGCTCTCCTTTGTAATAACGCAAATCGATACCTCCGCTGGCTTTTAACACACCGTTGATTTGATAATTCGCTTGAGAGAGCAATCCATACCAGGCATGGTTGTTTCTGGAAGAATAGAGCACATCCCCGGCTTTGCCCGGTGCAAAGGGGTTATCATAATTATTATCATAAATGTTTTGAAGATCGACCTGTCCATTTTCAGTTTTGGGCGGTTCAGATGTAAGTCCTGTGCCCCCACCGTCGCCAATGGACATATAAGCTATACTATACACATACAGGTCCTTATTGATTTGCCAATAATCACGTAAATTAAACTGAGGTTTATGGTAATAATTTACCTGGGTATTAAGCTTTTGCCTATCCCCATGCAGCGTATCTCCCTGGCCGATCACTTTGTATCGATCCAAATATCCCCAATGCGGGTTATACCTTCTTCCCATATCGATTGGAACTCCATCAGGAATTTCGGACACATCTACGCCCAGTTCTCTTGCATAGTCAGCATCCCAGGTAGCAATAGATTGTTTATAAGGTCGTTGCCCATGTTCCTGGGGCGCACCCATACCGGAAAATGTAATCCGGTGATTTCCAAAATCTTTATCCACTCTAAGGAAATAAAAATGGCCTCTTGTCCATGTTTGATCCGCAAATCCATTGCCTCGTTTATGGGAATAAGCAAACGTTGCACCCCAGCCATTATCTAAAGGGCCGGTCGTTCCACTTATAGAAGTACGCAGATATCCATCATTTCCCACATCTTGTTTTAACGTAAATCCAGGGTCTGAATCAATGCCTTTTGTTGTAATATTCATCGTTCCTCCCACGGAAGGAATGGCCAGTTTCGACTTACCCAGTCCCCTTTGCACCTGAATTTTACGCGTTACGGCTTCCAAGCCGAACCAATTAGACCAGTATACCCAGCCGTTTTCCATGTCATTAACAGGTATGCCATCAATCATAACTGCAACATTTCGCTGGCTAAATCCACGAATATTAATTCGGGCATCGCCATCACCTCCGCCTTGTTGCGTTGCATATACGCCAGGAGTTTTATTCAACAACATAGGAAGATCCTGCCCGGCTAATTCTTGTTCAATCTCAGCCGGTAATACATTGGTAAATGCCACAGGTGTCTCTCGTGTTTTTGCCACATCGGCAAGAACTTCAACTTCCTCAAGTGTTTTGTTCGGCAACTTAAAATCCTGATAGACTGTTTTTCCGGCCTTAACTGTTACTTCTTTTTCCTGTGTTTTATACCCCACATAAGAAGCTGTTATAGTGTACGTTCCGGCTTCCAAAACCAACTCATACTGCCCTCTTTCGTTGGTTGTCGTCCCTTTACCTTTGGCATAAATAATATTGACACCAATCAGAGTCTCGCCCGTACTTTTATCCACCGCTTTTCCTTTAATTGTCCCTTCCTGAGCTAAAGTTGCAAAACCTAACCCTGTAACAAGAAACAAAAGTATGATAAATCGTCTCATAGAATAAATTTTATAAAATCGGTAATCCTGTTATCACTATGTGCATTATGGAGATGAAAGCTGCATATGATTTTAATTTATCCATACGTGTCTCATCACCTATATCATTGGTAATGTGGCTTTTATCTGTATCATTCATTTTTGAGCTCGGTTTAAACACTCCTTTATAGGTTTTTCATTCTTTCAAAATCTTTAACCTCTGGCTTCCCGTTGAACTGAAAAGATTTATGCTTTAAACAAAACTCATTAATGGAAAAAAAAGCTGTATGTCAAATACAGCCTTTTCTCCAATTTTTCCTCCTATTGAATATAAATTTTCT
This sequence comes from Bacteroidales bacterium, assembly GCA_021738505.1. GTDB lineage: Bacteria > Bacteroidota > Bacteroidia > Bacteroidales > PWNQ01 > PWNQ01. Next base: position 10,203 of record JAIPBW010000009.1, on the reverse strand, counting down.
TTGTCAATTTATTGCCATCTGTCAGATGTGCATTAAGCAAATAAATACCTGTTTTAAGATTAAGATTATCCAAATGAACAGTACTTGTTTTTGCTTCAATTTCACGAGAAATAACCGCCTTGCCTATCATATCAACCACTGTTATTTCAACTATTTCTGTTGTAGATTTAATAACGACTTCATTATTAATGACCGGGTTAGGATAAACAAACATTTTTTCATTGGCTTTTTGTTCTTCAATGCCTGTTGCATCGTGACAATCACAGTCATGCCAGCCTAAATGATCAAAGGTATTATAAGGCAGGCTGTCCCATTGATTAGCAACGATAAACGGGCTCGGGTTTGTTGTTACCCCTTCTGTTATTTCAGGTTTTCTGATTAAGGTGTGATTTCTTGTCCACCATGCACCGCCTAATGCATCAGTATAGTTAGCACTAGCGTCCATAGTCCATGAAAGGCCGGGATCTACGCCCACTTCACCCATCAGGTCAACTAAGGTTCCATCTGTATATTCCAATGAAACAGCATCATTGCCATTCCAGTAAAATGTTTTGTTTACACTATAAACCGGACAATAGAACGAGTCGGCTTTTTCCTGTAATTCTATGGCAACCATTGTATCCAAACCGGTTCCATTCGGGTCTGTTTTATCTAATACGCCTACATAGGCTGAATCCGGCTCAAGATAAACGTCCTGTAATGTAACACAATTGGGTGTTGTAGAACCGTTCGAATAACGGCATACCTGATAATCCGATAAAAGAATGGGGTTATCAGTCGTGTTATAAACTTCTAATGCCTTGTTGTTTCCTCCACCTTCTACATATTCAGAAATAAGAAGGTCGGAACATGATTGCCCCTGGACTGCTGTTATTGCAAAAAAAGCTGCAATTGCAAGTAATAATTTTCTCATAGGTCTAATTGGTTTTTAATGGTATTATGTTTCCCTCCTTGCATACTATAGATTAGTTGTAATTGCCGTGCTGAGTATTTAAGGCAAAAATGGAGGTTTCATAATAATTATAATTTTAACTTTTTTTCACATCTATACACGACAAAAATAATAATATTCACCTTTAGCGAAACAAGAATTTTGTTAAATTAATTTGAATTTGTTTAAAAGAAGAACTTTTTCATTTTTATTCGTTCTGGTAGCCACGAATGCACGAATGAATAATTTGTTTCATCTTCGATTTAAAGGTCTCTTACTTTAAACAGCCTGGTTTAATTTTTCTAATCCGGGTAATATCATTATAGTTTCCAAAACTTTGCCTTAAAATTCGTTTTCAATTCGTGGCTTTAGTATTTTTTTGCTCGAATACAAAAATATCTATTTCATTGATTAAGGATCGGTTGCAACACTTTTATGGCATCGTCAATACTATTTACTTTATCCATCAAAATAGTAAGCTTATCTTTTTTCTCTTTTAAACGGACGCGTTTGGGATTATTTTGAGCATACTTAATCACATTCATAAATTGGGCAGACTGAAAATAAGGAGATTCCTGATCACTAATAAAATGACCGGCTAATTGTCCGTTTTTAAGAATTATCTTTTCAAAACCGACTTTGGCAGCAATGGTCCGTAAGTACTTGGTTCTGATCAACTCTTCCACAGGAGCAGGGACAGGCCCAAACCGGTCATTCACTTCTCTGCGAAAATCATCCAGTTCTTTTTCCGTGTTAAGTTCATCCAACCGTTTATACAAGCTAAGACGTTGTTCCGGGCTACTCACATAGGTATCCGGTATTAACAAGTGCAGATCACTCTCAATGCTGCAATCGCGGGCTGTTTCTTGTGTCTCCTGGACAGTCTGCTCTTCATTTTGAAACAATTCTTTAAACTCACCAGATTTGAGTTCCTGCATAGCATCGTTAATGATTTTCTGATACATCTCATACCCCATCTCGGAAATAAATCCACTCTGCTCAGCTCCCAGAATATTTCCGGCACCACGGATATCCAAATCACGCATGGCAATATTAAATCCACTGCCAAGGGCTGAAAAATCTTCCAGGGCTTTAAGCCGTTTTCTGGCATCCGCAGTAAGCGTTGAAACGGGAGGTGCTAATAAATAGCAAAAAGCTTTTTTATTTGACCGCCCCACTCGCCCGCGCAACTGGTGCAAATCGCTAAGTCCGTAATGATGCGCTTCATTAATGATCATAGTATTTGCGTTAGGGATATCAAGCCCGGACTCAATAATGGTCGTAGCAACAAGCACGTCAAACTTTCCTTCAATAAAGTCAAGCATTATCTTCTCCAGGGTTTTCCCGTCCATTTTTCCATGCCCTACTCCTATCTTAGCCCGCGGCACTACTTTTTCAACCAGGTGAGCTACTTCGTTAATATTTTGCACACGATTGTGCAGAAAGAAAACCTGCCCGCCTCTGTTGATTTCATATTCTATAGATTCTTTAATCAAGTCTTCATTAAAGGAATGCAGTTCGGTTTGCACCGGATGCCGGTTAGGAGGAGGCGTGTTAATAATTGACAAGTCGCGGGCTCCCATAAGCGAAAACTGAAGTGTTCTGGGGATAGGTGTCGCAGTGAGGGTTAATGTGTCAACATTAGCGCGCATTTGTCGCAGTTTCTCTTTTACACTTACACCAAATTTCTGTTCTTCATCAATTACGAGCAATCCCAGATTATCCAGTGTTACATCTTTAGATACAACCCGGTGCGTGCCAATCACAATATCCAGTTCACCTTCTTTTAATTTGTGCAGGATATCTCTTTGTTGTTTTGCCGTTTTAAAGCGATTCAGGTAGTCGATGGTAACGGGAAAATCTTTTAATCTATCCTGGAAAGAGCGATAATGCTGCATGGCCAAAATCGTTGTCGGCACAAGCACAACCACTTGCTTGCTGTCAGCTACGGCTTTAAAAGCCGCTCTGATGGCTACTTCCGTCTTACCAAAGCCAACATCACCACAAACAAGGCGATCCATAGGGAAAGAAGCTTCCATATCTTTCTTTACAGCCTGCGTGGCCGCTAATTGATCCGGAGTGTCTTCATAGATAAAGGAAGCCTCCAGTTCGTGTTGTAGATAATTATCCGGAGGAAATGTATGTCCTGTTGTAGCCTTACGTTTAGCATACAATTTGATAAGATCGGACGCTATATCTTTTACTTTTTTCTTTGTTCGGTTTTTCAGGTTCTTCCAGGCATTAGAACCCAGCTTGTCCACTTTGGGCACCTTCCCTTCCTTCCCGATATATTTCGCAATCCGGTGAAGACTATGAATACTGACATAAAGGAGGTCATTGTTCTTGTAGATAAGCCGGACGGCTTCCTGCTCTTTGCCGTTATTATTGATCTTTTGTAGTCCGTCAAATTTTCCCACTCCATGATCGATATGCGTCACGTAGTCTCCGGGTTCAAGATTGTAAAGCTCTTTTAGCGTTATGGACTCTTTGTTCTTATACCCACTTTTCAGACGAAACTTATGATAGCGATCAAAAATCTGATGATCTGTATAACAAGCGATCTTTTTATCATGATCCACAAACCCTTCATGAATGGATATCATTAGCGGATTAAAATTCCCGGGCGCTTCTTCCCCGCGTTGAGCGTACACATCTTCCAGAATGGTTTGTATCCGTTCGATTTGCCTGGGATTGTCAGTAAGAATATAGTTCGAGTATCCGTCGGCCGCATTCTTTTCCAGTGACTCCAACAAAAGATCAAACGTTTTGTTAAAAGATGGTTGAGGGGTATGGTTAAACTGGATCACGTCAGCATCCCGGAAATGATTTTGTTTGCCCAATTCAATAATATGAAAGGGTTGCAGTTGTTGCCAAAATTCGTCAGCATCTGTAAATAATGTTTCCGGGGCCTGAACCTCACTTTGTTCATCATCCTGTTTGATGCCTGCAAAAGCATCGTCCACTTTCTTTCTTTCCTCACGGATCAGGTCACAGGTCATCACCGGATTTTCAATCCAAATCACTGAATTCCGGGGCAGGAATTCGAGAAATGCCTGCCGTCCTGCATTGTTATCTCTACCCTGAACATTGGGGACAATTGTAATATGATTCAGGGTTTCCAGCGAAAGTTGATCTTCCGGGTTGAAGGAGCGGATACTTTCGATTTCATCGCCAAAAAATTCAATCCGGTAAGGCTTATCATTGGTAAAAGAGAAAACATCAATAATTCCGCCGCGCACAGAAAATTCACCCGGCTCCAGAACAAAATCTGTCTGGGCAAACCCATATTCATGCAATAAGTCATTCATAAAATCCAGAGAAACCTGCTCTCCGGTTTGCAGACGAAATGTATTCTTTTTAATGTAGCTCCGTTTTACAACTTTCTCCGTAAGCGCTTCCGGGTAAGTAACAATCAGTGTTTTTTTACCTCTGGAGCTAATTCTTTTCAGGACTTCCGTCCGTGATAATAAATTCGTATTATCAGTTATTTCAGGCTCATAGGGACGTTTATAGGAAACAGGGAAAAACAAAACCTGCTTTTTATGATAAGGATTCTCTTTATCATCAAGAAGATTTTCCATATCATTAAGAAAATATGCCGCTGCCTCCTGATCGGGCAAAACAAACAAATGGATCCAGGGTAAATTCTGGTAAGTAGCCACAGAGAGGAAAGATAAGGAAGAACCTGCCAGGCCGGAAAAGCGATAGCGTGCTTCTTCGGTTACCTGTAAATTGTTAACCAGGGCTTCAATACGCTCATCATTACGGTACTGTTGTAAGATATTTTCTGTTCGCAATCGTTTGTTATTTAAATAGTGCTCTTTATTTTCACTTGATCGTGACCGTTTCCATCAAAATTCGTTTCATTTTCCGGGGTGCAAAGATAAAGAATAAGCAAAAACAAACACATGATGCGCATATATTAAGCGACATTATAGACAGATACCAATAAAAAAGGCTGTCGGGGATTTTTCCCGGCAGCCTTTCCGTCAAAGAATTTAAAATCTAAACCTATTCCTCTTTGCAGTCATGATTCTCTTTAATCCTTTTATAGATCGCCTCGGCAAAGCGGTCCAGGTCACCGGGATTTCTTGATGTTATTAAATTATCATCCACCACGAGTGCTTCATCTTTAAAATCCACTCCGGCTTCTTTCATTTCACTTTCAACAGTTTTGTATGCCGTAGCGGTTTTGCCTTCCATCACTCCTGCTGTGATAAGTATTTGCGGGCCGTGGCAAATAGCGGCAACGGGTTTGCCACTTTCCAAAAATTCTTTGGCAAATTTTACAATAGCCTCATCTTTGCGTAAGGACTCCGGAGCTTTTCCTCCCGGAATAATAAGCGCTCTGTAATCATCTATAGATACCTCATCAATAGCTTTGTGTATTTTAATGGTGAAATCACTGTTATAGGATGTTACCTTACCGGTTTCGCTTCCAATAACGCATGCATCTATGCCTCTGTTGGCAAGATATCCGATAGGCATAAAAGCTTCGGCATCCTGAAAACCTTCGCCGGTGATCACTGCAACTTTTTTCTTATCGGAAGTTCCGGATTTGTCTTTTGCCACTGTTTCTTCAGCTTTTTCACGAAGTTCTTCCGTAACGTCATCCTGAGATTTCTGTGTATCATTACACCCTGTCATCACAGTAAAAAAGCCTAATAGAAAAGCAATAATAATCCCTTTGTTTTGCATAGTCTTGTTGTTTTTGATTTCGTTTTGTTTTACTTTGAATTTTACGGAAAATTAACTGAACGGTTTCATTTTTAAAGAATTAAAATATGTTAAAAACAAAAGGAAATAAAAATGTATTTTTGTTCAAAATAAAAAGGCAGTGAAGGTTACAGGTTGAAAACAACAAAGCCCCGCTGTGGCAAATCCAGGACAATTAAAATATGTAATGCTATGGAAGTTACGAATGATCGCAGCGAAATGACAGTCGGCATTAAAAGCAAATAACTCCATTGCTATTACTTTGAAAAAAGACAACTCTATGAAGGTGCTTAAATTTGGTGGTGCATCAGTACAAGATGCAGAAGCAGTAAGGAATTTAGCTCTTATTATCAAAAGTTTTCATCAGCATAATTTGGTCATTGTCGTTTCTGCTATGAACAAAATGACGAATAATCTGGAAAGTCTACTTCATAGCAAGATGATGCAAGATGAGGAGCTCCGTTCGAAACTTGAGAATATAGCAGGTTTTCATCGTAATATAACGCGCCAGCTTTTTCCGGAAGATCATATTGTTTTTGAAAAAGTTGACAATCTGTTGCAGGATTTGACAACATTATCTTTACAAGAACCCCACTATTCCTATGATAAAGAATATGACCGGCTTGTTCCCTACGGGGAATTACTATCTACAACTATTATTCATGCTTATCTGGAAATGCAGGATATAAAGAATACCTTTTTAGACGCCCGCCAGGTGATAAAAACCGACTCCAATTACCGTTCGGCACATGTGGATCTGATTCAGTCCGAATACCTTATCAATTCTCTTTTTTCCAGCGGCGAAGTTGAAAAGTCCATACTAACAACGCAGGGTTTTATCGGTTCGGATGCTCAAGGACAAAGCACTACTTTAGGACGCGAAGGCTCTGATTTTACAGCAGCAATTTTTGCCTCTGCATTGAATGCTGAAGAAGTAATTACCTGGAAAGACGTTCCCGGACTGTTTAACGCTGACCCCAGGTTATTTGACCATGCAAAGAAAATTGAACATATCTCCTTCCGTGAAACCATAGAACTGGCCTATTACGGAGCAAAAATTCTTCACCCTAACACCATCAAACCATTATACAACAAAGGAATTCCCCTTAAAATAAAGTCTTTTATCAACCCTGCTGATGTTGGTTCAATCATTAATCAGGATACAAAAGATGATCATCAAATGGAGTCGTACATCGTAAAATCCGACCAGGTTTTAATCTCTTTGTTGTCCTCTGATTATGAATTTATCACTGAAACAAGTCTGGCGTATATTTTTTCCAAATTCGCATCCTACAATTTAAAAATTAACCTGATGCAAAACTCTGCAATTACCTTTACGGCCTGCGTTGACCATGATGAAGATAAGATTGCTTCGTTAATTCTTGACCTTCGCAGCAACTACCATATTCGCTATAACGAAAACCTGGAATTACTGACTATAAGACATTTCAATGACAATATTATTAATGAATTAACCCACGGACGACAAATATTAGTTGAACAAAGAAACCGGACTACGGTACAGTTTATAATGAAGTAATCTGTTAACCAGGCCATATCTGCCTGTTTATCTGCCTCATGCCGGGACAAACAAAAACAAAGCAAAAAAGCATTTTATCATATCAACTTTTTTTCCTAATTTCGAAGCCATAAGAAAAGTACAAATTATTGTTTGGAATGAGTTGAGAAACAAATCCGATAAGACTAGAATTAATTGAATGAAGCTACGGGAAATTCCCATATTATGAGCTTCTCGGAATGCAGCATAATGATAAAAAAACAAAAGAAACAAGATTAACGATTTAAGAAAAAGTAAAGTATATTACAAATAAAAACCACATGAAACGGATATTACCATTAATAGGATTCTTGTTACTGTCAACATTCACCTTCGGGCAGTTATCCATAGAGCACTTACGGGAAAATGCTGAGCAGAATTTAATCCATTCGGGTTTTAATATTGAAGGCAATCAGAGCAGCGCACCCTACTCTTTAAGCGAAGCACAAGGGAATATAGAACCCAATGTACCCTTATTGGGGATAAAATTCGGAGGAAATATGTCAAAAGTTATCTCGGATTCCGCTGCCACCAACTCCGAATACAAATCCGGACTCCGGGGAGGCTTTCTCTATGGCGTTTACTTCAGTGAGATTTTCACTTTGGAAACAGGAATTATGTACGAGGGCAAAGGCTTTGTAAAAACCAATACAGCAAGAGCTGTGCAGGAAACAGATACAAACCGTTTGATATCACTGACAGACTATGATTATTCTGCCAGATTTCATTACTTACAGATTCCGCTCTACGGGCGGCTTACCTTTGGCGATAACGTCAAGTTTTACACTACATTCGGGTTTCACTTTGGCATACCGCTAACAGCCTCCCAGGAAGGCACCATGCAAATGAAAACAATAACGCAGGAGTTCAGTGGTAGCATAGATACTATTGCCCATCCGATCGACACTCTTACCGGAGATGCCGAGATGTTTACCGGAATGGATCTTGGTGGGTCCATCGGGATAGGCTTTGAATGGCCTATGAAGGTAAAAGGCTTTACAGGTCCTCCTCCGTCATTGTTTGTAGACATCAAATATCAACGCAGCCTGGTTTCCATTGGAAAAGCAACAGAAGAAGAAATTACTGTTAATGGAGATCCCGTAACTATTGAAATCCCTGCTCCGGAAGCATTTAACCAGGGAATCGCGATTACCGCAGGATTAATATTTCCCTTATCTGTGAAATAAATACATCTGCTCGAAAACAATTTACAATATACCTCCGATTGAACCGGCTTTAAGCCGGTTTTTATTGAGGTTTATTTTGGTCCGGTTAATTGATATCAAATCACACTAAAGATCTGTCCTGCCTTTAGCCTAAACTTATTCCTGTGATTCCTTTAAAACTTTGTGAAACATAGTGGTTATTAAACTTATCAAATGCCAAAGACACTCCATATAAATCAGAAAAACAGAAGTATATAAGGATTAAGACACTTCAAAACAATGGCATACAATACATCGTTTTCCTTCATTTATTCTACACAGGACAATAGTTATTAAAAATTAATCTGTAGCTTTGCAATCAATTAAATCAAAATTAACAGTAAATTTTAATTTCATCATGAAGATTTCAGCTAAAATTATCCTTGCAATCGTTGTAATGATAAGCTTTACAGCATTATCATCCTGTAACTCTGCTAAAGAAAACAAAGAAGAAAGTGAATCCGTCAAACCCGAAGAAGTAACGATTTATTATAGCAATTGGGCCGAAACCATAGCTATGACTAAAGTTACCGAAATGGCCCTTCAGGAAGTCGGAATAAAAGTTAAATCCTTCTTATTAGGCCCCGGAGCTATGTATGCGTCGCTTGCCAAAGGAGAAGGAGACATATTCCTTGAATCCTGGTTGCCACAGACCCATGCCGATTATTGGGAAAAGTTTGGTGACAAACTGGATAAAGTAAGCACTTCTTTTGACAATGCCTCCACAGGGCTTGTTGTTCCTGAATATGTAGACATCAATTCTATTGAAGAATTAAATGAGCATAAAGAAAAATTTAATGGTAAGATTATTGGCATCGGCAGCGGTGCAGGTGTTCATAAAGACACTGAAAAAGCTATTGAAGAATACAATCTGGACTATAAGCAGATCACTTCCAGCGGTCCTGCAATGGTTGCCAGCTTGAAGAAAGCCATAATGCGTAAAGAATGGATCGTTATCACCGGCTGGAAACCGCATTTCAAATGGGCAAAATTCGATCTGAAATATCTGGAAGACCCCAAAAAAGTGTATCCGTTAGAGAAAGCCTGGATTATCACCCGCCAGGGATTTACAAAAGAAAACCCCGGATTTGACACATTCCTGAATAATTTTCATCTAACAGACATGCAGGTAGCTGACCTTATGCTGACGTTTGAAAATATCGATAGTGAAGAGGAGGCTACAAAGAAATGGTATAACGACAACAAAAAAATGATCCAATCGTGGATGCCTGATGAATGGCTTCAGGAATAACAAAAAAAATTAAAGGTTCGCTAAAGCGAGCCTTTTTTTTGATACATTTAATACATGATTAAAAGAAGGCTCAACCCAAGTTTTTATTATTTTCGTAAAATCATATAGCTAAAGACTGTTCCTTGTATTTGACAAATATCTTTAAAAGGTTTATAATTTTGTCTACCATCACAGTATGTTTTATATTTATTGTGTATTAAAAAATTTAAATGAAAATAAAATATTTTTTATGACTCCTCCATAGCGAAATTCTTTTTCGACACACAGGAGAATGATTAAATGCGAAGCAGCGAGTTGGCGATGATGCGAACTGAGCGACTTAAGAGTCCCGATAGCTATCGGGATAAGAGACTTAAGCGAACGAAGAGACTTAGAGAAAGGCGAACAACGAACAAAGAACACGGAACACAGAACAAAATTTTAAACATATGAAACATCCATGGCGAAAATTTTTTCGACACACAGGAGAATGATTATTTAGCAAAATTCCGACCTTAGCGCAAAAAGATATAAGTTATGGCTAAAAAAGAAAACACCGTAG
>JAIPBW010000057.1 GCA_021738505.1 Bacteroidales bacterium | reverse complement strand
AACTGACATCAACGCTAAGCACACAGGACTGTCGCCATAGAGCACGAATATGAAATTTTAACTTTCTTAGCGTTCTTCTGCAGCAAAAAACATAAACAATTGAATGTGAACAATTAGTAAAAAAATAAACATATGAAAAAGAACTTTCTGGGAATTGATATTGGTTCTGTGGCGATAGGTATTGCATTTATTGATGAGAATAACCGGATCCTTCACACAGATTATTCGATTCATAAAGGACAGATACGGGAACATTTGTTGAGGATGCTTAAGGAAATTGAATTAAGCAATATCCAATCCATTGGCTACACCTCTTCAACTCCTGCCATAATCAAAGACGGGAAATCGGTTGATACACGGGTGTCATATATCACTGCCGCTAAACATTTTCATCCCGGGCTCCGCTCATTACTGATTATCGGGGCGGAGAAATTCGGGTTGGTTACCTTTGATGAGCAAGGGGAATATCGCAACTACAAATCCAACTCGTCCTGTGCTGCGGGTACAGGGAATTTTCTTGACCAGCAATCGGAACGGCTCAACCTTCAGAGCATAGAGGAGTTCAGCAAACTGGCTTATGAGAATCAGGGGGGCTTTCCTAAAATCGCTTCGCGCTGTGCCGTATTTGCTAAGACGGACCTTATCCATGCGCAACAGGAAGGATATGCCGTGGCTGAGATATGTGAAGGTTTATCATATGGGTTGGCCAAAAATATCGTGGATGCCGTTTTTCGGAATAATGCGGCCGCGAATGTGGTGGCAGCAGGTGGTGTGGCTTTGAATAAGGCAGTGATCGACCATATTGAAAAACTCACCGGACGCGATATTATTGTGGATGACTATGCGAACGTATATGGGGCCCTAGGCGCAGCCATCAACAGCAGGGAAGAAGGTGCTACAATTGAAAGGACTCTGAACAGCCCTGAAGACTTACTGCTGCCTGAAAAAGAGGAGAAGAAATATGATCATCCGCCGCTGCAATTAAAATTATCCGATTATCCTGATTTTGATTCGCATGAGCGGTATGAATACCGGTCAGACCGATTCCCGGCGATGACTACTGTGGAGGTGGATGCCTATTTATCAAAGGAAAATAAAAATCCGGGAGAAGTCTATCTGGGTATTGACATTGGCTCCACCAGCACGAAGGCAGTTATGGTGGACAGGAATAAGGAAGTCCTGGCGGGATTTTATACCCGCACTTCCGGACAACCGTTGTATGCCGTCCAGCTTATTTTTGAGACTATAGATGATTTTGCCCGGAAGCGAAATGTGGAATTTACCATTTCTGGTTGCGGCACGACCGGTTCGGGCAGGAAGTTCACGGGAAAAATTGTCGGCGCGGATATCATGCCCGACGAAATTACCGCCCACGCCAGGGCGGCCTGGGAGCTTGACCACGATACGGACACGATTATCGAAATCGGTGGGCAGGACTCCAAGTTTACGATATTACGCAATGGAATGGTTAGTTTTTCGGTGATGAATAATATATGTGCCGCCGGAACAGGGAGTTTTATTGAGGAACAAGCCAAGAAGCTCAACTGTCCGCTGGAGGACTATGCCGAAAGGGTCAAAAATGTGTGGTCGCCTATGGCCAGCGACCGTTGCACTGTCTTTATGGAGCGTGATTTGAATTACTATCTCATGGCAGGCTACTCGGCTGATGAAATCCTCGCAGCGGTATTACATTCTACCCGCGAGAATTACCTCACGAAAGTGGCGGTTCAGGGTTACATCGGGGATAAGATATTTTTTCAGGGAGCTACGGCGAAAAACAAAGCTTTGGTGGCAGCTTTTGAGCAGAAATTGCAAAAGCCCATCATGGTTTCCAAATATTGTCACCTTACCGGTGCCTTGGGTGTGGCTCTAGAAATCAGTGATCAGCCGGTAGAGAAAACGAAATTCAGGGGAATAAGGCTGTACAAAAAAGCTATCCCTGTGCGGACGGAAGTATGTGAATTATGTACCAATCACTGCAAACTTAAAGTAGCCGAAGTCGAAGGCCAAACTGAAGCCTACGGGTTTTTATGTGGAAGGGATTATCATTCCGATAAATACGTGAGCAACAAATCTGCCGGATTTGAGCTTATCCCGGAAACGAAAAAGTTATTCCGTTTTGAACCAAAATCTGAACACAAAAGATTGACCATTGGAATTCCGGCCGGATTGCATCTCTATGAAGAATTGCTGTTCTGGCGGAAGTTTTTTGAGTCGTTTTCTATCCAAACGGTAACCAGCGAAAAGTATACCACGCCCGTAAAGGACGGAAAGAAAATGTGCGGGGCTGAATTTTGTGCTCCGATGGCTGCCATGCACGGCCATGTGGATTATCTGAAAGACAAAGCGGATTATATTTTTCTGCCTGTTTACATGCAGGAGCCGGGCGACATTAAAATGAAAGACCAGTATTGTTACTATACACAATTCAGCTCGTCGATTATTTCGGTACAAGATCAATTTAATTTCAAAAACAAGCTTTTAACGCCCGTGCTAAAAACCACGCATGGCGAACTTTCTATGCGTATTGAATTGTTCAAAATGCTAAAGTTCATCGGATTGAATGATCTGGAATTTTTGGAGTTAGGCCGGGTTTATAAAAAAGCTAAAGATCATGTGCGGTCGGTCAGGAGACAATGGCAGGACCTTTATCAAAAGGAGACAGAAGATATGGATGATATCCATGTCATGCTGCTGGGTCGTCCGTATACGGTTTTGTCCCCGGTGATGAACAGTCATATCCCCGAGACTATTGAGAAATTAGGTGTAAAGCCATTCTTTATGGATATGATGAAAGATAATGGCGAGGAGCTATCCGTGGCGGAGGAGCTGATTGAAACCATAAAGTGGAAGTTTGCCTCTAAAATCCTCCATGCAGCCGAAAAAGCGGCCAGAACCGAAAATTGCTATCCGGTGTTGGTGACCTCTTTCAAATGCACGCCGGATTCTTTTGTTATTGAATATTTCAAGGAGATCCTCGATTCTTACGAAAAACCTTACCTTATCCTTCAGCTAGATGAGCATGATTCTATGGTGGGCTATGAAACCCGTATTGAATCTGCTGTCAGAGCTTTTCGTAATCATCAGAAACAACAAAAATTTAGAACAAAAGAAGTCGGAGTTGCTGATACGGAAGATAAGGAATCACAGTCTTCATGGCAGGAACAGATAAAATCTCTGGTGCATGAAGTTTCCCATCCTTTTACGATGCCATTCATTGATTATCAGAATATCACCAGCAAAATGATGCTTAATAAAAGCAATGGCCACAAGTTGTTTCATTCCATTTTCGCAGGGGCCAATAAATTAAAGGACAAGACTTTGTTATTGCCTTCATGGGATGATACGGTGAGCCCGCTGCTGGAAGCCGTGATGCTAAACAGCGGTATCAAGGCCCGTTTAGTCAGTAGTACGAATGACTCCATAAAGCGTAGCCTGAGCATGAATACAGGTCAGTGTCTGCCGCTGAATATCATCGTACAGAATGCTATTGATTATATCAAAGAAAACGAGTTAGACCCGGCCCAAACAGCTCTCTGGCTGGTCAAATCACCGCTTTCATGCAACCTTAGTATGTTCCCGTATTACACGAGAACGTTGTTAGACCAATACGGGCAGGGAATGGAAAAAGCGCAGGTTTACCTGGGGGAAGTGGTTTTCTATGATATTTCGTTACCTACGGCTATCGATTCCTACCTTGCGTTTATGTTTGGCGGGTTTGTCCGCAAGATCGGCTGCAGGATCCGGCCATATGAAATACATAAAGGAGAGACTGATCAGGTGATCGACAATGCTCTGGCACGCTTGTATGATACCTTCCGCAATGGTAAATCAAAGGAAAAAACCCTGGAGCGAATTATTAGCGATTTTCAGTCTATTCAGACCGAAAAAGAAGAGCGTCCCAAAGTAGCCATATTCGGCGATTTGTTTGTAAGGGATAATGATCTGATGAATCAGAATCTTATCAGGACAGTGGAAAAAAATGGCGGAGAAGTCATAACAACACCTTATAATGAGTATATTAAATCTATTGTTGTTCCTTCCACAAAACGATTCTTCAAGGAAGGGCGTTATTGGGAATATGTTCGTCATAAGTTTTTGAAGTCACTAATACCGTTGGTAGAGGAGAAATATCAAAAGTATCTTTATCCCTATAACGGGCATGAGATAGAAATATCCGAAGAAGAGACCGATGAGTGGCTGAATACATTTGGATTGAGTATTTTCCATCGTGGAGAGTCGGTGGAAAACATCCTCAAAATCCAAAAGCTGATTAAACAGTATCCCGACATTGATCTGTTTATCCAGACCAATCCGGCGTATTGTTGCCCTTCGCTGGTTACCGAAGCCATGACCTCAAAGATTGAAGAGGTTACCGGTGTCCCCGTAGTAACGATTGAATACGACGGAACAGCAGAGATCAAGAATGAAGACATCGTTCCTTATCTGAAATACAGAAAGAAGAGGTGAGATGTTCTGTTTTTTTTGATGGATAAGAAATATGCGATTTATCTAACCCATATCATTAATAAAGGCTACAAAAATATTGTATGAAATATATGGTAATTTATTGATATATATAATATAACACTTTGGTTATTTGTCTTATAGCTATTTATAAGGTATTTCTCTGCTTTTTTCAATCAATGGAACAAGTCATTGGCTAATTTTTTTGTTGCAGAAAAGCTGAAACAAAACGTTTTTTATAACTCCTTGTTTTCATGTTTTTGGGTTAATTTTTCATTGCCTCCTGTTGACTAAACCCTGCAAACATCAAAACCAAAACTTCCTGTTTTCGGAAAAGAAGGGAAATATTAAAACGGGAATTCTTCCTCGTGTTCTACTTTTTCCACCTTTTTTTGCTGAGGTTTCTTTGCTCTTTCGTGCACAGGATTTCCTTCCACGTAGATTGCTTTATTGGGTACTGTTGGACAAGCGTATTCACATGCACCACAGCCGATACAGATATCTTCTGTAACTTCCGGGATACGTAAGTTGTTTTTGTAATCAACCATGCGAACAGCCTTGGTAGGACAATGTTCTGCACAGGAACCACAGTCTGTTCCTTCCGTTTCCACTATACAATTTTCTTTAACAAATTGTGATTTGCCGATTTGGGTTAATTTCTTCTCCCCGGTAGAGAGGGGTAATATAGCTCCCGTTGGACACACTTCTCCGCAAAGCGTACATTCATAATTGCAAAAACCGGCATGATTATCCAGCCTGGGTTGCATCAATCCTCTATAGCCGTATTGAAGTACTGCCGGTTGTAAAACGTTGGTCGGGCAAACATTTACACATAAATGACAGGCTGTACATGCATTGTTAAATCGCTCTGTAGTTTGTGCTCCGGGAGGGGAGACAGGATTTTTCCGCTCAATCTCTTTGGTTGCATTTGAGGTAACCAGTTTCTGAGCCTTAGCCAGTTTGGAAGCGCCCAACAGAGCCAAAAGAAATCCTCCCATAAATTTTCTTCTGTCAGTGCTATGATTGGCGGTACTTGTTTCGGGAACTGCTTTTTGGGCTTTATAAATATCGTTTAACCTGAAATTGGCACTTGACTCCGGGCATACCGAAAGGCAGTTAAAACATCCGACACAACGGGAGAAATCAACCCGTAAGGATTTATAATCAATGCATTCCCCCTTGCAGGCTTTTGCGCATAAACCGCATTTTGTACATGTATTTTCATCCAGTTTGATTTGAAAAACGGACACCTTGGAGACCAGCCCCAGGAAAGTACCCACAGGGCAAATCGTATTGCAATAAAAGCGTCCTTTTGAAAGAGACATCCAAACCACCAGGACAAGAAAAATGATTGGAATAATTATTACTTCAAAATGAATTGTTTGGATATCAACTTTGTGCACGGCATAAATATCAAAACTGTTTAAAGCATTTGCTACAAGATTTGTTATACCCGAAAACACCGGGCGGAATAAATCTGAAGTGATCCTTCCGAAAATACTGTATGGGTCCAACAGGCCTAATAGCAGGATGTTCCCTGCCAGAAAAAATACAACAGTTATTCCCAGTATTGAATAGCGAAGCCAGGGTATGGATTTGATGTATTTGTAGTTATATCTTTTTTTCTTCTTAAATCTCCGTTTCAGGTAACTGATGACATCCTGCATTATTCCTAACGGGCATATCGTTGAGCAATAAACCCGTCCAAATAACAGGGTTAGTATGAAAATAATAATAAAACCGGTAGCAACCAGGGAAAAGACATTAAAAAACTTTAATAAAGAGGGGACAAACTGAAGAAACAGGACTCCTGTAATAAATTTGGGAGGGAAAAATTCTGCAAAGTCTAAGAAAAATATCCCGAGAAGCGTCAGGAAAACTACCGATAGTACAACTCTAAATCGTTTCAAATGTTTGTATTGCATATTGACCCGGGATTATGCCTTTGTTTAATAAATTAGATATAAACTATTTTTGATCGGCTAATTTTAAAACTTTTATTGTCTTGTATTCATCAAAAGAATGTTCTGCTGATGAATTGATGTTGCATGTTTTACTTCAGGAGCTACAGCTTAAAGCGTCCGATTTTCAGTTTGGTGAGGTCAGATTCACCATAGCCTGCTTTACCGGCAATTTTAATATGGTCTACCTTATCTATTGAAGTGCCAAAAATCTTGGCAGCAGCGGTATCCGCGGCCACCATGTCGTCTGACACAATCTGGTATTTCATTGTTCTGACATCTGCCGTAGAGACGCCTTTGGGGCCATTGCGAAGCATCACACGATAAGCATCGACAACATTTAAGTCGGGTTTGCGGTAGGAGGCAAAATCAGCGATACATTGATGAAGATCATTCCTGTGCCAGAAGCGGCGGTCCCAGACGATACCCATCAGATTTTTCATTGACACCGTTAAGCGGGCAGAGCCATGATTTTTTAGAATAGGCACATTGATAAATACGTCAGACTCATGGATTAGCTCATGTTCTTTTGTTTGGGTCAGTTTTTCCCCTTTGGGAACGTTCACTTCCTCGTAGTAGCCTTCTGTATGTCCCGGAGCTACTTTTGCTCCGGCGTCTTTAGCTGCTTTTTCGATGCCACTGTTTTTATAGCTTTTTTGCCAGTTATCACAGGTGTGGTCGAATACGTAGACCTTTTTAGCACCAGCCTGAAAACAATGTTCAATGATGCGCTGTACGAGTGCGGGATTCGTATTGGCTGCTTTTTCAGGGACCACGTCCCAGCCGATATTCGGCTTGACAACCACAGTCTGATTGGGCTTAACGAATTTCCGCATGCCGCCCATGGCTTCCATGGCACGGTCAAACATCTTTTCCGGCTGCCCTTCTTTTACAGCAACAAGATCATACGGGATGCCAGAATTCAGTGTCGTGTTTGCAAATATTTTACCGTATCCGCCAAATGCAAAAAATGAACCGGCAAATATGCCTGCTCCGATACTCTTTTTTAGAAAATCCCTGCGCTTCATATGGTATAAGTTTCGTGAAAGTTTATTAAACCAGTTACCACAAAATTAATAATTTTAATTGATGTAGGTATATTTTAGGTGACATTTTTTAAGAAACGAGTGTCAGGGAAGAGGTCTTAAAGCCGGAAATTACCATCATCCATCAAAATAATCTTTCCAACAGGAATATGATGAATCTATAGAAAATATGAATCCGGGAAATATGAAGAATAAGAATCAAAAGGGCTAAAGCCCTGAGATTTATTCAGGGGGATTAAATCATATGATCTCTGCCCTAAAGGACAGAGCAAATAAAGGACAGAGCAAATAAGGGAGAGAGCAACTAAAGGGCAGATCCCCAATTGCCCCGGTCTTTAATTGCCCCCCCGGTCTTTAATTGCCCCGGTCTTCAGGCCGGGGATTGAAATTAAGATCCCAACCAACCTCCCCGGCCTTCAGCCCGGGGATTAAGTTGAATTTGATACTTTGCTTTTGAATTAATTTGTTTTATTTTAGTATATTTGGATAACAAATCAAAAGGGCTAAAGCCCTGAGATTTATTCAGGGGGATTAAATCATATGATCTCTGCCCTAAAGGACAGAGCAATTAAAGGACAGAGCCATTAGGGACAGAGCCCCAGTTGCCCCGGCCTTCAGGCCGGGGGATTGAAATTAAGACCCCAACCAATCTCCCCTGCCTTCAGCCCGGGGATTAAGATTAGGAATTTTATATGAGGACAAATACAAATTCTTGTACAATGCATATTTATGTTTATAAGAAAAATATTATATTTGTAATTCGCTTAACAGTTGCAATCTTATGAAAGCCGAGCGTTTAATTTAAAACTTAAACTATTATGATTAATTCACTAACGATTAACTTAAAATCCAGGGAAACAATTCAAACTATAATTTTTAATGCTTCTGCATTTTTGTTTATCTTCCTGGTTCCGGCCATTTCTCATTTAATTATGCTTCCGGTTTACTATATTGAACCCATGCGTTTGATGCTCATTCTTATGTTGTTGCATACTTCTCGCTCAAATGCATATATTATTGCGCTGACGCTTCCGGCCTTTTCATTTCTGTTATCCGGGCATCCTGTTCCGCCAAAGATGATGCTTATTACAGCAGAGCTCGCATTGAACGTCTTTTTGTTCTACTTCCTTGTCAACAAAATAAAATCTGTTCCCGCTGCAATGATTACCAGTGTTATCGGTAGTAAAATCTTCTATTACCTTATTAAAATTGTCCTTATTAATGCAGCAATTCTTTCCACCGGATTAGTGGGAATACCGATTTATATGCAGATAATCATGCTGTTGCTGTTTACCGGATATGCTTTTGCAGTAATGAAGAAAAAAACAATGAACAACGAATGACTATAAATGACAACTGAATAACGTTGCATAAACTTTAGCAGGCCGTCATCTCGTTTGAATGAAACCAGCCTTATCATAACTCGCTTTTAATGGAAGATATGTTTTAAAAAGCCATATCTTCCGCAAGCCTGCGTTCCATGACTCTGGCAATCCGTATAGATATTTCATAGAGGAGGTACATGGGAAAGGCCACCAAAAACTGGCTGATAACATCGGGCGGGGTTATAATGGCTGAAATGATAAGAAAAAAGATAATAACATGCTTACGGTACTTCCGCAATAATTTTGTCGTAATTATCCGGTTTGCCGTCAGAAAAATAATAATGAGCGGCATCTCAAAAACAACCCCGGTGGCCAGACATAACATGCTTACAATCCGAACGTAAGACCCTAATCGGATTTGATTTTCAATGGTGCTGTCAAGCACATAGTTGCTCAGGAAGTCTATCGTTATCGGGCTTAGCACGAAATAACCGAAGGCAACGCCTATAAAAAACAGGATCGAAGACATGAATAAGGAAAAATAATATCCCTTTTGCTCTCCCGGATTTAAAGCCGGTTTTACAAAATTCCATATCTCTCTTAAAACGACCGGCATTCCCAATACAAAGCCTGCTATAATGGAAATCAGCAGGTGTGCCTTAAATTGTCCGGCAATTTCAATATTGATGATTTCGATATCGTTTTGGTTGATGCAAATGGCATCCGAACCGATTCTTGTTCCCAGATCACAAAGAAATTGGTTGGTGATAAAGTCGGGTTTTTGAGGCCCCAGGATAATCATGTTGAAGATGATCTCTTTGAAGAGAAATGCGAGAACGGCAAAAATTAAAATACCCAGAACGGAGCGGATAATTGTAAACCGTAAGTCTTCCAGATGTTCAAAAAATGACATTTCATCCGGGTTAGGCTTTTTTTTGGAAAACAATCCAGTCATTGGTGTTGCTTAGTGATTTTCAGTGGAGAGAAATTAGTCACTATTCTTTTTTTTGTCTTTGTTGTCTTTTTCCCCGTCATCATCGTCGTCTTCACTGTTAATGGAATTTTCCAGGTCTTCTTTTTCTTTGTTAAACGTATCACGGGTTTCTTTGCTGGCATCTTTAAATTCTTTTACTCCTTTGCCCAGGCCGCGCATAAGTTCAGGAATTTTTCTGCCTCCGAAAAGGACGAGAATGATAATGGCGATAATGATAATCTCCGGTCCGCCGATGATGCCAAGAAGTACGGTTGCAATATTCATGTCTATTGAAGTTTTAAATTCTTATTTCGTAAAAATACCTTTTCTTGCTTTGTTGCACAAAAATGACCCAGAAACATGGGTTCAATCATGGATTTTCCCAATATCAGCAAATATAATATATTCGGATAAACAAATTTAAAATATGGAGAAAAGATTTGAAAGCCCGTTTTATATTGGATAGAATTACAGCATGTTCTGAAAAAACAGGGGGATGCCTTGCTTTTATTTATCCCGGTATTATGTGACGCTTTTACAGTTTATAATTCAATGTCAATGTACTTAATACCGAGCTGTATCTTTTGTTTATATCATAGTCAAACGAATATGGATTTTTAAAAGTATTGCTTAATCCCTGATAATACTTTATCATGAAAATGCCTTCAAAGTTGTCATTATCGAATAATTTATATCCTATTCCTGCTATTCCGCCAAAACCAAAATTCTGTGTTGTTTCAGTTAAATCTTCCGGATAGCCAATTAAACAACCACCAATTGGTTCCGGATAGTCCTGAACTGCTTTGATGTTATAATTGCCAAGGAGTCCGACAGAAGCCACAAACCTTTTTGATTTGCCAATATGAATGTTTGCTATCAGCGGAAGAGTCAAAAAGTCAATTTTACCTGTTAATTGATTTTTTACTCCTTCTTCAAAAATATAACACGTTGAATGGCGATATCCCTGGCGCAAATAATGAATTCCGCTTGTAAACGAAAGCCTGTGGTTATATTTATAGTTTACGTTGAGACCGCTGTAATATGTATTTCTTCGATTTTCAAAATCAGTAATGGTATAATCTGTATTAATCGATGAAATAAACCCAGCTTCACTGCCTATTGATATTCTCTGACCAAAAATTGCTGAAGTTGATAGTAATGCAAGGATTATTAAAATGCTCTTTTTCACATGATTAAATTTGTTCGTTGTTCTGTGTTCTGTGTTTGCTTCGTTCGCTCAGTTCACTCTCTCACCATCTCATCCTCTCACCCTCTCACCCTCTCATTATCTCCTCAACGCATCATTTCCCTGCGCGCACCCCTAACCCCTACAGGGGAAGCCCACCGCACACTAACTTGCCCTTCCGGCAGTTCACCTCCTCGCATTTAATCATCCTTCTGTGTGTTCCGCCTTAGGCGGACCATGGAGGTTTCACATGCTTTAAACTTTTTTGCTTTTTCCTGCTCTTTTTGCGCTTAAAATGTTTTATAGCGATATCGCTTCAAGTATTCTTTTTCTATCACAAAAGTAGTTTCTTTTATCACTTTTCCCTCAGAATTGTAATAAAACCTCCTGCGGTCAATCTTGTTATCAGGGTGATAAATTAGTGTTTTCGTCAATTTATCATCCGAATCATAAAAAAAGTGTTTATGCTTCATCACGCGCTCCTGATTATTCATGTTAACTACCTTCTCGCGAATCCGTTTTCCCTTGCTATCGTATTTATAAAGCTTTTTCCAGATTGTATCCCCTGAACTGGTGTAGAAAATGACATCTTCAATTAACCGGTTATTGTCATTATATTTATAAAAATGAGATTGAAAATGCGGTGCATCTGAAGAAGATGCGCCTTTGTCCTCCCACACTTTTACAAGGTTTCCCCTGTCATCATACTCATGTTTCATCTTATATTTTATCAAATACCTTTTCTCAATAATATCAGCATACTTTTTTAAGCTGTCGGCCTGCATGTGCCTATTTATCGCGGCAATCATTAAGTAATTTTTGAAGTCCTTATAATCAAGCCGGTTGTCCGGACCGTATTTATATTTCACTTTATCAAAAAGAATTGTATCATCTTTTACTAGCAGATATTCTGTTTTCGCAATTACCTCACCGGAAGTATTATATTTGTATTTTTTTAACCTGTTGTCTGTTCTTTCCTTTTTAATTTCCTGTACTTTGTTACCGGCCTTATCATATTCATACTGATGCAGAATACTGTCATTTCTGGTTTTATATTCGATCATCTCTTTTAATTTTCCGTCGGGATAATAGCTGTAACGCTTCTTTATATTCGCGGATTTGTTTTCATACTGTAATAAAACTGAATTAATTATATCAGCGTCATTGTAAGTATAATAAGTCACACGTAATTTCCCTGGAGACTGTTTATCAGAAGAAGATTTCTTTATAATTCTATTGTCTTCATTATAAGCATATTTGATGGTTTTTTCCTGATTTTGATTACCTCCAAAACTATAAACCTCCTTAATAAGTCTTCTTTTATCGTCATATTTATATTTCCTGCTATTAACAGACCCGTCATGATTTCTGGTTTTCTGCAAAACAATGGTATCATTTTCATAAAAGTATTCTGTTTCTGATACCTCCCCGGAATAGTTTTTATGGACAGTCCTGATAAGCTTGTTTTCTTCATTATACTTCTTACGGGTTATACTTGTATCTGTACCATTAAAATAAATCCATTCTATTTCATTTCCTGCCGTATCATACTTTCTTTTATTCAAATAATTCAGGTTCCCTGCTGAATCAATACTTCTCACAAGTGTTTGCCTGCCATCTTCGTATTCATATTCATACCTGGAAATATTAATGAGCGTATTATTTTTAAATTTTCGTCTCACTAATACTTTTCCGGAATCATTAAAATCTTTAAGATATGTGGCAGTATCACCGGAAGATATCTTTATTGACTTATACCGGTTGCCGCTATTATCATACTTATACTTTGATACATGCTCATGTGGACTACCCGGCGAATAAGTAGATTTAATGACATTCCCATCCCGGTCGAGTTTTTTAATCCTTATTATTCTGCAACTATCGATTTTACCAAAAACAAAGTCGCAGCGATACATTGTAGCATGTTCGATATTATTTGCGGAAAATTTTTCTTTCTCATGCCTTACAACCTGAGCATTTAAAGACCCTTTGATCAAAAAAAAGAGGGAAATCAAAAGAAAAAAGCGCATGTTTTTATCAAAGTTCTGTGTCATACTTGATCTTTTATAAGTATTGAATGTGCAGTATATTAAACAATGCTCTGATATTATGCCATGGGCATTAGTCAAATCTGGATACCGCTCTATTTCCTGGCGAATAATATTTTTAACTTCTTTACTTGTCAATTGTAATCGTTAATAACTGCAAATGACAGCTTCCCAAAGGATCGGGTCAGGCAGTTCTATTATCCATCATTTTAGAAATTAACACCTATTGTTATGTAAGAACTGAGTTGGTTATAATTTGTCATTGAGCCACTTATTTGATGATTGACTCCAATCCCAAAATAGGGCACTTTTCCAACATTCATTCTAAGTGATAAATCCCAGAATAATGATTCTTGTTCAGAATGTTCCGGAGATATGCCAGCACCGAACTTTCCATTTAATCCGAAACTGATGTTTTCTAAAAATGTTTCTTGCTTTCCTTGAAAAACAATCAGGTTTGATCCAATAGATAACCCTATAAGCCTTTTAAGGTTATCTGTGTCAAGCAGAGTCATTTCAGTATTTCTATAAAAGTTGAATTGGTCAACATTTATCCGAAAATCCAGTTTGTCATTTATTTGATAACCTAATGCAAGGCTATACGTTGTTAATTGCGGGTCGTAATCATTCGATGAAATACTAAAAGGAATTGCGCTTAGGTCAAGGACAATTTTATCAAACGCTTTAGGCTGCTCTTTGTCTTCATTTTCTTGTGCATAAACGCCCGTAAATAAAATGATTAAAACAATTGTAAAAATTTGATTCTTCATTTTTTTTTGAATTTTGTAGGTTATCTATATGTATTTATAAAAGGTTGATTTAAAACATAATAGAATTTAAATGCTCATTCTTTATTTCTTTTTTAGTTTTACATTGTTGTTAATCTTCAAGTTGTCTGCCAATTCTTTCTAACGCTTCGCGTATATGACTTTTGGTAGTTTTCTAATTCTTTCCTTTTTGCCGGAGCAAACTATTAACCACGATTTCTTTAGCCAATAGTTATATGTTGCATGTATTTATCCTGCATAAACAAGAGCGGCCATTAGTTTTATAAACCAATGTAAAGATATAAATATATTCTTGGTCAGATAAAAAATTTGTTGTTTTATTGTTGCTACATATTTTTTGAAATGTTTAAAACAATCGCTAAAACTGCACATATAAGCACTTCGCTTCACATGGTTTAAAAAGCTGCTATTGCCTGCCATTGCCGGGGTTTTGTTTAGGTGTTTAGTACACAGGGTTTTGATCTTCCGGTAAAGCTTTTCGGGCTTTATAAATTGGTTTTTTATTTGTGGTTTTCATGCTTACCTTATTTGAATTCTTATATTTGTCCACTTATAAAAAAGATATATGTCAGTACCTAAATTATTAAAATCGGCTTTTACCACAGGCAATTATTATCAGGCTATGAACACGGCTTTGAAGCGGCTTGAAGGAAAATACCAGATGCTTCATTATCCGTTTCAGCATAAGGAAAATGAAAGCTTTGAGCAGGCGCAGGTAAACCTGATAAACTATTGTGTGAACTTTTTTCCCGATCTGCAAAACAAGTCTGTTCTTGATTTGGGTTGTGGTAACGGGACGGTTTCCTTTTATCTGGCTGAAAACTTTGATACAGAACGAATTGTTGGTGTTGATATAAATGCGAACAATGTGGAAATTGCCAGAGCTGAAAAAAAGAAAAATGGCTTGTCGAAGGTTGATTTTTTTGAAGATGATGCCCAAAACCTGAGTCAGATAAACGATAACAGTTTTGATTATATTCTCAACATCGAAAGTGCTTTTCACTATCCGGATAAGTTTAAATTCTTAAATGAGCTGCATCGTGTGCTTAAGCCCGGCGGACATTTTATTATAGCCGATATCGTCCACACGCGCAAAAATGGCTCCTGGTTCAATTCATGGAAAAAGAAAATGAACTTTAACCATTGGTCATTAGAGGATTATATGGGTGCCATAGACCAGAAAAGTCTGAATCTGGTTTCTAAAAATGATGTTTCTCCGGAAGTCATTAACGGATTTAAAAAGTACCGGAACTACTTGAATGACTCCAAGTTAAAGGAAAATCCCAAAGATTGGTTTCTGAAGTTTTTCTTTATGGTTAATGTGAAACTCAATATTTATCTGTTGCAGAAAAAGCGCAGGTATTATGTCTTTTATGGAAGAAAATCAGAATAGCAGTGTTTGTCCATAATGTGCGGTTTCTGCGTTATGCTCGTTTAGTCTTTTTTTCGTTTTAGTGTTTTCAAAAACTTTTGTCTGTTAAAAATAGTGCCATGACCGGGATAGAATGTTTTGTAATTAAGTTGTTCTATTTTTTTCCAGGTTTCCAATAGTTGTGCCTGATCATTGGCAAAAAGCGGATAGACGGAATTGGGTAAAACATTAAAAAACGTATCCCCGCAAATAAGATGTTCTCCTTCAATGAGTACACTTATGGAACCTTCTGTATGCCCCGGCGTATGGATGAGCTCACCATCAATTCCGAAATCTTGCAAGCTGTATTTGTCCGTGATCGTTATATCGGCATCTACGGGATTAAATTTTCCCTGCATAAAAGAATTCCCTGCTGATGCCAGTAGTTTTGTCATAAAAAATGTACCGGCCGGGAAGTCTGTTTTACCCGCTTGCAGCAGTCCTTTTTCTTTTTCATGCACTAAAACGGAGGCTCCGGATTTTATTTTTATCTCCTGCAAGCTGCCCACATGATCGTAGTGAGCGTGCGTTACAATAATCAGTTTAATTTCTTCTATGCCGGCTCCTGCATTGTTTAATGCGCGTTCCACTTTCCTTGTCTGATTAGCTGTTCCCGTATCAACCAGAATATACCCGTCAGGCGTGTGGACAAGATAAGAATTGGTCTGGCCTGTTTTTACTTTCGTGATCATAATACATATTGTTGTTTATGCTTTTTTTAACTACAGGATGTATTCACGAAAATAACAAAAATTAAAATAATCAATTGATAAATCATCAAGGTTTTGTTGACGCTACCGGTAATGCTTTTTTTGAACACAGATAACACAGATGAATAAGGAAATTCAGTGAAAATAAGTACAACCCTTTTTATCTATATTCAGTTATTATAGCTGGAAAAAATCCTAACTATTGCGAGTATCCTGCAAACTGCGGATATTATTTTTTCCGCCAGACATTGATAATCTCTCCCACATACATGGTATGGTAATCATCATCGAAATACACTTTTTCAGCAAGTTCAGGCTGCATGAAGGATGATCTGCTTAACGAGTCGGCATATAGCTTTTTGCATTCTATCACCAGGGCGGCTTCCTTAAAAGCCACTGAGCCGTTCCCCGTAGTCAGGGCAGTTAGTTTTTCGTAATTCATTTTATCAAATTTGCGTCCCGAGACGGAACCCATTTTCGAAAGGACTTCCCGGTTTTCACCCTTATAGAAACTAATGGTAAAGTACTCTTCCCTTTCCGTGTAATTGTGTGTATGCCGCTCCGGATGGATAAAAATGGAGACTACCGGTTTTTGCCAGAGCCAGCCCAAGCTGCCCCAACTGGCGGTCATCATGTTATAATCTTCCGGATCACCGGCCGTAACCAGCATCCAGTCTTTACCTATCATACGGATGGCATTATCGTTAAGTTCTTCCCAGGAAATTTTTTCAAAGTCTTCGGAATTTTCAATTTGCGTTTGAGCCTGGCAGGAAAACAGACCTAATGAGGCAAGAATCAGGATAAGGAGATGTTTCATATTATTAAAATTTTGTTCGTTGTTCCGTGTTTTGTGTTCGTTGTTCGTCCGCTAATTGCGCTAATTACACACCAATTAACGCGCATTGAGTATATTCTTATTCGCAAATGCAATTCGTAATTCGTAATTCATAATTCATAATTCAAGATACGCATCATCGCATCACCGCCAACTCGCTATTTCGCGTTTAATCATCCTCCTGTGTGCCGAACGCTACGCCATGGAGGTTTGTATGATTAAATTTTACAACTAACGTAAATATCAGGTTTATATTTTCTCAGTTAAAAAAAACAGTTTGCATATGGGGAATGATAAAACTATAAAAGTTTAATTCTTAAATATTAATCAGCCAATTAACTTCTATGCCTTATAAGGTTAAAAAAACCTTGGCGAACAGCAAAAACCTAAATCATAAAACCAAAGCCAAACGAATCATAACAGGTAACGAACAAATTCTCAAAATTTCTGCAAAACCGAACAAAAAAAACCCGGCGCTATAGCCGGGTTTTTTTTGGGTTTGGGAATTGTTATACTGTTCCCTGGGCGATCATGGAGTCCGCAACTTTCACGAATCCACCTATGTTTGAACCTTTCACATAGTCGATCGTTCCATCTTCACGTTTTCCGAAATTCACACACGTCTGGTGAATATTTTGCATAATTTTTTGCAGTCGGCTGTCCACTTCATCTCGTGTCCATGGCAGACGCATGCTGTTTTGCGTCATTTCCAGTCCGGAGACTGCCACACCACCGGCGTTAGCAGCTTTTCCGGGGCCATAGAGCACACGGTTATCCTGAAAGACGTGCATGGCCTCAGGAGTACACGGCATGTTAGCGCCTTCAGAGACTACGGTGCAGCCATTGCTAACCAGCGTTTTGGCTTCCTCTTCATTAATTTCGTTTTCGGTAGCACAGGGTAGTGCAATGTCGCATTTTACCGACCATGGACGTACTCCTTCGTGATAATCCACGCCGTATTTGTCTGCATATTCTTTCATACGGCCGCGTTTAACATTTTTGAGATACATCACATACTCCAGTTTTTCTTTATCGATACCATTTGTATCATGGATAAATCCGCTGGAGTCGGAGAGCGTTACTACTTTTCCGCCAAGTTCGGTAACCTTTTGCGTAGCAAACTGCGCAACATTTCCGGATCCTGAGATAGCTACGGTTTTACCTTTAAAGGATTCGTTTTTGGTTTTCATCATTTCCTCAGCCATGTAAGTGGCTCCGTATCCTGTAGCTTCCGGGCGTATCAGAGAGCCGCCCCAGTTGGGAGATTTGCCGGTAAGCACACCGGTAAATTCATTTCTTAAGCGTTTGTATTGTCCAAACAGATACCCGATTTCACGGCCTCCTACGCCGATATCTCCTGCCGGAACGTCCGTGTTAGGGCCAATGTGGCGGTACAGTTCAGACATGAAACTCTGACAAAAGTGCATCACTTCGTTATCTGATTTGCCTTTCGGGTCAAAGTCCGAACCTCCTTTACCTCCGCCCATCGGCAGGGTTGTCAGGGAGTTTTTAAAGACCTGCTCGAATGCCAGGAACTTTAAGATACCCAGGTTTACCGTCGGGTGAAACCGCAGTCCTCCTTTGTACGGTCCGATAGCACTGTTCATCTCGATCCGGAACCCGCGGTTGATCTGAATCTTTCCTTTGTCATCCTGCCAGGGGACACGGAAAATTATGATTCGCTCGGGTTCGGCGATGCGTTCCAGCACTTTCGCTTCTTTGTACTGCGGGTTTTCTTCAATAAACGGGATCAAAGACTCCGCTACTTCCCGGACAGCCTGATGAAATTCCTGCTCTCCCGGATTTTTGGCTTTAATTGTCGCCATGAAATCCTCGACCTTCTGGTCATACATGTTGTTTGTCATAACGCACGTTGGTTTAATTACACTTAATTTAGATTGACTTAGCAAGTATAAGCATTAATTGCTTCATTTCAAAATAATTACTTGTTTTTGTTAAATTTAAAAACATTCTATATAAGAAAAATCATTGCTTTTTATGGGTATGGCGGGTTTTCCATATTTTCGCTATGTAGAGTCTGTCTGTATAGTCAAGTGTTTAGTTCAGAATGTTCGAGTTCAAAGCTTGCCCCGCATCTATCGGGGGCTTACGAACCGAACGAAGTGAGCTCTTAGCCTGCCCCGCATACTTGCGGGGAACACCATTTAAAAAAAATAATGTTGTGAAAAAAATTCTAAACCGCAGTATCCGCCATCCGCCATTCGGCGGATTAGAGGATTTTAAATTTGAGCAACAACGCAGATATCGGACATTATGGACAAATTGCGCCAAGCTAAGCCCGTGAAAAAGGGAATTAGCATAGATCTTTGAAACTTTTCAACAGAAACCTGTAGGTAACCACTCCTACCTGGGAAAGCCTA
>JAIPBW010000008.1 GCA_021738505.1 Bacteroidales bacterium | reverse complement strand
GTTCAAAGCCTGCCCCGCATTTATCGGGGGCTTGCGAAGTATTTAAAACCAAGGAGTCCCGATTGGAACATCGGGATGACTGTTTTAAATACGAGCATAACGCAGAAATTGGACATTATGGACAAACACTAATTAAACAGCGTAACAATTCCTTCACATTAAACATTCTTCTTTATCTTTGCATCTTATTTGCAAAATTCAAGCTATGGCCCAGAAAACATCCATACCCAAAGGGACCCGCGATTTTGGTCCGGAGATAATGCACAAACGCAATTATATTTTCAACACCATCAGGGAAGTATATCAACTTTATGGTTTTCAGCCGCTGGAAACACCGGCCATGGAAAATCTTTCCACGCTCACGGGCAAATACGGTGAAGAAGGAGACCAGTTGTTATTTAAAATCCTGAATTCCGGTGATTACCTAAAGAAAAGTGACAACCTCGCTAAAGAAACCTCCTCTTCTTTAACATCAAAGATAGCTGAAAAAGGACTTCGCTATGACCTGACTGTTCCTTTTGCGCGTTATATAGCCCAACATCAACACGAAATTAGCTTTCCCTTCAAGCGGTATCAGATACAGCCGGTATGGCGTGCCGACAGGCCCCAAAAAGGACGTTACCGTGAATTTTATCAATGTGATGCGGATGTTATAGGCATGAACGCCCTTTTTAGTGAGGCTGAACTAATTAAAATTATAGATGAAGTATTTCAACGGCTCAATATAAAAGTTACGATAAAGATTAATAACCGGAAAATATTATACGGTATTGCTGAATCAATAGGAGCTCCGGAGCACTTTAAAACACTAACCGTAGCAATTGATAAACTTGAAAAAATAGGTATTGAAAAGGTTTTTGAAGAACTAAAAGAAAATTGTGTGCCGGAAGAGGCTTGTCAAAAGCTGAAACCTGTGTTGATGTTCAATGGTAGTCTTGCAGACAAAACAGATTTTTTGAAATCTTTTCTTACCGATTCAGAAACCGGACTCCAAGGAATAGATGAATCAGAAGAGGTCTTCCGTAAAGCTTCATTAATGGACATTCAAAGTAGTATGGAACTCGATTTAACTTTAGCACGTGGCCTGGATTATTATACAGGAGCTATTTTTGAAGTCATTACTACAGAGCTGGAAATGGGTTCTATTTGTGGCGGCGGCCGGTATGATGATTTAACAGGCGTTTTCGGATTAAAAAATGTTTCCGGCGTAGGTATATCTTTTGGAGCTGAGCGCATCTTTGATGTTATGGAAGAATTAAAGCGATTTCCGCCGGGGAGCGAACAAGCCATAAAGGTAATGGTTGTAAACTTTGGTCAGGAAGCAGAAGAAGAGGGAATAAAAATTGTACAGAAATTGCGCGCCAATGCAATAAAATCAGAATTCTTTCCCAAACCGGCGAAAATGAAAAAACAAATGAATTTTGCAAACTCCAATAACATTCCTTATGTGATTATGGCCGGCGAAGAAGAGCTCAAATCGCAAAAACTGACTGTAAAAAACATGGAGACCGGAGAGCAGCAAAAAATGTCGTTGGAAGCCATCATTGACCAATTACAATAAGACCACAAGAGCCCAAATCAAGGTATATAAAAGCTTTTGCTATTCTTGTTATTTTAATAACAAAAAGATTCGATTTTTACTTGTTAAATTAAAAACTCTTATAATTTTGCCTCCCGTTGTTCGATTAAATAGAACAACGGGTTTTTACATTTAAACAACTGGCAATGAAACGAATAATAAAACGCAAATATGAAGCCATAATCTTTTTAGTCCTTTTCACAGGATTTTTTGGCTTTTTGGGCAGCCGGATGGGCTTACCGAATTTATTAAATACATTAATGAATACGGCTCACGATCTTTTGTTGAATACAGTATTTTTCATCATGGGAATAACCGTATTAACCGGTGCTTTGGGAAAATTAATGATCGAATTCGGTGTTGTACGCTTATTGGAAACCATTCTTCGTCCTTTAATGCGCCCCATTTTTAACTTACCCGGAGTTGCATCACTGGCCGGACTCATGACCTTTTTCTCCGATAACCCGGCAATTATAAGTCTTTCAAGTGATAAAAGCTTTAAAAAATACTTTAAGCAATATGAATTAATTTCGTTAACGAATTTCGGCACAGCCTTTGGCATGGGCCTGATCGTACTAACATTCATGTCCCGTTTCGGATATTTCGGCCCCGCTATGATCGGTTTATTTGGAGCTATCGCGGGCGCTGCCGTTTCCACCCGGCTTATGCAATATCAAATCCGGAAAGTTCTTCCTGAAGAAGACCCGCAGGAATTAGCAGAAGGAGAAGCTGAAGAGATTACATTTCAAACAGAGGGCAGTACTTTTGAACGGTTTTTAAATTCACTGCTTGATGGAGGGAAACAAGGGGTCAACCTCGGGTTACAGATTATTCCCGGCGTTTTGATTATTTCTTCAATCATTATGATTATAACCTTTGGTCCGGATGATCCATCCGTGGGCTATCAGGGATTGGCTTACGAGGGCGTGCCTATTCTTCCAAAAGCAGCCTCATACCTAAACTGGCTTTTTTATGCCCTCTTCGGATTTACTAATCCGGAACTTATCGCTTTCCCTATTACTTCATTAGGTGCCGTGGGTGCTGCGCTTTCATTGGTAAAGGCATTTATATCCGAAGGCATTATTACAGGAAACGAAATCGCTGTGTTTACAGCTATGGGAATGTGCTGGAGCGGATATTTGAGTACCCACACAGCAATGCTTGACACACTTAACTTTAGAAAATTAACTCCCAAAGCCCTTATTTCTCATACAGTTGGAGGGATTGTTGCCGGAACAGTAGCTCATTATCTTTATCTGCTGATTACGCTGTGGTTTAATGTTTAGGTTGGGGTTTAGATGTCATTAGTAGTCATTGGTAGTCATTTGTGGTCATCTTCTATACTTCTGTGTCCGGCTGCTGTCAAATATAACCGTCTCAAAAAGCCCTAAAGTAAATGACTTTGGATATGGTAAAACAAAATGACGCGCGAAGCGCAAATGACAATAAGAGAGAAAAGCAATAAAAAATAATAATGACATTATCAATATTTTGAAAAATTTAATCACATGAAACCTCATCTCTGTTTTAGCGTATAGGTTCATTACTACGCGAAACCTAAAACACTTTTTTTCCTCGGCATCACGATCCAATTGATTAATAAAAAGAAACTAAATCGCCTAATATGCAAAAAATATACTCCCTTGCTGGTTTTATAAATGATTTGGAATCAATTACTAATCATGCTTATTTGATTTTTGATCCGGGAAAACGGGAAGCTATATTTTCAGAAAAATTAATTCGTTTATGGCAAATTCCCGCAGAAGCAAACCATACACAGTATTTATTCAACATTTTAGAGAACCTGAACGATTCTGCAAAAATTAAACTCCGGCGCAATTTACGGAAAGTATTAAAGACAAGCAAAAGCGACTATCAGGAAGTTTCATTATCAGTAAAAGGAAAAGCTTACAAGTTGGGTGTTGAATTTATAAAAAGTCATAATTTTCAAAAAAAACGCAACCTCATTCTTGCTAAAATCATCAATATCAGCGAACTTGAGTCCATCACCCATCTTCCTGAAGAAAAAGAAAGACAGTTAAACTTTTTGCTTCATTCCTCGCCCGACCCCGTTATTCTCACTTCAATTAACGGAGATATTATAGAACTTAATCCGGGAGCTGAAGATTTCCTGGGTGAAGACAAGCATGCATTAAAACAAAAGAAACTATTTGACTATATAAAGAATTCTGAAAGACAATATTTTGACCGGATTGTTGAAAAAACCATTCAAAAATCAACGTCGCGTAAAAACTATATCGTTTTCAAAACATCTCAGAATTTAACCCGCCATAGCGAAACCTCTGCCAGCGTCATAAAAATTAATGATACACCGCAATTTATCATTTTCTTTATCCGGGATATAAGTGATAACATCCTTTATCAACATCAGTTAGAACAGGAAAAGCGAAAGGCTCAGGAATCCGATCGCCTGAAAACTGCTTTCCTGGGAAATATGTCGCATGAAATTCGAACACCCATGAATGCAATTATCGGATTTGCAGAATTGTTAAATGATCCGGAAACATCTAAAAAAGAACGGAAAGAATATACAAATCTGATCAACACCAATTCATACGAGTTACTCGACCTTATTGATGACATTATTGATGTATCTAAAATTGAAGCCGGACAGGTTAAGATCAGGAAAACAATTTGTCCACTACCCAATATTATCAAACAATTATTTGATCATTTCCATGAAGAGATTCAAAAAAATCAAAAACCAATTGAACTAATTACTGAAATACCGGATAAATATAAGTCCTTACAAATCTATTCGGATGCATATCACTTGCGTCAGGCTATTCAACATTTGTTATCCAATGCTATAAAATTTACGGAAGAAGGAAATGTGTCCTTTGGCTATACAATTGAACAGCAAGCCAACAAAAAATTTATCCGCTTTCACGTCAAAGATACCGGGATTGGTATTCCTCATGACAAACAAGAAAGTATCTTCCAGCGATTCAGACAAGTGGAAGAATCGAACATCAAAAATTATAGTGGTGCAGGTTTAGGATTAACAATAAGCAAAAAATTAGTTGAGTTACTGGGAGGAACCATCGGCTTGACTTCTACTCCCGGTAAAGGAAGTGAATTTTATTTCACCCTTCCTTTAGAAACGAAAACTGCAAGTGAAGAGAAAGAAAAGGTTCGGGAAAGTAATATCCCTAATTATGACTGGGCTGAAAGAAAAATACTCGTAGCCGAAGACATCGAGGCCAACTATTTATATATTGAAGCCACGTTAATGCAAACAAATGCAAACCTTGTCTGGGCTCCCGATGGTGATCAAACTGCAAAAAAGTGCATTGAAGACCACGACATTGATCTTGTGCTTATGGACATTCAACTGCCCGGATTAAACGGTTACGAAGCAACTCAGGTTATAAAGAAACACCGCCCCGGTCTACCGGTTATAGCTCTTACTGCTTTTGCAGCAGATAACGAAAAGGAAAAAAGTCTCAAAGCGGGATGTAATGATTATCTCACAAAACCCGTAAAGCCACAAGTTCTACTGGAAACCATCAACCGGTTTTTGTAATGTCGACTTATATTTGAATAAGCCCCGTCTCCCCCATCCCAATCACAAAAAGCCGAGCTCCCTTAAAAAACACTTTAAAAACCTCGCAACCCCTCGCCGGTCGATCTTCGCGCCTCCGGCGGACACAGCTCACTCCGGAAAATCTCCGCTGCACTTTTAGTCTGCGCCCCAGCTAAGCCGAATTTGCAATTCGGCTTTTTACAGAAAAGCCATTAAAAAACGTCGCGACGTTACGCCGGGAGATCTTCGCGCCTCCGGCGGACGCAGCTAAGCCGAATTTGTAATTCGGCTTTTTACAGGAAAGCCAGTTTAAAAACGTTGCGACGTTAAGCCGGGAGACCTCTCAGTCTTCAAACCTCCGCTCCGCGTCGGTTTTCATCCATCGAGGTGACAGATTGTATGTTATAAAGATGTGGGAAAAATAGAAAAACGACCACACCGTTTTTAATTTTAAAGGCGTGGTCGTTTTTCCATTTTTCCCCTCTGCCCCCCAAAACCACTGTCATTTCGATGGAGGGACTTTTGGAACGGAGTGGAAAAAGTCCTGACTGAGACCGCGTCCGCCGAAGGAGGAAATCTCCCTGCGGGTTGTCGGGAAGCCAGCCGGGAAGGCTTTGCAAGGCCTGCCCGCCCAGCCCCTTTCCCGTGAAGGGGCAAGCCGGCCCGCGGGCAAAGCTCAGCCCAATGGGTCATCCGGCTAAGCGGAAGCAGATGCTTTTGATGTTCCATTTTTTTTTGTACTTTTGACTATCAACAACATCATAAGCCCATGGGACGTTTCTTGTGTTTTTTACTAACGGCTTTTTTGTTTCTGGCGCCTGTCCTGCCCTCTTACGCCCAGGCTTCGCTGCAGGGCACGGTCAAGACCTCCGGCGGCTATCCCGTGGACGGCGCCCGCGTGCTGTTTTATCATAGCGACGGCGGTCATGCCGACTCGGTCATGACCGACAGCAGCGGCTATTACCTGATCCAGAACCTGTATACCGGGATGACCGAGAACGCTTCGAACAGCAAGACGTCTCTGCAGGTGCATCCCTCGCCGGGCGCGCGGCATCAGTTTCAAATGGATTATGTGCCGGGGGCCGAAGAGCTGATGGTGTATGACATGCAGGGCCGCTGTATCGCCCGCCTGCCGGTGAACGTGAATAATGAGACAGCCACGGCTGTCTGGGAGGCTCGCGGGGTTTCCGGGGGGGTGTATCTGGCAAGCTATGCCCGTCAGGCTATACGGGTGCTGCATCGGCGCGGCGGAGCACAACCCCTCCCCCACACAAGCCGGCCAAAAACGCAAAGTGCCGGCGCACTTAGAGATCAATACAACGTAGAGGTGCGCGCCCTGAGCGATACAACCAATGTGATGTTTCCGGGGGTGAGCCAACAGAAGGTGATCAGCGGCGGGATGAACAGCCTGAACGTGACGGTAAACCCTACCTCCTACCGCCACAGCTACCGGCTGGTTTCCCAAACGGGGGGCGTGCAGGTAACACTCACCGGGGCCGGGCATACGTTTTTTGACGATACGCTGAACAGCAGCGGTCTGGCTTTTACGGATACGCTCTATGCCGGAGCTAGCGAGCAACTCCAGCTGCAGGCGCAGGCCCCCGGCAAAGTTTCTCTGGATACCAGCTTTAGCCGCCATTTTACCGAAGATACCATTCCTATCCTGCTTCAGGACTCCGTCTATCAGTTTATCCTGACCGGTGACAGCCCCGATAGCGTGAGTTATGAATTCTGGAACAAGAACGAGACCACCCCACTCGCAAGCGGTTGGGCGCACAACGGCTATAAGGATACGGTCAAGACAAGCCAAACGCTGGATAGCATGCTCGTCAAAATGCAAAAGCAAGGACGAGTAGATAAGGATACCACCATAGGAGTGGCGCAGGGAGCGAACACGTTTAACATGCCAGAACTGGATCTGGAGTACGTGATCAAAGCAAGTGGAAGCGCAAACAATGCCAGCGTGAAGCTAGTGTATGAAGGGGATACGCTCACAGCAGGAACGCTGGATACGACACAAACGCCAAACTGGCAAAGCACGATAGTAAGAACGCCACAACAAGCGATGGACACAATCCAAATAGTACAAGACAAGCAAGGAAGAGCGAGGACAACAAGCGAGCACGAAATCAAAACAGGACAGAACAGCATACAACTGCCAGGAATGAACTATGAGAACAGCCAAGTATATGGAGGCGTTTTACGAAAAAAATCTTCAGGAAGCAATAATGTGATAAATCATGCTTTTGTAAAGATAAAAGGATTAAATGTCAATCACGAAGACACAATAACAATGGATGGTCAAAGTTATTTTGATTTTACAAACATACCTATACCAGCTGACCCTCAGGGAAATGCAGACACGGCCATGTATGAACTCCATCTTTCACCCACTGATACGAGCTCCACCCAAATGTTCAAAGAATATGTTGACACAATAAAAATAACACAAAACACATTTAGTCTAGGCCAAGTTTATGTAAATCAACTCGATCAGAACCAGAGCATCAAGGGGACGATAACAGACATCTACGACAGCACGAAAACACTAGATAGCACAATGGTGATCTTTAGAAAACAAGCAGACAGCACGATCATAGCACAAGACGTGACCGGACCAAACGGAGAATACAACCTCAACAACATACCATGCCAAACGCAAGGATTCTTCCAAGTAGGATACAAGACGACAAACGCAGGATACCTCTCAAGAGAAGGACACGAATACCAAACACAAACAGAAATAGTATGGCCAAAAGACAGCAGTGCAACAGTAAACTGGACCATGGTGCCAGACTCGCTAGAACTGCCAACAACAACAAACGATCCAAACCACGGAACGAAAGTAACGGCGAACCCGAACAAGATCAAAGACATGATACGAGGACCGCCAAGCTCAGCAGGATACCTTACAGATGCAGAGGAAGCCAGCAGACGGCAAGTACTACTCAATTACGGGTCGATGACGCAAACAGATAAACAATTATTCAAGTCGTTTGTTATTCTACCAGGGGATAGCTTGTTCTACGGAATTTCAAAAGACGTGCCGATTAATGATCCAAGCAGACCGTTCAAACTAGTAAATTATTATTTAGATGCAGGAAGTTATTCATCCTATCATCCCGACAAGAATTACCATCCTGATAGCTTGGGATGGAACGTATCTGCAGGAGCTAATACAACAGTGTTTGATGCGCTTGACGGTTTTAATAACAACAAACAATATTCAGAAATTTCAACGAACGGAGGAGACATCAGCGTTGACCTCACAGACCAAGCGGGAAATATCAAAGAAATCTACGGAAGAAGCGAACATAGAAATGATGTCGGCATGTACCCGTCATTCATGAACCTGAACGCGAGCATGCCAACACTGCAAGACAGGGCGATCATCTATCTGCTTCACGAGAATGAGAAAAAGCGACTCGGAGAGAACTCAACAGACTATTATCCACTCGATAAAGTGACACATACCATCACCCAAAACTTATAAACAAACACCTTCAATGAGGCTCATTTTTCGAAAGCCGTCAGCCAAGCCGGGGTTTTGCCTGGTTTATTTTTATTCATCAGTAAATCAATCCAAAGTGCCACAAGGGAATAATATTTCCCATTCCATATTCTATATCATCTTTTACCACATAAGCATTTTTTAAATCTTTTATTTGCTTTTGTGATTTATTCTTTCCTCCAACCTCAAAAGTTTTGTCATCAGATGAAAAATCTCCATTACCAGATGAATAAACCTTGTGTTTTACTTTTAACTGGTTTATAAAAAAGGTTTCTCTCAAAGTCCCAATATTGATGTCTTTTCCATCTAATGCATAGCTTAAGTTGGTATTGCTCAAATATATTTTTCTTACCTTACCCAATGACCTTATACCTTTTGTCTTATCCCGCAATTGAACGATTATTCCTGCTTTCTCAAGAAGAGAAAAATAATCCGGCAATGTATTTCTTGAGACCCCAATCATATCAGCGATTTTTACATAATTTGGTTTAAATGGCACATTTTCAGCAATAATCTGTAGTAATTGCTTAATTTTGTCTATCGTTGCCGGCCTCATATCCATATACTTTGGAATATCTGTTTCTAAAACTGCATTAATCACGCCACCCAACCTTACCACGTAATCATCTTCCTTATAAAATGGATAATACCCCTTTTCCAGATATCTTTTAAAATATAAAAGCGGAGTTTCCGGCTCGGGATCCACCTGATGATTCAGAATAGATTTCAACTCCAAAGGTTTTAGAGACAATCCTTTTTCAAAGTTTAAATATTCTCTGAAAGATAAGCCATTTAAAAAATACGGTACTACGCGTCTGCTTAAGTCTCCAAACCCCTTATAAATATCAATTAGTGAACTTCCGCTAAACACAATGTTCATATCCGGATAACTATCATAAATATTTTTAATTTCTTGTGACCAATTTTTGTATTTGTGAACCTCATCAAGATAAAGATTTCGTATTCCGAGTTTATATAAAGAATCGGCAAGCTCAATTATACTATGTCTGGAAAAATACACATTATCAACCGATGCATACAAACTGTTTTCAACTTTTTGGGATAAAACTATTCTTTGTAGCATCAAAGTAGTTTTACCAGTACCTCGTGCACCGGTAATAGCGATTAATCGTGATTTCCAGTTAATTTCATCCATGAGATACCTTGTAAAGGATGTATTAACTTTTTTTATCAGTGTTTTGTAGATATCATAAAGATGTTCCATGTTGCATCAATTTAGAAAAGCAAAGATAATATAATTGCACTGATCACAATGCATTTTTTTACTTTTTTGCACATTTTAGAATGCATTTTGCCTTTTCTCTTTAAAAAAAAACACTATTATTTCGAAGGAAGATTAGAGGTGAAGGAGAGGAAACTCTTGAACCAACTGTCACATCTGCCCACGGGCTATTGCGATACCAGCCGGGAAGACTTTACAAAACCTGGCCGCCCAACCCCTTTCCCCTGAAGCGGCAGGCCGGCCCGCGGAGCAAGGCTCAGCCGGATTTGTAATTCGGCTGCATGACAGTAGCCATTTTAAAAACATCGCGACGTTACGCCGGGAGACCTCCGCGCCTCCGGCGGACGCCCGCCCGCGGGGTGCCTGCGGTGGAAGCCGCAATAACAGCGAGGTTGTTTATCGAATATCTATTGATAATACGTTGGATAAGCCTACTTTGATTTCCTCCATAATATCGAATGAAATGCATCCAATTTTTTTGACTATTCTTTCATGAGAAACGGAACGCACCTGGAAGCAATCTGCAGAAGAAGTTTTAGTTAAACCATTATCCTGGCCAGGCTCCAGTTTAACCATCCATGGAGCGATTTCAAATCGGTCTTTCCAGTCGGTTAACGGAACAATAATTTTCAATGGCAGTTTTCCCAGAGCGTTATCATTGACGATGATTGCCGGGCGTGTCTTTTTAATTTCAGCACCAATGGTTGGATCAAGATTGATAAGCCAGATTTCACCTTGCTTCATAGAAATTCTCAAAATCAATGTTCGTAAATTGAGTGAGTTCGCTATCTGTCTTATAGTCTTCGTGTAGTTTTTCTGCTGCAATAGTCATCTGATTCACTACTTTTTGTTTCCTTATGCTTCGCATGGTGCGCTCAACTACAAGAAGTCGCTTATCTACCGGTAGCTTTTGGATTTCATTTATTATCTCTTTAGTGCCCATAATCTTAATTTTACTTACGAAAGATACAAAATTTTTATCAATAGTATTATTTAACGAATTTTCATGCTAAACTATAAAAGAATATAACATTATAAGGATTTGTTTTGTTGTTTTTTACTCTCTCTAAACCGCTCAGGCGAATTTGTAATTCGGCTTTATAGCCATTAAAAACGCTGCAACCACCCGCCGGGAGATCCCTCACCCCGCAAATCTCCGCTCCGCTTCGATTTACCGGGGATTCGGGATGACAAATTGTTTTCCATTTTTCCGCGTCCACCAACATAAGACCTTGTCATTTCGATGGAGGGACTTTTGGAACGGAGTGGAAAAAGTCCTGACTGAGACCGCGTCCGCCGAAGGAGGAAATCTCCCGGCGGGTTGTCGGGAAGCCAGCCGGGAAGACTTTTAAAGGCCTGGCCGCCCAGCCCCTTTCCCCTGAATGGGCAGGCCGGCCCGCGGGGCAAAGCTCAGCCGAATTTGTAATTCGGCTTTTTACAAAAAAGCCATTAAAAAACGTCGCGACGTTACGCCGGTAGATCCCTCACCCCGCAAAACCTCCGCTCCGCTTCGATTTTCCGGGGATTCGGGATGACAAATCGCATTGTGTAAGGAAAGGAAAAATGGAAAAACGGCTACAACAAATTAATTTTAAAGGCGTGGTCGTTTTTCCATTTTTCCTCTCTGCCCCCCAAAACCACTGTCATTTCGATGGAGGGACTTTTGGAACGCAGTGGAAAAAGTCCTGACTGAGACCGCGTCCGCCGAAGGAGGAAATCTCCCTGCGGGTTGTCGGGAAGCCAGCCGGGAAGACTTTTAAAGGCCTAGCCGCCCAGCCCCTTTCCCCTGAATGGGCAGGCCGGCCCGCAGAGCAAAGCCAGCCGGATTTGCAATTCGGCTTTTTACAGGAAAGCCATTTAAAAACGTCGCAACCTTGCGCCGGGAGACCTTCGCGCCTCCGGCAAACGCAGCTCACCACGCAAAACCTCGATGGCGCGGGGTTTTCCTCCGTTCGAAAAGACAATGGTTATGTTAACAGGGAGAAAAGAAAATGAGTATTTTACTGCCAGGGATAACTTAGAATTCAGAAGCGATAGCCAAAACCCAATTAATTTTCTACACAGAACCAAACGACGTTACTATTGATTTTACTATATTTGCATAAACAAATAAAAAAAGAAAATCATGAAACGCACAACATTTATTTTATTCGTAGCCATAGCTTTTGTATTTTCTTCCTGCAGCATTTTTAAGGGTGGAAGCAAAAGCTTTGAAGGAAAAATCACGTACGACATTTCCTATCCTGATGCAGATCTGGAACCTGCACAAAAGGCCCAAATGCCAAAACAATCTGTGACTTATGTCATGGACAACTATGCTAAAACCGTTAGAAACATGGGCATGGCCGAAATCGTTCAGATTGTAGACGGAGAAGCCAAAACGAAAACCATTATGGTCGCTGGTAGCGGAATGAAAAAATATTATACACTTTCGGAAGAAAAAATCAAAGCCCAAAATGCTAATATTGAACTTATTGGAGTAGAAAAGACGGACGAAACAAAAGAAATTGCCGGGTATACAACCAAAAAGGCTATCGCAAAATATGAAAACGATTATGGCGAAACGGAAACACTAACAATGTATTATACGCCTGAAATCGGGAATAAATCGATCAATTTTGACAACCCGTTTATGAAAGAAATCGATGGTATGGTTCTCGAATATGAACTTAAGCAAGGAGATATGGTAACGAAATACACTGCCAAATCCATTGAAGAAACCAACCTGAAAGAAACAGATTTTCTTGTCCCTGAAGACTACGAAAAATTAACAGACGAAGAATTAAAGCAATTAAGACAAGCAGGACAATAAAAATATTTGCTCAAAACAGAAAAACGCATGGGCTTTGATGTTCATGCGTTTTTTATTTCATTATCCCGGGAATCGGGTGCATAATATTATTAATAGGTATTATTATTTTTATGCTCCGTTTAATTACTGGTTTTTTTTTACTTTTGTTCACCAAGAAATCTACTCATGGGAAGAAATACCAACAAGTACAAAAACACATTTAAAAATAAGGCTCAGAAGAAAAGTAAAGCCACTTCGGCAAAGTCCGGAAAATCGAATAAGGAAAGTAAAGTAAACCTTAAATTAATACCAGGCGAGCGAACAAGAAAAGTTGCCGGGTTAACTTTATTCGTCTTTTCATTGCTTCTTTTCCTTTCCTTTATTTCCCACTTATTTGCGTGGAAAGGAGATTTTAGTGCCATGGAAATATCTGCAAGTGAATTTTTCCTGGATACAGATATTAAGCCTCAGAATCTTATCGGTAAATTAGGCGCTTTTCTTTCCCATCTGTTTATTACCAAATGGTTTGGTGTTTCATCTTTTCTTTTTATACTTATGTTTGTCACTACCGGACTACGTTGGTTTGCCGACATAAAACTATTCCCGGAGGCTAAAATATACCGTCACTCCATTTTCTTAATTGTTTGGTTATCTGTTACATTAGGATTTATTTTCCGCAGTGGAGAAATGCTAATCCTGGGTGGCACCTTTGGATATCAAAGTAATGAATGGCTCAGCAGCATGTTCGGAGAAATCGGAACCGGTTTTATTCTGTTCTTTATTTTCCTGGTTTACCTGATCTTAAGTTTCAGTTTTGTTATGAACATACTGAAAAAGAAAGAACCTAAAACCCAAGCTGAAACGCAGGATGCCGCTCATCAGGAAAAGACAGAAACGAACGAAACAGAGAAAACCGAAGAGGAATTTGATACTCCTGCAGAAGTTGGCACTAAAAATGCTGCCCACAGCTCTATTGTTGAAGACGAACAATCAACGAAGGAAGAGGAAGTTACTAAAGAAGATCATGAGCAAAACCGAAATGATATTGAGCTCACAAATGAAACGCCGCAGGACGACAAAGAGCCCAATGAAGAGTCAGAAGGTATAGAAATGACGGTTGAACAGCCCAAAGAAGAAAAAACAGCAGAAACAGAAGACTCTTCTAAGGAACATTATAAGGTTGACACGCCGTATGATCCTACGTTAGAACTACGGGATTATCAATTTCCACATGTTGATCTGCTGGAAGTGCACGGATCAGATATGATCAGCGTAGAAAAGGAAGAGTTGGAAACAAATAAAAACAAAATCCTTAATACGCTTAACAATTACAACATAGAGATCAGTAAAATAAAGGCAACGATCGGGCCAACCATTACATTATATGAAATTGTTCCCGCTCCTGGCGTACGCATTTCAAAAATCAAGAATCTGGAAGACGATATCGCCTTAAGCCTCTCAGCTTTAGGTATTCGTATTATTGCTCCGATACCGGGTCGCGGCACCATCGGCATTGAAGTTCCTAACAGCAATCCGGAAACGGTTTCGATGAGAACAGTGGTACAGTCGTCTAAATTTCAAAATTCCAAATTTGCCTTACCCATTGCCATTGGTAAAACAATTTCCAACGAAAGCTATGTGTTTGACTTGTCAAAGATGCCCCATTTGCTAATGGCAGGAGCTACAGGTCAGGGTAAATCCGTCGGGCTGAATGCGATCATTGCTTCTCTGCTTTATAAAAAGCATCCCTCACAATTAAAATTTGTAATGGTCGATCCGAAAAAAGTGGAGCTTAGTTTGTTCTCCAAAATCGAACGGCATTATCTGGCTAAACTACCCGACTCAGAAGAGGCGATCATTACTGATACGCAAAAGGTAGTTAAAACATTGAATTCTCTGACGGTTGAAATGGATCAACGTTACGAGCTGTTAAAAAATGCGCATACCCGGAACATCAAAGAATATAACACCAAATTTGTCGACCGCAAGTTAAATCCGGAGCAAGGCCATCGTTACATGCCTTATATTGTTTTGGTTGTTGATGAGTTTGCAGACCTGATTATGACGGCAGGCAAAGAAGTGGAAAACCCCATCACTCGGTTGGCTCAGCTGGCAAGAGCTGTAGGGATCCATTTAATTATCGCTACTCAACGTCCGTCAGTAAATATCATTACAGGCGTAATCAAAGCAAACTTCCCGGCTCGAATAGCTTTCCGTGTTACCTCCAAAGTAGATAGCCGCACGATCCTGGATGCCGCCGGTGCTGATCAGCTTATCGGACGTGGTGACATGCTCCTTTCTACCGGAAATGACTTGATTCGCCTTCAGTGTGCTTTCGTAGACACTCCTGAAGTCGACAGTATTTGTGATTTTATCGGGGCACAACGAGCCTATT
Organism: Bacteroidales bacterium; assembly: GCA_021738505.1. GTDB lineage: Bacteria > Bacteroidota > Bacteroidia > Bacteroidales > PWNQ01 > PWNQ01. Next base: position 43,717 of record JAIPBW010000008.1, on the reverse strand, counting down.
CCAGCGCGTTTATTCTCCCTGAAGTAACAGAAGACAGCGGCGGAATAAGCGATGCAGGCGATGAAGACCGCGATGACCTGTTTGAAGAAGCAGCTCGCGTAATTGTACAACATCAGCATGGATCCACTTCCCTGTTGCAGAGAAAATTGAAATTAGGCTATAATCGTGCCGGAAGAATTATTGACCAGCTGGAAGCCGCCGGCATCGTCGGCGCTTTTGAAGGCAGCAAAGCGCGGGAAGTTAAAATTAGTGACGAAGCCACTTTGGAACAATATTTGAACGGTAAAAATGAATAATGGACTTTATAGATAATCATATGAGAAAAACAACAATCTTCCTTGTCATTGCTTTTGTATTTGCTGGATTATTAGCCTCAGCACAGGTTGATAACTCCAAATCAAAAAAGATCCTGAACAAAGCCAGCAATAAACTGGAGTCCTATCAGGATGTGAGTATTAAGTTTAGTTACAACATGGATAACAATGAACATGATATTCACGAAGAAAAATCCGGCTCTGCCTGGATAAAAGATGACATGTACAGAATTAATATCCAGGATCAAATCATTATTTCAGACGGTGAAACAGTTTGGAGTTTTCTGCCGGGATCTAAAGAAGTACAAGTAGCTTCTGCTAAAGAAAATGCCGAAAACAATCCATTGAAAGTACTTTCAGACTGGGAGGAAAAATACCGCTCAAAATATATCAGGACCGAAACAATAGCCGGTAATACAATTGACATTATTGACCTGGTTCCCAAAGAAGGTAAATCGTTTTTTAAAGTTCGTGTGCGTATTAATCAAAAAAATCATCAGTTGGTAAGTTCCACCGTTTATGATAAAAACAGCACCACATACACTTATATCATTGAAGAATTTAAAACCAACAATAACCTTCCCGATAGTAAATTTAAATTTAGTAAATCTAACCACCCGGATGTGGAAGTTATCGATCTCAGATAAATAATCCTATTTTCATTTCAAATAAAACGGGAACAGGAATTGTATCCCGTTTTATTTTGAGTTTTTATATTGGTGATACCTGTTATTTTTGCTCTATAAACTCTTATAATTTGACTGTCAATTTTTTGAAGCTGTCATTTTTCACAAAAGGGAAACAGGTTAAATTAAGGAAGGAATACTTCCCTGTTCAAAACATAGATCAAACGAATTCTAAAAATTTTTAATATATGCTCTGTCCACTTTGCGACACTCCTCTTGAATCCAGAGCAGATAAATATTATTTTATTTGCTCAACCTGTGGCGCTTACGTAAGAGATAAAAAGTACCATGTTACCAATGAAAGAGAAAAACAACGGTATCTGGAACACAATAATGACATCCATGACGAAGCATACCAAAATTTTACATCTCCTATCACAAATACTATTCTGCAAAAATTTACTGCCGGTCATTCAGGTCTGGATTACGGTTGTGGAACCAGCCCTGTTATTACCAAAAACCTCAGGGAAAATGGGTATAATGTAAAACTGTATGATCCGTATTTTTATCCGGATAAAGATAATCTGGAAAACAACTACGATTATATTTTCAGTTGCGAAGTGTTTGAGCATTTTAACGACCCGAAATCCGAGATAAACAAATTAATAAGCATCTTAAAACCAGAGGGATATTTAATTATCATGACTCATCTTTACAATGAAAAAATCCCGTTTGCAAAATGGTACTACCGGAATGATGACACACACGTTTTCATTTATACTTTAAAAACAATTAAATACATTGAAAAAACATTTGATTTACGCGTTGAGAAAGTAGACAAAAAACTAATAATTTTTAAACATTCGGCAGCCTCAACTTCTTCGATTTAGCATTTGCTGATGAAGGAAGTAATCCTTTGTACAAATATCTGATTAAATATTACTTTAAATATTTGGCTACTGTTTCCAATAATACTTTCAGGCGAATAGGTTTTGTGATAAGATCGTCGCAGCCGGCTTGCAATACTTTTCCTTTTTCATTTGACATCACATAAGCCGTTTGGGCAATAATAGGCAGACTCTTACGAAACTCTTTAATTTGACGAGTGGCTTCATATCCGTCAAGTTCGGGCAAGCGGATGTCCATTAAAACAAGATCAATATCGGGATTTTCAATCACCATTTTCACGGCTTCTTTCCCGTTTTTAGCCCACAACATTTTAGTATTTGTTTTTTTCAATGCCGATGAAATAAACAAATGGTTAGCTTCTACATCTTCAACGATAAGTATCAACTTATCGCTCCAGTCAAAGTTTTGACTCCACTTTACTGATGTTTGTCCGGATTCTTGCACAGCTATTTTATTTTTCTGAGGATAAAAATACAATTATTTATTGAAATTTGCAAACAACTTATAATTAATCGGGGCAACCCGTAACAATCACAAAAAAAGCGAAGAACATTTTTGCTCTCCGCTTTTTAGATTTTGGTTTTAGTTCGAATTATTCATCTTTTTTATTATCCGAATCGCCCTGTTTGGTTTGATCGGAGTCTTCACGATACGATTCATCTTCTTCCGGGCTGGCAATTGAATTTCTCATATCGGTATCAGCCTGGATATTGCGATATTTTTGATAATCCATTACGCCAAGGTTACCGGAGCGGAATGCTTCTGAGATAGCTTTGGGTACCTCTGCTTCTGCTTCAATCACTTTAGCACGGGCTTCCTGAGCTTTAGCTTTCATCTCCTGTTCTTCTGCAACAGCCATAGCACGACGTTCCTCAGCTTTAGCCTGAGCAATGTTCTTATCGGCATAAGCCTGATCCATCTGCAATTGGGCTCCGATATTCTTTCCTACATCAACATCGGCGATATCAATTGAAAGAATTTCAAAGGCAGTACCTGAGTCCAATCCTTTTTCCAGAACAACCCTGGAAATGGAGTCCGGATTTTCCAAAACAGCTTTATGGCTTTGGGCCGATCCGATAGAAGAAACAACACCTTCACCAACACGGGCTAAAACGGTTTCTTCACCAGCACCACCTACTAATTGCTTGATATTTGCACGAACGGTTACTCTGGCTTTGGCAACAAGCTGAATACCGTCTTTTGCAATTGCAGATACCGGAGGTGTATTAATAACCTTTGGATTTACTGACATCTGAACAGCCTCTAAAACATCACGTCCGGCAAGGTCAATAGCAGCAGCAGTTTGGAAGTCGAGGCCCATATTTGCTTTTTCAGCAGATATAAGTGCATTAACAACAGACTTCACCCGGCCACCGGCCAAATAATGAGCCTCTAACTGATCGCGGGTTAAATTCAAACCTGCCTTTGTCGAGTTAATCATGGCAGTAACAATAACTCCCGGCGGTACTTTACGCCAACGCATCAGGATTAGCTGTAGCAACGATATCCTTACGTTGGAGACCAATGCGGAAAACCACAGGCCAACGGGGATAAAATAAAAGATGAGCCACAAGAAAAATATAGCGGCTACACCAATGGCAATCATAATTCCTATTTCCATAAAATTGGGGTTTTAAATGAGATTATTTTTGTTTAACATAAATTCGATTTCCTTCTACTTTGGTAACAACAATTTCTTGCTTTGCATTCACCATCCCGGCAATAGACTGCACTTCATAATACTGGCCTTTAATCCGCGCTTTGCCTGAAGGAGCCAGCCTGGACATGGTAACTCCTGTATCTCCTTTTTGCAGACTATTATCCTCGAACGTATTCGCTTTGCCTGTAATAGAAGAATCCAATCCCGCCTTTTTCCACGTTCGGGAACGGAAAGCGAATATAACGCTAAGCAAAGAAGCTCCAGCGGCACCCGCTAATGTCCAGTTACCGGCAGTAACACCATAGGTGTCATAAGATAAATATACGGAAAAAGCAATAAGCCCAAATCCGGCTATTCCTGCCACTGTAGCCCCGGGGATAACCAGCAACTCAAGCAACAATAATAATATGCCCACCAAAATCAATACAACGACCAATATCCAGCTCATAGTTTTTTAATTATTTGAATAATATTTGCGGGCCTCAGGTAAATATTCTTTCATGGCCTCTATCCTATTTTCATCCGTAGGATGAGTAGAAAGAAACTGAGGTACTGAAGCTCCATTTTTTTGTGCTTTCATTCGTTTCCAAAACTCGATAGCCTCATTCGGATCATAACCTGCTTTCGCCATAAAAACCATTCCCAGCTTATCTGCTTCATATTCGTGTTTTCTCGAATAAGCCAGGGTTCCTAATGTTGATCCTACACCATAAACCGACCTGAAGATATTTTTGGTTTTATCTGGTTTTTCTTTCATGGCGACTTCCAAAGATATTCCACCTAAGGCAACAGCCAATTGTTGGCTCATTCTTTCATTTCCATGCTTCGCAACGGCATGGGCAATTTCGTGGGCTAATACCGTGGCTAAACCACCGTCATTTTTTGTTACCGGAAGAATACCGGTATATACTGCAATTTTACCTCCGGGCATACACCAGGCATTAATAACATCTTTGTCAATCACATTGTACTCCCATTTAAAGTCCTTTATCCGGTCTTTATCACCGGTTTCTTTCATAAATGAGCTTACCCCATCAGATATCTTATTACCTACATTTCTTACAGTTTTTGTTTTGGAATCCTGATCGGGCAATACTTTGCTCTCATTTAATACTTCCTTATAATTCGTAAGACTCATACTGAGCATCATACTACTGGGAAGAAGATTCATCTGCTTACGCCCTGTGATGGGAACTTCAGAACAAGCTGAAAACAATAATAAAACGATAAGTAAAAGTGAAATTTTTTTCATGATTGTAATTTTGCAGAATTAATTTTAGCTGCCCCGGTGTTCCGGGAAACTGTCTAACAAAAGGTTGAGCCTATATGTTTTATGATTTTACGCAATTATATATGTTCCTGTTAACCAATAATATACATTAAATTCTTGGTTTCAATTTATTTTACACGCTCATTGCCAATCCCTAACGCAGAAAAACTTTCAGTCAGTCAGTCTATTGTAACAGTTAACATTTTGTTTTTCATTGCCTCATAACGAGGCTTAAGATCTTTGTATGAACCTTTTTTCACAGAACATTTTCCCTTAAAATGAACAATATATGCTGATTGTTCAGCTTGCTCCGGTTCATGATCACAAACTTCAACTAATGTTTCAATAACAAAATCAAACGTATTAAAATCATCATTATGAAGAATTAATTGACGTTCTTCATCCTGAGATTCCAAATTTTCCGGTGATGTTTTTTCCTTTTCTTTAACCATATTTATACTTAATCAACTCTACAAATTTAGTCAAAATCATACAAAAATCAAAGATCAATCCATGTTTAATTTCTCCACTTCATTAAGTTTAGAAACCAAAGCTACTGCTTCACGGGCTTCGCGGACATCATGCACCCGAAGTATCCCGGCTCCTCTTTCTAAGGCCATGACATTAATCGCTGTTGTTCCATTTAGAGCCTCTGCCGGCTTTGTGCTTAACACTTTATTAATCATAGACTTCCTGGAAACCCCAACGAGCAGTGGCAGTTCAAACATTGAGAAATAGTGTAATCCGGCCAGCAGTTGATAATTATGCTCCAGAGATTTTCCAAATCCAAACCCGGGATCCAGAATAATATCATGGGCACCCATCTTCTTTAACTTTTCCAATTGAGAGGAAAAAAACATACCCACCTCTTTAACGACATGCTCATACCGGGGATTCTTCTGCATATTAGCCGGTGTGCCTTGCATGTGCATCATGACATAAGGAACGTGAAGTTCAGCAATAGTTTGAAACATTTCGGGGTCCTGGCAGCCTCCGGAAATATCATTAATAATGGCAGCCCCGTGCTTCACAGCACTGCGTGCAACCTGTGAACGGAATGTATCAACAGAGAATACGGTCTCCGGAAATTCCTTAGTCAATAGTTTTAAAGCAGGAATCAATCGCTGTTCTTCTTCCTCAACGCTGATGATTTCAGCTCCGGGACGCGTGGACATAGGACCAATATCTATAATATCGGCTCCCTCCTGAAGCATTTTTGAAGTCTGCCGGACAATAGCATCATCGGAAGAAAAATGCTTTCCTCCATCATAAAAAGAATCCGGGGTAATATTAAGGATACCCATAACCAATGGGCTTTCCAGACTCATCAAACGGCCACAGCAATTGATCGTTTTTTGGGATTGAAAAAAAGTATCGTCATTCTTTATACCTGTTCGTTCCAATTTTTTTTAATTTTGAGCGGTTTCTAGTTAAAATTTATTTACCAAAAATAAAGTTCGAATGTACAATAAAACAGCTTCCCAATATAATGATATCATAGAAAAATGCAAGCAAATTTTTGTCGGAAAAATGCAGGATTATGGAAGTGCATGGAGAGTTCTACGGCCTTCCAGTCTTACAGACCAAATATATATTAAAGCCGAACGCATTAAAAGCTATGAAGAAAAAGGCATTCAGAAGATAAATGAAACGATTGATGATGAATACATTGGCATTATCAATTATTCGATCATGGCCTTAATTCAGCTCGAATTAGGCACTGCCGCGGATGATAAAGATTTAAGTGTTGAAAAAGCACAAGAACTCTATTTAAAACACTTCCATGACTCCAAAGGTTTGATGGAAAACAAAAACCATGACTATAGCGAAGCCTGGCGTAACATGCGACGCGAATCACTTACCGATATTATCCTGATGAAACTCTTGCGCATAAAACAAATCGAAAACAATCAGGGTGAAACAAAATTCTCCGAAGGTATTGATGCCAACTACCGGGATATTATCAATTATGCTGTTTTTGCACTGATAAAAATTGAGGAAGAAAAAAACAGCTAACAGAAAAAAGTTTCTTCAGTTAAGCTTTTTTTAATTTATTTAATTAAAATAAATTTACATTGTATATCATTACAAATTAGGATTTAATAAAATTGTGATTTATGAAGGTAATACGAAATATAAGCAGAATTCTGGCAGGTTTAGTCTTTATGTTTTCTGGTTTTGTGAAAGGGATAGATCCATGGGGATTCACCTATAAACTCATGGACTATTATGAAGCATTCTCTCTTGAATGGCTTGACCCAACTGCTCTTTATCTTTCAGTAATTGTCAGTGCCCTGGAATTTGTTATTGGCTTTGCCCTTGTATTTAATGCTCGCCCTAAGCTGGCAGCCTGGGGAAACTTGCTTTTTATGGCCTTTTTTACGCCCCTTACCCTTTATCTTGCAATTGCCAATCCGGTGAGTGATTGTGGTTGTTTTGGTGATGCCATTATTATGACCAACTGGGAAACGTTTTTTAAGAACATCGTACTGTTGATATTTGCAATTATCATATTCAGGGAAAGAAGAAAGTTTTCGCCCTATTGGAATAAAATCCAGCAATCTGTCATCGTTTTTATTGGTATTTTTATTCTGATAAGCTTTTCCTGGTACTCCTATCAACATCTGCCGATCCTGGACTTTCGCGCCTGGAAAGAAGGAACCAAAATGGCAGAAGAAATACCACAACCTAAGGTCTATCTGGAATATAAAAATAAAGAAACCGGAGAAACAAAAGAATGGCTATCAGAGGAATTACCTTATGACCAGCCGGGTTTTAACGAAAAATGGGAATTTGTAAACCAACGTTCCGAAGCTCCGGATACTCCGGATAAAACCTTACTGGTTGAAAATAAAGAAGGTAAGAACATAAGTGAATCGATTTTTAATAAGAAAGGATATACTTTTATTCTGATTGCTCACTCCCTTAAAAAAGCAGATGAGGAGAGTATGATCACCATGGATGCATTTTATGAGCAATGCAAAGAAGACAGTATTGGGTTTTATGCGATAACAGGTGATCTTTTCGAGAAATCATCCACTTATAAACAACAATTAAATCTGGATTATCCATTTTATCTGGCGGATGACATTGCTTTAAAAACAGTAATACGTTCAAATCCGGGACTTATGCTTCTCAAAGACGGAGTAATTGTAGAGAAATGGCATTATAATGATTTTCCCCAATATCAATATTTTAAAAAGGAATATCTTAATTCATCACGCTAAGAAGATATTATAACAGGAAATCAGAGAGATCACAACAACGAACAAAACACAAACTATCAAACGTTTATGACACGTTTCATTTTACGCAGACTTGGATATGGAGTATTGGTCTTATTGGGCGTTGTTACCATTGTGTTTTTCCTGTTCAACATCTTACCCGGCGATCCGGCCAGGATGATGTTAGGCCAAAGGGCTGATATATCCTCGGTAGAAGCTATCCGCAAAGACCTGGGCCTTAACAAACCGCTGCACATCCAATATTTTAAATATCTAAATGATCTCTCGCCCGTTTCGTGGCATAATCATAACGATGAGAAGCATTATTTTTATCTGGATAAGGAAAAGTATACGACAGCAACCCCGCTTTTCAAAAGTGGAAACGGAAGCATTGTTTTAAAAAAGCCCTATTTGCGAAGGTCTTACCAAAGCAAGCGAAAAGTCAGTAACATTTTAGCTGAAGCATTTCCCAAAACAGCGCTTTTGGCTTTAACCGCCATAACTTTTGCTGTCATCTTCGGATTAATTATAGGGATTATAAGTGCTTTACGCAAAGACAGTGTTTTCGATAAGTCCGCGCTGGTATTATCGGTTCTCGGCATGTCCGTTCCTTCCTTTTTTGCAGCCATATTGATCGGGTGGCTGTTTGCTTTTGTTTTGGGCGAATATACAGGGCTTGACATGATCGGCAGCATGTATTCGGTAGATGACTTCGGGCGGGGTAAATATCTCGACTTAAAAAACCTCATTCTGCCGGCTTTAACCCTTGGCATAAGGCCCCTGGCTATTGTCACGGAGCTCACCCGCAGCTCCATGCTGGAAACATTATCGCAGGATTATATCAAAACAGCAAAGTCCAAAGGGCTGTCACAGCGCAAAGTCGTCATGGGGCATGCACTAAAAAACGCACTAAATCCTGTAATCACAGCTACCTCAGGCTGGTTTGCCTCCCTTTTGGCCGGTGCCGTCTTCGTAGAATATGTCTTCGACTGGAAAGGACTGGGCGTCGTCATTGTAACAGCTCTGGAAAAATACGACTTCCCGGTAATTATGGGAGCCGTTTTATTTATCTCTGTAATTCTTATTCTAATCAATATTTTGATCGACATAATCTATGGTATGTTGGACCCCCGCATACGGGTCGCATAATTTTTCGTATATTTGATGCAAACTTTTCGCGTTATGAGAAAAAAAATTGTCGCAGGAAACTGGAAAATGAACATGCTTCAGGATGAGGCAAGTCAACTGGTCAATGACATCATAAAAGAAGTTAAATCCACGAATGATGCAATAACCAATGAGCAAGAAATTATCATTATACCCCCGTTTCCCTGGATACCCGATGCGGTAAAACAAGTAGACGGCTACGATAACATTTCTGTTGGAGCTCAAAATAGTTACCATGAACCCAGGGGAGCGTTTACCGGAGAGGTATCCCCGGAGATGATAAAATCCACAGGGGCTGAATACATTATCGTTGGACATTCCGAACGCCGCAGTTATTTTAATGAATCCAACGAATTTTTAAAACAAAAAGTGAATGCTGTCTTAGAAGCACAACTAACTCCCATATTTTGTTGTGGAGAACCTCTGGAGACCAGAGAAAGCAACAAACAAAACGAGTTGATTGAAAAACAAATTCAAGAAAGCTTATTCCACCTCAACAAGGAACAAATAAGTAACCTTATCATTGCCTATGAGCCCGTCTGGGCTATTGGAACAGGTAAAACGGCAACTCCGGAACAAGCTCAGGAAATGCACCATTTTATCCGGCAGCTAATTGCTAAAAAATATGGTGATACAGTGGCCGAAAATATAGTCTTACTATACGGAGGAAGCTGCAAACCGAATAATGCAGTGGAACTTTTCTCTAAAAATGATGTTGACGGTGGACTTATCGGCGGTGCATCGCTTAAAGCAAAAGACTTTATAGAAATAGTCCAAAGTTTTAATTAAAAAAACACCTTATGGGTTATACAGAATTTGATTTTACACTGAATCCGGATACATCAGAAAACAGAGAAATACTTGTTTCTTATTTGGATGATATAGGGTTTGAGTCATACTGGGAAGAAGATGATGTTATTCATGCTTATCTTCCAACGAATAAATATAACCCGGAAAAATTCAAGGTATTATCAGAAGAAATAAAACCGCTGTTTTCAATAGATTACAAGACAGATCAGCTTGAGGATAAAAATTGGAATGAGCTATGGGAGAGTAATTTCAACCCGGTTTATATCAACGACCAATGCATCGTAAGAGCGCCTTTTCATGATCCGGTTCCTGACATCCCTTATGAACTCATCATTCAGCCGCAAATGTCGTTTGGAACGGCCCATCATGAAACAACAGCAATGGTTCTGGATCTGATGACTTCTATGGATATAAAGAACAAAGATGTTTTAGATATGGGTTCCGGAACGGGTGTTTTAGCTATACTTGCCAAAATAAAAGGAGCCAATAAGGTTGTTGCGGTGGACAATGACGAATGGGCTGTAGGTAACACTCAGGAAAACATCAGAAAGAATAATCAGGAAATTGATGTGCTTCAGGGCGATGTTGACATTTTAACGAATTATACTTTCGATCTTATTTTAGCCAACATCAACCGGAACATTCTTTTAAACCATATCCCTTCGTACAGTAAAATCCTCTCACCTAATGCTACAATTATTTTTAGCGGTTTTTACACGGAAGATCTTGATTCCATACGGACTATGGCTGAAAAATTCGGTTTGAATCTTATAAATTACACAAGTAAAAACAATTGGGTAGCAGCTGTTTTTACGGCTATAGAATCATAGAAGACAAAAATGAAACACTATACGCACTACTTCATTCTTATTCTGCTAGTCCTCACGCCATTACTCACAAATGCTCAAGTAATAAGGGAAATATCAAAATCCCCGCAAGATTTCCCAAAAGAGCTTGACAGAATGGTAGAAAGTATTAATATCAGAGATGAAAGAAAAAAAGCTGAAGAATTTGCGATTCAGTTTAAACTGTTCTGGAAGTCAGACACCTTAAAAACAGAACAAAAGAAAACAGTAACAAAAACCGTCAATCTGTTATTGGAAAAACGTCATCAGGTTGAGCCCAATATACTGAATTATCTAAAAAGTATATATGCCTTGTTCCGGCAAGAAAACGCCAATGAAAAATTCATAGGTTTTTCCGATGGATTATCCTATTATATCAAGCGCTTTCCGCGATCCAAAGTCCAAAAGACATTAAACAATCTACATAACTTCATCAAAAACAAATACCTTATTTCTCACCGGGGCACGAAATGGCAATCTGCTTCTGATGTATATAAATTTGTATTTGACGAAGCCAATAAAGAATTTAAAATTGAAATTCCCAAAACAGATCTGATCGCCTACTCCCATGAAGACTCCAGCATGATTTACAACACGAGTGGTTATTACAATATCGAGCGTCATCGCTGGCATGGAAAAGGCGGGGTTGTAACATGGGAAAATGCCGGTTTAGACCCTGACAAAGTGTATGCAAACCTCAATGATTATGAGATCGACATGCGCTTTACAAAATACACAATTGAGAATGTCAACTTCTTTTACAAAGAATATTTTTCTGATCCATTGATTGGACGCTTAAGCAACCGCACGGAAACCGGAGTCTCCAGAGACCGCATAAAAAACCCTCGTTACCCGCGCTTTGTGTCTTCTGAAGGCCAAAAAGTGATTAAAAATATCTTTCCTTCCATCGATTATACAGGAGGCTTTTCCATGTTAGGCAACAAGCTTGTTGCTTCCTCTTCTGAAGCCGGGGATGCCTCAATTATTATCAACAGAGACAACAAACCTTTTATTAAATTAACAGCAGAAGATTTCGGAATCGACTCTTCCCGCATTGTAAGCCGAAGAGCTGCTTTAACAATGTATTTAGAAGAAGACTCGATTTATCATCCGGCTATCCGTGTGACATATGAAGATGACAAAAAACTATTGTCCATAAACCGCGACCAGGAAGGATTATCGCGTAGTCCCTTTTACGATACATACCACATGATTGACATTGACGTGGAAGCTATATTTTTTAAGCTGGGACAAGAAAAGCTCCAGTTTCAAAACTTACCTTCTGCTTCAGGAAGAAACACAGCTTTTTTCCGCTCCCAGGATTTCTACGATCAGAGAGAGTTTGAGCAAATAAAAGGGATGGATAAAAAGAATCCCTTGTATTATATTCAGGATTTCCATAACAGAACCGGGAAAAGGCATTTCCATCTGGATGAGATTGTTCAGTTTGTGGGTTATGCCCCGCACATGGTTAAAGCAATGATTTTGCGCCTGGCCAATATGGGATTCTTAAACTATAACCTGGATAATGATATGATTACAATCCGGGAACGCTTATTTAATTACCTGAAAGCTCGACGGGGTTTAACCGATTATGACGTGATTAGCTTTAACTCAAGAACGAGACAGCAAAGCAATGCGGAGTTAAGTCTTTTGGATTATAACATGAAATTGTTTGGTGTACGTATGATTACGCTCAGTGACTCTCAGAATGTAGTCATTGACCCCAAACAAGATCAACTAACGCTAAAGAAAAACCGGGACTTTGACTTTAACGGAAAAATTAAAGCCGGGCGCTTTGTCATCCACGGGAATGATTTTGAGTTTTCCTACAAGAATTTCAAAATCAACTTGCCTCTTGTTGACTCACTGGAGTTTTGGGTAAAACCATTTGAAGAACATAAAGACAAATATGCAGATCGTAAATATGTGGAAAGTGTAATTGAAGACATGCAGGGGAATCTGTTGATTGATAAACCGGATAATAAGTCAGGAAGAAAACCATCACCCAAGTTTCCTGTCTTAAACAGTGAATCTAATGCTTATGTTTATTATGATAAAAACAGCAAATATCCCAACATATATGACCGCAATGAATTCTATTACCGCATAGATCCGTTTAGCATTGACAGTTTGGATAACTTTGAAACCGAAGGGCTGCAGTTTGATGGTTACCTGGCTTCCGGGGGCATCTTCCCCGTCATCGAGCACCCGCTTTCCGTACAAAAAGACTATTCGCTGGGCTTTATTTATCAAACTCCGGAAACAGGCTTTACAGCCTATGGTGGCAAAGGGCATTACACAGATCAAATCATGCTCAGCAACAAAGGATTAGAAGGAAACGGAACCCTAAAGTATTTAACAGCTACAGCCAAATCTCATGAGTTTGATTTCTTCCCGGATAGCACAAATGCAATAGCCTATGAATACAACGTTAAGGCCCAAAAAGGGCAGGTTGAATATCCGTCCGTAGGAGGTAATAATGTTGAACTCCATTGGGAACCCTATAACAATTTAATGACTGTTCGCAGCCAGGACAAACCAATGAATATGTTTGATCAACAAGCACAGATTGAAGGAAAAATTAATTATTCCCCTGATTATATGCATGGAAGTGGAACGATGCAAATTGAGGAAGCTGCAATACAATCAGAGAAATTTGAATACGACAACCAAAATATAAATGCCGATACTTGTGATTTTACACTCCATACAAAGGAATCCGAATTCGGTTTGGGATCCGGAGACAAGGTAGAACAAGATTTGATCACAAACAACTTCAAAGCTGAGATTTCATTTGCTGATCGAAAAGGCGATTTTACATCCAACAGCGGTTCTTCGAAAATTGAATTTCCAATTAATCAGTATATCAGCTTCATCGACCAATTTACCTGGTATATGGATGAAGAAGAAGTGGCCTTTTCTTCAGAGGTTTCCGATGAAATGTCGAAAAAGTATGATAATAAAAGTATGAAAGAATTGGCTGATATCGATCTGGAAGGTGCACGTTTTGTATCCATTCACCCGGGACAAGATTCGCTGGAATTTACAGCAGAAAAAGCCATTTACAGCAGAGTGAATCAAACCATTGATGCTAAAGGAGTACGTATGATACGTGTTGCAGATGCAGCTATATTCCCCGATAAACAAAATGTTATAATCCGGAAAAGAGCTGAGATGGATGAGCTGCATAACGCGAAAATCCTGGCAAATACAACAACGAAATATCACACAATCGACGATGCTGTTGTCAACATAGAAGGACGATATGACTATTTCGGACGAGGAAACTACGATTACGTGGATAAGAATGATCAGGTACAAAAGATTTACCTGAATAACATTTTTGTTGACTCTACCTCTATGACCAATGCCAAAGGAAAGATCAAAGAGAATGATAACTTTACGCTCAGTCCGGCATTTAATTATAAAGGTAATGTAAAATTAGTTTCAACCGATGAATATTTAACCTTTGATGGTGGTTTTCAGATCAGAAACCATTGCGACACATTGCCCAAACAATGGGTTCAGTTTAACTCTGTAATTCAGCCGGATAACATTAAAATCCCGATCGACTCCAACATGCAAACAATCAATGGAAGAGATACTTATGCTTCCATATTACATGCAAAAGACAACAAACAGATATACAGCTCATTCTTTGTTGATGATAATACGCGAAGTAATCGCAGAGGCAATAGTGTTTTTAACTCCACAGGTGTTTTGGTATTCGATGAGGTTTCCTCGGAATATAGAATTGCTCCGGAAGAAAAGCTTAAGCAACCAATGTTACCGGGCAATTACACAGCCTATAATACCCGTGACTGCATTCATAACGGACAAGGAAGCATTAAATTCTTTAAAGAAACAGGACAAGTCGACTTGCAAACTTATGGCCAAATCAATCATTATATCCATGACGACTCCACAGAAATAAAAGGGGTAATAAGTTTAGATTTTCTGTTCAGCGAAGATGCCCTTGAGTTAATGGCAGAAGACATTAATTCATATAAAGAATTGAAAGGTGTTGACTTAAATACACAGCGATTTAAAACAGCACTTATGGAGATGCTGGGCAAGGAACAGGGGAATGAAGTGATATCAGAATTAACCATCCAAAACCGGATCAAAAATATGCCGGATGCCATGAAGCAAACCATGATATTGACAGATGTCAGGCTTCATTGGGACGAAAGATCCGAAAGCTTCATTTCTACACAGCCGGTTGGCATTGCCTTCCTGGGAGAACAACAGGTCAGTAAATATGTAGATGCGTATATGGTATTTAATAAAGGAAGACGCGGTGGTTTTACTGAAGGTGAATTTAGTATTCTTTTAGAGGTATCATCTGCAGAATGGTATTATTTCAATTATAAACCTACCGGTGTATTAACCGTTGTGGCCGGTTCTGATGAATTCAAATCCATTATCAATGATTTGGACTCGAAAGACCGCAAAATGGACACACCAACAGGAGAAAAATCTTTCCGTTATAATCTGGGAAGCAGTATGCAAAGAGAACAGTTTTTAAGAAATATAAGACGAATAACAGGAGATAGATAAGATTATGGCATGGTTTAGTATACTAATCGGATATGTTTTAGGTTCAATTCCGTCTGCAATATGGCTGGGAAAGACATTTCACGACACCGATGTCAGAAATCACGGTTCGGGAAATGCGGGAGCCACAAACACCTTTCGCGTGCTGGGCTGGAAGATTGGAGTCGTTGTTTTGGCAATCGACATGATAAAAGGATATGGTGCATTGATTATTGCCCGGCAACTGTTTTCATTATCGCCACATAGCACCATCATCATTTTGTCTGGTATTGCCGCTGTTTTAGGTCATATTTTTCCGCTTTTTGCAGGTTTTCGAGGAGGAAAAGGTATAGCCACTTTAGCCGGTGTTGGGATTGCTGTTTTTCCCGTTTCCTTTTTATTAGTACTGCTTGTGTTTTTAATTGTTTTCCTTGTGTCAAAATATATCTCATTAAGCTCCATTTTGGGTGCTGTGAGTCTGCCTTTTATATCTTTTTTTATTGAGGGGAATGACTCCCCGCAAATCATCGCTTTTACCATACTTATCGCGATTTTGGTGCCAATTACGCATCATAAGAACATCAGAAGGCTGATCAACGGAACAGAAAACAAACTTCGAATGAAATAAATATCTTTTTCCAAAAAATTGTTTTTCTTTGTAAAGAGAAACATATTCATCCCCCCTCTATAACTGTAACCTTGTAATAAAAAAATCGTTACGGGAAATATAAAACCGGTAAGCTAAAGTATTCTTTAAGATTAAGTCAAATGCAGTACACGAAAAGTTGCAGAGATAGTAAACTATTTCAAAACTTGTCCTATTGTTACCAGGCACATTTTCAGCCTGTTCGTCGGACAGACTAACTAAATGGATGCAAACATAAAAAATAATAATGTAGATCTATTAATATTTTAAACTGACAGGCAACATAATAAGGCTTCATTTTTAAAGATCTTGCAAGGTTAACTCACCATATCTTTGGTATGATGGAAGGATAATAGTTTATTAAATGCACATATAATCGCTTTGAAAAGGGAAAAACACATATTACTATTACTATTTATTTTATTGCTCACTGTCCCCATTAGTGCGCAGGTAGAATATATGTCAGAAGAGGAACTGCTGGAGGATGCAGAAGAGCTTTTTGAAGAAGGGAAATACTCCAAAGCCTATCCGCTTTATTCTCAGCTTTTAAGTTTGCACCGTAAAAACCCTGAATATAACTATAAGTTTGGTGCCTGTCAGTTATTTGCTGATAAGAGAGATAAAAAAAGTCCCATAAAATATTTGGAGTACGCTTATGAAAATCTACCCAAAGATGAATTTCCCAGGCTACATTATTTCATGGGATTAGCTTATCATCAAAACTATCAATTCAAAGATGCCATAGGAGCCTTTAAAATATTTAAACTCCTCGGAAGAAACAGAGATATCAAAGACCTGAAAATAAACCGGAAGATACAAATGTGCCGCAATGGCATTGACCTTCTGTCGAAATATAGGGAACTATATGTATTGAAAAAAATAGAAGTCCAGCGGCAGAACTTTTATCTTTCTTACAAAAATGAAGAATTACCGGGTAATATCATTAAGAAACCTTCCTACTTATATTCAAGAGCTGATGAAAAAAGAAAAGCCAAAGATGTGATCTTTTTTAGCAAAATTCATGATTTTGTTTTACTATCAAGTTATGGCAAGCGAGGCAAGACCGGAAAAGATATATTTATAGCCCGAAGAGATAAAAACGGAGAATGGAAGGAACCTGAACGTTTAAGCCCGAAAATAAACACTCCCCGGAACGAAGATTATCCATATTTAATGCCTGATGGCAAAACCTTATACTTTTCATCTACAGGCCATAATACCATGGGCGGTTTTGATATTTTTAAGTCTGTTTATGATTCTACAGAGCAAAAATGGAGTAACCCTGAAAACATAAATTTTCCGTTCAATACGCCTTATGATGATATCATGTTTATTACGGACACCTCCAATACCACTGCTTACTTCTCCTCCACCCGCTCCTCAGTAAATGATCTGATTTATGTGTATAAAGTAGGTCTTCAAAGACAAGATTCCGTGCAGAATTTAGCTGCTGCCTTCCAATCCGATTCTATAAACAAAGAACAGATGATCGCCTACATTAGAGAAAGAGCAGAGCTAAACGTAAACACAACCCAAAAAACATTTGAAAAAACAGTTCAGGAGCAAAAACAAAAAGATAAAGAGCAGGCTCTTGCTCTACAAAAGGCTCAGGAAGAAAAACTGAAGCCTGACACAAACAAGCTCACATCTGAAAATGTAGATCAATTATTTGATGAAATAGAAACGATTAACGACAATATCCGAAAGCTAAAGAAAAATCAACTTAGATTTATTAAAATTCGTGATATTCGAACGACCCAGGTTAATAATATCAATAAACAGCAAAATAGCATTGATACCCAAAAAAAAGATGCACAAGAATTAGCAAGACTCAAAGAAAAGCTGAAGTCAGAAAAACAAATTGCTGAAAACCTTATTGAAAATTATGAAACACAAATTCAATCACTGGCAGATATAGAAGAAGAGCTGAACCATAGTGCCGGTAAATTACAAATAAGAATGTCGGATTCCACCATAAAGAAAAACGATTCTCTTTATATATCAGCAAACCATTTAGTGCAACAGGCTAAAGAAATTCCGGAAAAAGAAAATAAGCATCTTAAGGACATCAAACAAAAAGAAAAGAAAACCCGGAATTTAGCTAATCAACATTATAAGAATTACAAAAAGCTAACTCAGACCATTGCTCAAACAGAAGAAAAACTAAACGACTTAAAAAATAAGTATAACCAAACCGCAGATAACAACAAAAAACAAAACTATCAGAACCAAATTAACAGACTGAAAGATAGTTTATACGCAACTAAGCATAAAGCAAGCAAGGAACAGAAGAAATGGATCGTTCATCGTGCTAAAGCTGACAGCCTGATCGAAAAGCAGCATTCAACGCATCAATTAGTTGCAATTGCTCAAGACACAAGTATTCAGGTTAAACAAAGATTAAAACAGGATTTATCGGATTTCATCGCCAACAAAGATATAAGTGCAACCGATTCGCTATATGCCGATTCAGAAACTCAGGCGGATTGGAAAAAAGATAGCTTATTCCTGATAAAACAGGAAAGGAAGCAAAAATTATCCGAAGCCAATCAGTATTTAACCAGTTTAAAGGCACAAAAAGATAAAAAACAAACGATCATTGATGAGCTAACCAAAGCTTCAGCCTTTTGGGCTCAGGCTGCACAAGAAAACATCAGAAAGCTCGATAGCCTGCAAACTATCCGGCAGTTAAAAAACAGCCCACAGATAAACCCAAAAGTTAAAACTATAAAAAAACAGGCCAAAAGAGACCTTCGTCGAAGTATTGTTGCCAAAACGACTGCAAAATGGCTCGACACACTTATTCAAGAAGACCAGACTGCCATCACCGCCATTTCCAAAGATATCAAAAAACTTAAATCGGCTATTGATAAAGGGAATGCAGAGGAAGTTGAACTTTCATTCCGGGCCATTGAAAGAAAAGTAAATAAAGTTCAATCTGCCAATACATACTTTGATCTGCATAAAAACCAACTCGTCCAAAATAAGCTCAAAAAATCAACAACTTTAACCAATAAGGCTATCACTATTGATAACAATAAAAAACAGATTCTGCTGGACTCAGCAAACTTATTGAAAAAAGAAGCCAACGATATATGGAAAGGGATACAGTATAATGATCTGATTGCCGAAGCCAAAGCCGTCAATAATGAACAATTGCAGCAGGATATTGATACAAACAACTTGAACTGGGTACAAAAAAATAGAGAACAATTATTGCGAGCCACAACAGCGCCGGATACTTCTGAAGTTTATTTTGACCGACAATATGCTCAAAAAACAAAAGAAAAAGCAGAACAACACCTAACACAGAAGGCACAGAAAAAACGCCAGGATACAATTCCTCCTGCTATAGTCTCTAAAGGCTCAGATAAGATAAAATATAAGCCCAAAAAAGATACGGCATCCAAATTAAGCACGCTGAATGTAAAAACATCCATAGCAAGCATCCCTGACAAACCGGAAAAAAAGCAAAGCAATAAAAAAAGAAAAACGACTGTAAGCTTTCTTGATCCCAATCCCTTTACGCCCATTGCTATTACGAAAAAGCAAACACCGGAGGACAATCTTTATGTGATTACAACAAAAGCTAATATTATTGTTGATCCGGGACGTTTTGAAGTAAGTCATCATTTTCTGACAAAAACAAAAACAGCCCCTGAAGATACCATGGTTACCGATACATCTTCTGAGATGCGAATGGAAACCAATAAAATTGCATCCCGGATAGACTCCCTAAATCATGAATATGATAACCTTATCGACACTCTAAAACAGCAAAAACATAAGATTTATGCAGCAATTCACAAAAACAGCACACAAATTGATCGTTTATCTGCCAACCTGAATAATCCAAAAATAAAACAGGATACTTTACTTCAAAGAAAACAGCAGTTCATTGAAAGAACATCCGACAAATATGTCTTGTTAGATTTATATGAGACGATATCCCAACGCATAGCTCGATATCAGAAAGAGAAACAACAAAACTTAACTTTATTAGAACAAATTTCTCCTCAAGAAATAACCTTAGAAGAAATCGAGGGCTTGTATGCAAATATTAAAGCACCTCAGCAATACGAAAATCTTATTCTGTCATTAGCGCAAAAAGCTATAAACAAATCTAAAGAAACCGCAAACCAGGAACTGGCGGAATTAGAAGACCGTAAATCCGAAATGCAGGAAAAAACCAGTCATTACAAAAACTTAGCGAAACAACAAAAGGAAAAAGCCGGGAGCAGATGGTTCAATTCATCAAAAGAAAAATGGAACCAAAAAGCCAGCCAGACGCTTAGCAAAGCAGATTCAATCCAGCATGAAATAAAATCATTAAACACAAAAATTGAATTCGTAAGCAATCGAAAATCAAAACTTGAAAGAATAAAAACAGATACGGTTTTAGCACAAGTAAAGACTATAGAGCAACCACCAATTGCCAAAACCCGGTCACGATCAGAAAATGATATACAAAAGTATAAAAAAGACACACAAGATCTCAGCAACAAATATGCAGTACTCAATGATAAAATAGAATCGGTGCAAATCAGCTCAATAGAAACAAGTTCAAAAGATTCCATAAAAGAACTTCAACCCGTTGACATGGTGTTTTTACGAGGCAGAGTTGCCGAAGATAAAGCCCAAAAAGCAAAAGAAAGGGCCGGTGTGATGAGAGAAATGGCTAACCAGGCCACAACTGCAGTGAAAAAAGAAGAATACCGGAATAAAGCACAACTTTATGAAAAAAAGGCTGACTCATTAAAGACATACAGCAAAAACTTATTTGCAGATGTAAACCTGAGAAGATTGCAAGGTAAAGAAATAACACTTCCGGACACAACCACACAAATACCACAGATGCAAGCTTCCATGAAATATGCAATACAGCATATTAACAACAGAATTGACTCATTAGAAAAACGAAAAGCTCAGGCAGAGGAAAATTCAAAAACAAGAAAAAAATTGTCCGTACATATTAACGATTTGAAAGAAAAACGTGATGACGCACGAATACAATATGTTCAGACAAAATTACTAAGCCAACTGGATCATTATGAGGAAAATAATTTACAACTGGATTTAAAAACCGATTCCATAGAGATCAAATCTTTTGAGCGTAATCTGGCTGTCAGAGAACAGAAAAAAGCTAAAGAGAACATTCAGAAGATGCAGGATTATATCCGTTCGGCAAAACAAGCAGATGATCAACAAGAAAAAATCAACTATTTAGAAGACGCGGCAAAATTTGCCCGCATTGCGCTTCGTCAACAAGAAAAAAGCAAGCAGCACCTGAAGACCATAGAAGGACAACCTGTTGCTCAAAAAGAAGACAACATCAAACAAGAGAATTCTATAAACAAAACTCCTGCATCCGACACTACTGCAATTTCACAAACGGAAACAGGTCAGGCAAAGGGAACGCGGCAAGCTCAGGAAACAACTCCTGATAGCAGTAAAACTTTTGCCCGGAAAAAAATCGAAGAAAAGAAAGAAGAAGTTAAAAAACAGGTTTCAATTGCTGACACCGTAACTTTCGCACAAAAAGAAACCGGTGAGTCAACAACGGAAATCCAACAGGCTTCCCAAAAAGTTAAAGGCAGCGAAATAACATCAAAAAAAGAAGCAAGTAAAACTTCAACCACCACAGACACTACGAATCTAATTGCACAAGAATCGCAGGAACTACAGGAGGAACAAGAAGAAGCGAAACAAACCAGGAGCAGGCAAGACAGTATCCGGGAAAAGAAGAAGATTACCGGGGAAACAGATATTGCCACTGCAAAGCAACAATCAACCAAGGATAAAACAGAAAAAACAACTGCAACAGCGCAAACAAAATCAAAATCCACAGATACAACTAAAGCGGTAGAAAGGCTCAAATCCACCCCCGGAGTGGAAACTCTGGGTATCCGGATAGATAATTCCGAAAATGCATCAATTCATTACGATGAAGAGAGTCCTATACCTTCCGTTTCAGCAAAAGACCACAGCGGATTAATTTACAAAGTGCAAATTGCAGCATTCCGAAATCGTGTGGATGCTGAGGCTTTCCGGGGTATAAATCCGCTTTCAACAGAAAGAAGTGAAAACAACCGCTGGATAAGATATATGGCTGGTAATTTTGCAAATTACCGTAATGCTTTAGAAGCAAGAAACAGGTTAAGAAACCTGAAATACCGGGATGCTTTTGTAGTAGCATATCTTAACGGAAACCGTATTTCGGTCAGTAGAGCGCGTGACCTTGAAAGTCAGAAACAACCTGCTATCGCAGAAACCCAGACGATTTCTGAACAAGAAAGAGAAACAGCGGAAAGTGAAACAGTAACATTAGGAGAAACTAAACCCGCAACTGTTTCTGAACAGCCCGAAAGCAACAGTAACAGTACAACTTACTTTACCGTTCAGGTGGGTGTGTTTAGCCAGCCCAGAAGAGCAGAGCAACTTTACAATGTGAAAGACCTGTTTAATGATCGTTTGGCCAATGGTTATTACCGCTATTATTCCGGTCACTATGCCAGCCGGTCAACAGCAGAAACAGCCCGGGATGCTATAAGGGCTAAAGGATTCTCCGATGCTTTTATCGTTCCCATGCAAAATATGCAACGGATATCAATGCAACAAGCTGTTAATGCCACTCAGTCCCGCGCTGAGGAAGACACTGTTGAGGAAATCAAAGAAGCGGATGAGACAACAATTACGTTTAGCATACAAGTCGGTGCTTATCGCGACCGGCTGAACAACTCACTCATTAATATGTTTGAGCGACGCAGCGGACGAAACATTAACCACTATACGAAAGAAAATGGCAATCACATTTATACGGTAGGATCCTATGAAAACATTACAGCTGCCAGAGAAGAGCTTCAAAAGATGAAAAAGGCCGGATTTGATGATGCTTTTGTAATAGCACTCTCCGGAGATAAACGTATTTCTATGGATGAAGCCAGAAGGCTATTAAACCGATGAATAAAACATGCCTCTAACCTCATAAATTGCATTAAAATAAAAAATAGCACACAAAATCATTCGCTAATGCATGAAAATTCACTAATTTTGATGCATATTTAAAATCTTATGGCTGAATTAATGTTAACAGCTTTTATACAAATCAGAATACTGGATATCATAGATATCCTTTTGGTAGCCTATTTGCTGTATGCTTTGTATAATTTGATCAAAGGAACAGCCGCCATAAATATATTCGTCGGTATTATCGCATTTTATCTTATCTGGCAGATTGTTAAAGCTGCACAGATGGAGTTGCTCAGCGAAATCCTCGGTAAATTTATCAGTGTTGGTGTTTTAGCTGTCATTATTGTGTTTCAGCAAGAAATACGAAAATTCCTTTTGCTCATGGGAACACCGAACTTTATTAACAGGAAATCTCATGGCTTATTCTTTTGGCGCACAACAAGTGAAAATAAAGACAATTTAAATGTAGACGTGGTAATCAGTGCTTGTCAGCAAATGGCCAACCAAAAGATTGGCGCATTAATTGTCGTTACCCATAAACACGAACTGGAAGAAGTTCAACAAACCGGAATTTACATGGATGCCGAAATCTCTTCTCAACTGATTGTCACCACATTTTACGGAGATAATCCATTACATGACGGCGCTATTATCATCCATAACAATCGCATACAGGCTGCCCGCTGCATTCTTCCTGTTTCCAGGCGTACGGATTTTCCTTCTGTTTATGGATTAAGACACAGAGCTGCTTTAGGAGTTACAGAACAAACCGATGCAAGCGCCATTATAGTCTCCGAACAAACCGGAGAAATCGCTTATGCCCACCGTGGAAGGATTACTCCAAATCTAAAGGCAGAAGTGTTAAAATCAATTCTGGAAAAGGAATTTAAAAAGGATTAATTCTCTGCAAAAAATAAATTTGCTTAAGAAACAGAAGCTGTATCAGCGCCTTCATTTTTCTTTTCAAACTCATCAATTAAATCCTGCAGACTTTTGCCCAAATTATCTAACAAATGCTGCGCATCGCGGGCATATTCGTTATCGGGATATTTTTCGATTAATTTGCGGTAATTTTCTGCCGCTTTCTCCGGATTATCCAGATTATCTTCAAATATAATCCCCTTGAGCAACAATATGCGGGCTATCTCATCAGCGCCTTCGTAATCTTCTTCTATCTGATTTAATAGATCTAAACCATCTTTATAATTTCCTAATGCAACTTCTACCCTTGCCGCTTTAAACATATAATCCAGAGCTAAAGAATCTTCAGGATTCTTTTCAGCGTATTTTACATATTTATCAACTAGTATCCGGGCACTATCCTTATCCATTGTTTCTTTC
Organism: Bacteroidales bacterium; assembly: GCA_021738505.1. GTDB lineage: Bacteria > Bacteroidota > Bacteroidia > Bacteroidales > PWNQ01 > PWNQ01. Next base: position 19,397 of record JAIPBW010000008.1, on the reverse strand, counting down.
GGATTATCAAAAAGATTACTTTCGATTTCATCTATTTCATCTTTTAACGTTTCCTGGTCTGACGTACAAGACCCAAGGATCATAACAGCAACAGCTGCAATAAGAATAAGATTTAAATTACGCATATGTATCATTTTTATTTGGCGGTTTTTTTCTTCAGTTTCGGATACAACATTTTATACCCGGGATCTACTTTTCCGTAGGCGATATCTTTCAGTTTTCCCCGGATTAATGTCTTTCTGAGCGTGCTCAATCTGTCAGGGAAAAGAATTCCTTCAATATGATCATATTCATGTTGGATAATACGCGCTATCATGCCCGAATATTTTTCATCATGAAAGGTCCAATTTTCATCATAATATTTAATATGGATTTCTCCCGGACGCGTGACCTCTTCATGAATGCCGGGTATGCTCAGACATCCTTCTTCCATATTCAGCTCTTCTCCCCTTTTGTCCACAATTTCAGCATTAATAAAAACTTTCTTAAAATCTTTTGCTTCGGGGATATCGTTTTCATAGGGAGTAGCATCAATCAAAAACAAACGGATAGGGAGATTAACCTGCGGAGCTGCAAGCCCTATTCCATTGGCATAATGCATTGTCTCAAACATATTCCCGATCAACTGATCGAGGTTTTCATAGTTTTGATCTATATCTTCGGCTTTTTTGCGAAGTGTGGGATGTCCATAAGCTGTAACTGGTAATATCATAATGTCTTACATTAAAATTTTCTATCCGGTTTTTCCATATAGCTTTGCAAAATAATCGTAGCACTTACTGCATCTATTCTGCCTTTATCCTGCCGGTCTTTCTTTTTTGTTCCACCCTGGATCATAGCATCCAGCGCCATTTTTGAGGTAAATCGCTCATCGACACGCTCAACAGGCATCTCCGGAAACGTTTTCTTTAGCTTTTTCACAAATGGCTCTATAAACTCCGAAGACTCTGATGCACTGTTGTCCATCTGTTTAGCCTCTCCTACTACAAACCCTTCAACTTCTTCCTTGTTCACATAATCCTTCAAAAAAGTAAATATATCCTTTGAATGCACTGTGGTCAAGGAATTAGCAATGATTTTCCCGGGGTCTGTAACCGCAATCCCTACTCTTTTCCGTCCATAATCGATGGCAACTATCCTACCCATAATTTTGTTTTTACAAATGTAATAAAAAAGCCTGATAATTTAACAATAGGCTATATATCAAACTGTTACACTCTTACTTTTGAATAACTTCAAATTCTGTCCGGCGATTTTTTGCTCGTCCTTTTTCTGTATCATTATCAGCAATAGGCTGAGACTCTCCAAATCCTTTATAAGAAAGCCGTTCTTCTGAAATACCGTGTTCCACAAGAAAGTCATAAACCGATTTTGCCCGATTTTCCGACAATTTCTCATTGTATGCCTCATCGCCCTGGCTATCTGTGTGCCCCTGGATACGAATATACATCTCCGGATTATTTTCCAATAAATCCACCAGCCTGTTTAATTCCACTTTTGAAGAAGGCAACAATTCGTACTCATCATATTCAAAGAAAATATTATTAAGCACAACTGTTTCTCCTACTTCTATTGGCTTAAGAGGAATATCCTTTTTATAAGGTTCCGTTTGAGAGTGAACACCTTTTAACTCAAATGTTTCCGAATAAAATAAATAGCCTTCTTTTTTTACATTCAACGCATAATTCTTGTTGGTTGGTATAGAAAGTAAAAATTCGCCTGTCCTTCCGTCAGAATGAGCATTAGTAATGACCTCTTCTGTTTCCAGATCAATCAGTTCAAAGCGGGCACGTAATTTCTTTTTAGTGTTTTGATCATACACAATACCTTTCATGTAGGTTACCGGCTCCGGACGGAATATTTGCGGCAAATCAAAAGAATAAATATCAAATCGTCCATATCCCTGAAGGCGGTCAGTGGAAATAAAAGCCAAATTTCCGGCGGCATTCACCTGCAACCCCAGCTCATCGCGATGTGTATTAATAGGATATCCCAAATTTTGTGGTTCCTGCCATTCTCCGTCCTCCTGCTGTGTCATGAAAAAATCCAACCCACCCATGCCGGTGTGGCCCACGGAAGAAAAATAGAGGGTATTGTTATCCGGGTGGATAAACGGATAATATTCATTTTTACTGGTATTCACGGGCCTTCCAATATTTTGTGGTTGAGACCATTTTCCTTCGTCAATCATAGTCGTCTTCCAAATATCAGCACTTCCCTCTCCACCGCCACGGGTAGAAACAAAATAAATCGTTTTATTATCGGAACCAATGGTAGGATGCGAATCCCATTTGCGGCTGTTTACCGTTTTGCCCATATTCTTGGGCTTTGTCCATTGCTGTGCTTTCTTATAGGAAATATATAAATCACACCCGCCATAGCTGTCAGAACGGTGACAAGCAGCAAAAACGAGAAAAGAACGGTCCGGAGAAAAAAACATAGCTCCTTCATTACCGGAAGTATTGAACAAACGGCTCATTTTTCTCCGTTCATTCCATTGTGACGTATCACTATCCCGGCTGGCATAGTAAAAGTCTTCCACTTCTTTTTGGCCTTCACGACCGGCAAACGGTTGTTTAACGGTGAAAATAATAAACTGCTCATCAACACTCATCGAGTTGATATACTCATCATACTTCGAGTTGATATTCGCTCCAAGATTTTCAGGATCAAAAGGTACGGGGTTTTCCTTACTTTTTATAGCAAATTTGCAGTTCCTTAATAAACGGTGATTATCACTCAACAACCCGGATTTCTGTCCATATTTATTGTAATATTTCAGGCTCTCAAGAGCTTCTTTATATTTCCCTTGTTCAAAATATAGTTTCCCGATTTTAAAATGTGCCGGCATGAAAAATTGCGGATTGATATCCACAGCTTCTTCATAAGATTTAATGGCCAGAGAGTCATTTCCGTCTTCTTCCTGCATCTGAGCTAACATAATCCATGGCTCAACAAACTCATCGTCAATCCGGATCGCCTTACGCAACTCTTCTTTTGCCGCACTATTTTGATAGCGCCTGGCCAGTTGGCGGGCAGACTCAAATTTCCGGATCGCCCTGTTTTTGTTTGTTGTATACTCTTTCCCCGGAGGAATTCGAACTGTATTACAAGATACAAGTACCCCGATAAATAATAATAAGATAAGCTGTTTCGGCATAATTATTCAGGGTATATTTCCTTTTTATAAGCTTTCAAGGTGTTCATCAATAAAGAAACTATGGTCATAGGTCCAACGCCGCCCGGAACGGGAGTCATAAAAGATGCCTTTTTGGACACTTCGTCAAAGGCCACATCGCCTTTTAGCTTATACCCGGATTTTGTTTTATCCGATTTTTCACGATGAATACCTACATCAATCACTACAGCTCCTTCTTTAACCATATCGGCAGTAACGAATTCTTTCTTGCCCATGGCAGCAATGATGATATCTGCGGACTTGATATGCTCTTCCAGATTTTTGGTCCGGCTATGACACATTGTAACTGTTGCATTGCCCGGGTTTGTTTTTCTGGACATCAGAATATTCATCGGTGTTCCCACGATATTGCTTCTTCCCAGAACGACGCAATGTTTCCCTTCGGTTTCAATTTCATAACGCTTTAACAGTTCCATGATGCCATTGGGTGTCGCCGGCAAATAGGCTGGCAGGCCGGTCATCATACGCCCAAGATTGACAGGATGAAAGCCATCAACATCTTTTTTCGGATCAACGGATTGGATAACCTTATCAGAGTCGATATGCTCCGGGAGAGGTAACTGCACAATAAAGCCATCTACTTCGGGGTCTTTATTTAAGAAATCGACTGTTTTTAAAAGTTCTTCTTCACTTGTATCGGATTCCAAACGATAAACAGAAGATGTGAATCCAAGTTTTTTGGCATTTTTTTCTTTTGAGCTAACATACGTATCACTGGCCGGATCATTTCCAACCAAAACAGCCACCAGGTGAGGAGCTCGTTCTTCGCTGTCAATAATGGCTGCTACCTCTTTTTTGAGTTCTTCTTTTATTTTATTTGCTGTAGCTTTTCCGTCAATAAGTTGCATAGATATAAGTTTTTAGTATATGATTAGCCTTTAAGATTAGGCATATTGCCCATCATTCGTTTCGCTTTTTTTCCACTTGCCCCGGTCATGTTCTTCATCATTTTCCGGGTTTCGCCAAATTGCTTTATCAAGCGATTCACTTCCTGAATACTTGTCCCGGAACCTTCAGCTATTCTACGCCGGCGGCTTCCATTTATTAATTTCGGATTTTTTCTTTCTTCGGGCGTCATAGAATAAATAATAGCTTCTATCCCTTTAAACGCGTCATCATCAAGATCGACATTCTTCAGGGCTTTACCCATTCCCGGGATCATCCCCATCAGGTCTTTGACATTTCCCATCTTTTTGATCTGCTTGATCTGGGAAAGGAAATCATCAAAGTCGAACTGGTTTTTTGATATTTTACTTTGCAGCTTTTGGGCCTGTTCCTGATCAAACTGATCTTGTGCTTTCTCAACCAGAGAAACGATATCACCCATACCCAGGATACGGTCTGACATCCTTTTCGGATAAAAAACATCCAAGCCTTCAACAGTTTCACCTGTACCGACAAACTTAATGGGCTTATTCACAACTTTACGAACAGTAAGAGCAGCACCGCCACGGGTATCGCCATCCATTTTTGTCAATACAACACCGTCATAATCCAGCACATCGTTAAAGGTTTTGGCGGTATTTACAGCATCCTGACCTGTCATGGCATCAACAACAAACAGCGTTTCATGAGGCTTTACGGATTTGTGCAGGTTGCTGATCTCATCCATCATCGCCTGATCAATAGCCAAACGACCGGCTGTGTCAATAACAACCACATCGTTGCCCATATTTTTGGCTTCATCTATAGCCTTTTTGGCAAGCTTAACAGGCTCCTTGTTGCCGTCTTCGGTGTATACCGGGACATCAATTTGTTCACCAAGGACTTTTAACTGGTCAATAGCAGCCGGACGATAAACGTCACAGGCAGCTAAAAGCGGGGATTTTTTCCGTTTGTTCTTTAAATGATTCGCTAATTTCGCTGAAAACGTTGTCTTTCCGGAACCTTGCAACCCGGCAACCAAAATTACCGTTGGGTTTCCTTCCAAAGCTATATCCACACTTTCCTCACCCATTAATTTAGTGAGCTCATCGTGCATGATCTTTATCATTAACTGCCCGGGAGAAACAGCTGTAAGAACTCCCTGACCAATGGCTTTCTCTTTTACATCATTGGTGAATTCTTTTGCGATCTTATAACTTACGTCGGCATCCAGTAAGGCTTTGCGTATTTCTTTAACAGTCTCGGCCACATTTATTTCTGTGATGTGACCCTGGCCTTTCATGACCTTAAATGCACTTTCTATCTTATCGGTTAAACTATCAAACATAGGTTTTTATCTTTATTTTAAGGTGTACAAAGTTAATGAAATTCTGTTTAATGAACTTGCATTTAACATGTAGAAAGTTTTATCTTCACCCCCATGAAAAACGATGATCTTGCACCACTATTAAGTCAACACAGTCATGAATTTGCTGCGGTCACACCCTTTGATTTAACGCAAAAGAAACTGTGTTATCTGGATTTGAGCGATGAAAACAAAGAGCTTTCTGTTGAAAAAATTGCCGATAACAAAACTTTTTCCAGGTACATTAAAGAATTTATTGAGCGCCAAAATGCAGATATAGCTATTGGCAAATACAATGAAGACCGCACCATCTATCGCAAAAGCGAACATTTTACTCCACAGGGGGAAGAACCGCGTTCTGTTCATTTAGGAACAGACCTCTGGCTTCCGGCAGAAACACCTGTCTCCGCCCCTCTTGAAGGTGTCATCCATAGCTTTCAGATCAACGATAATTACGGCGACTATGGACCAACAATCATCCTGGAACATGAACTGGAAAACACCAAATTCTATACACTTTATGGGCATTTAAACACCAATTCCTTGAAAGGGATTCATGCAGGACAAAAGATTGAAAAGGGTGAAGCATTTTGCGCTTTAGGAAATCCTTCTGAGAATGGACAATGGCCGGCTCATCTTCATTTTCAAATTGTTGCAGACATGATGGGGAATTCAGGCGATTTTCCGGGGGTTGCAAAAATTTCTGAACGGAAGAAATTCCTGCGCATTTGTCCCGATCCTGGCCTGATATTAGGTATTAACACAAAGGGTTAAACCTTTTGAGTTGGCCCACTACCGGAATTAATCACATTGCTGTAATTCCTTCACCTCTTCCGGATCAATTCCTTCTTCAACAGCTTTTTCGAAAAGCTCACAAGCTTTTTCTTTACGATCTAAATTTAAAAGGATTTGACCTTTGGTTACCATCGCTGTTAAATAATCCGGATTCAATTCTATAGCTTTAGTTACATCTTTTAGTGCACCTTCGTACAGCCCGGCCTTCAACTTAGCATCAGCTCTGTTGTTATATAAGATAGCCTCATCGGGGTGGTTTTCAATTAACTTATCAAAATCAGCTATAGCCTCCGTTTCATTCCCCATGTCTTTTTTTACATTGGCTAAGTTTGAAGCAAGTTGATAATCTTTTGGATTTTGTTCCAACCAATCTTCCAGGAGTTTTTTAGCTTTTTCATATTCACCTTCCTCATCATATAGAGAGGCTAAATTCATAATGGCTGACCTGTTGTCCTCATCTAACTCAATAGCAGTTAAATAATCGGCACGCGCAGCAGAATTATATCCCATTTTAGCGGCAAGAGACCCCCGATGGATATAAAATGACGCTCTTGAATCATCATGCTCAATGGCTTTATCATAAGCCCGCATAGCAACCTGATTCTTATCCAGCCTTCGTAATGCAGTTGCCAGATTATTATAGTAAACTGCTATCCGTTTCGAATCATCCACTTTTTTGATCATTCGTTTTAGGTTATCAGCAGCACACTGATAGTCTTTTTTCTGGAAACATTTGTTTACTTTTTTCTGTAACCGTTTAAGCGACTGCGCCTGCATTGGCTGAGGGGTAGCCACAAACATAATACCGGTTATCAAAATAATTGCTTTTAATACTTTCATCTGTTTGTATTTTATTGATTAATATAATTACATGAGGTATTATCTTTATAGATCAAAAATATAAAATATTACCAAATATTCAGGTTTTTATACATTCTTTTTTAAATACTTGAAGTGAATATTTCAGGCTAAAACTTGCATTTTAAATCAATAGATATTATATTTCCCTTTCAAAACAACAACTACTATATGAACAGCATTGAAGCAAAATATTTTGAAAAGAAAGAAAATAACAACGTCCGATGCAATCTTTGCCCTCACTTATGCCTGATTGAGCCGGGCGGATACGGCAAATGCAATGTGCGAAAAAATGTGGAGGGCACGTTGATGGCAGAAACATATGAACGGGCCTCCTCGGTAGGAATGGATCCGGTAAGGAAAAAACCGCTTTATCATTTTTATCCGAATAAAATGGTCCTTTCAGTCGGTTCTATTGGTTGCAATTTGTCGTGTGCTTTTTGTCAAAATCATGGCATCTCACAGATTTTGCCGGGAGAAGGAAAAATGATGCCTCAACGCTCAGTTGAAAGCATTATAGCAGAGGCAAAAGGAATAAATAATAACCTGGGCATCGCTTTCACTTACAACGAACCAACGGTCTGGTATGAATTCATGTATGACATTGCCCGCAAAGCAAAACAGGAAAACCTTAAAACGATGATGATCTCCAACGGATTTATCAATAATAAACCTTTGGAAGACTTATTACCCTACATGGATGCCTTTAACATTGATTTAAAGGCCTTTAACAACGAGTTTTACAAAAGGCTTTCGGGAGGCTCATTACCTCCGGTTCTGGAAAGCATGAAGCTTATCCATCAACACCGGAAACATCTGGAGGTAACAAATCTGATTATCCCGGGGGAAAACGATGATCCCGCAGAGTTTGAAAATATGGTGCATTGGATACGTACAGAGCTTGGCAAAAACACAGTTCTCCACATATCAAGATATTTCCCCGTTTATAGGATGAATGTACCTCCTACGCCAAAAGAGACCATCTATGAATTTAAAGAAATTGCCCAAAAATATCTGGATAATGTGTATCTGGGCAACATTTGATCGTGCGTATCCAAATTTCAGATTTTGGAATTATCGCTTTCTAAACACAAAAGCATAAATTAACAATTGTAAATCTGATATTTATGTACACTCTGACTTTTTCAGGGAGACTTACACCGGAGAAAAGAATAAATTTATACGAACGTCACTTCTATAAAGTTTTATACACTATGGAAAGTAAATGACTGTGATAAAAAACGAGCGTAACGCAGAAATCGGACATTATAGACAGACACTAAGTAAACCTAAACTCAAAAAAAGGAGTCAATATGAAGACCAGAAGAGCAACTTTTGCAGGACAGTTTTACCCGGCAGATAAAAATGCTTTATACAAACTTATTGAAAAAATTGAAAAGCAAGAAGCAAATAAAATAGACTTATCGTATGCAGACAAAAAGATCATTGGTGGTATTGTTCCGCATGCGGGATATGAATTTTCAGGTTATGAGGCGATCCATTTCTTTCATAACCTTCAAAAAACCGCAGAACAACCTGATACGGTAGTCATTTTAAATCCGGATCATTCAGGTGTTTCTATGCCTGTCTCCGTTGACAATCATGACCAATGGGAAAGCCCGGCAGGCTCCAGCGAAGTAGACCATGAATTGGCTGAAGCAACCGGACTACCAAAATCTCAAGCTTATGCCAGAGAACATTCCGGTGAAGTCATGATCCCTTTTGTTCAATATTATCTGGATAAGTCAACAAAGATTCTTCCGATTACAATATCACAACAGAATCCTGAAAATGCAAGGCAAGTAGCAAAGTCTTTAGTAAACGCAAAAAACCAAGTCGATAGAAAAATAACAATCATTGCTTCTTCCGATTTTTCACATTTTGTCAATCCCAATCAAGGCATCAAATTCGATAACCTGGTGATAAAACAGATCAACAAACTCGATACAGACGCCGTATATCAAGCCATACGACAAAACAACATTTCGGTTTGTGGCTTTGGACCTATCATGACATTGATAGAATACGCAAAACAAATCGCAGACAATCCTTCAGCTTCGATCCTGGCCCGGGGAAACTCAGGAAAAAAACGTCCGTTGGATACGGAAGTTGTCGATTATGTTTCTATGATTTTTGTGGAATAAAAACTTCATAAATGTACGATAATTCATGCATTCACGGCCTTTTATGCCGAATATAAAACCATAAAAGCAAGCCCCGATCTTTCTTTTGGGGCATCTTTTGGGATGCTTCAAAAGTTTCCGTCAGACTTAATTTTTTCAATACAGAGAGGGAAAAATCTAAAAAAAAATATGTACGTTTGACCAGTATAAAACCTCTAATATTTTCAATTATGATTTCAGATATAAATAACATCTTTTCAGAAGCTGCCTTAAGGATGAAACCCTCAGCAATACGTGAATGTTTAAAGCTAACCCAGCAACCGGATATCATTTCCTTTGCCGGCGGATTGCCCGCTCCGGAGTCTTTTCCTGTTGATGATTTAAACAAAATCACGGAAGAAGTTTTCCGCGAAGATGCAACGGCAGCATTGCAATACACCACCACTGAAGGAGACCAGCTTTTGCGCGAACAGTTATTGGAACGCTACCGCAACGAAGGATGTGATATTACAATTAACAATATTGCGGTTTCCACAGCATCACAGCAGGCTTTAGACTTATTGGGAAAAATATTTATCAATCCGGGTGATAAAGTAATTTGTGGGCTACCCTCCTATTTAGGCGGTTTATCGGCATTTAATGCTTACGGTGCAGAACTTACAGGAATTCCTTTCGATGAAAACGGAATGCAGAGCACTTTACTGGAAGACAAGCTCAAAGAATTAAAGTCGCAGAATGACTTACCAAAATTCATCTATCTTATCCCGGACTTCCAGAATCCGGCCGGTATAACTATGCCCAAGCAAAGACGTATAGAAATACTGGAAATAGCTAAAAAATATGATGTGCTCATTATCGAAGACAGTCCTTACCGCGAAGTACGCTTTGAAGGTGAACACCAACCCATGTTCTACAGCCTCGATAATACAGGGCATGTTATTACACTGGGAACCTTTTCAAAAACTTTAGCTCCGGGCTTTCGCTTAGGCTGGGTCATCGGACACGAGGACATACTGGCTCAGTATATCCAGGCCAAACAGGCTGCTGATCTTTGTACGTCCACACTGATACAAAAAATTGCAGCTAAATATCTTCAAAAAGGACTGATGGACAAAAATCTGGAAATGACAATCCAGAATTATCACGAGAAAAGAGACCTTATGATTGAGGGCTTTCAGAAACATATGCCCGAAGGAGTTCGCTGGACTACCCCACAAGGCGGTTTATTCCTTTTCCTTTACCTGCCGGAGCATATGGATGCTACAGACTTGTTTTTTAAAGCAGTAAAACAAAAAGTGGCTTTTGTTCAGGGAGAAGTGTTCCATTGCGATGGCAGCGGAAAAAACACCATGCGGATCAACTTCTCTTATGTGGGCAGGGAAAAAAATATCGAAGGCGTAAAACGCCTGGCAGAAGTGATAAAAGAAAATATGTAATCCTTATACCTGCATTTTTATTGTTTCCTTAAAAGACGCCGGAGAATCTTCAATGTTTTTCCGGATAAAGGATATTTTTAAAAAAGAGTTATGCTCTTTGCATAATTACACTTATTTTTGGCTAAATTCTAATGAACTTGAGGGTGAGAAAAAATATACTGGTTTTTCTACTGCTTAGCCTTTTTCTTCAGGCTTGCCAAAAAGACATTGAACCTACCTGGGACAGCACCTGGCATGGTCCGATAGCGCATGGCAACATAACCATTTTTGACATGCTGCAGGATTCCGTTGTCAACACAAATAATCAGGAAGTTCGTTTAAAAATGTCAAGGGAAATTTATGAACTCACCACTGATTCACTGGTTTCTATCCCGGAGAACATTGGCAAAATATCGTATCAAACACCTTTTAACCTGGAAATCCTTCCCGGCAAAGAACTGTTTAACTCTTCGGTAAATAAAGTTATTCAGGCTGACCCGGCTGAATTGACCTCTGCTGTTATAAGCGAAGGAATTATTTCTGTTGAAACCAAAACGACTTATGACGAAGCAGTAAAATACACTTATAACTTTCCCGGTATCACAAAAAACGGGCAAGCTTTTACAATTACGGAAACGGTTGACGCTTCGAACTCCGGCACCTTAGTTACAAACAAAGACTACAATATACAGGGGTATACACTTGATATGACCGGGAAAAATAATGATGCCTTTAATAAAGTTTTCTATCACATTACAGCCCATACGTTAAGCAGTGCTGATACCTTAAATGTAACGCCACAGGATAGCTTTGCACTAAATATCAGGTTTAAAGAACTTCAATTTCATCAGATTGAAGGATACTTCGGACAACGAGAGTTTTCGATCAACGACACAACAGCTATCGACTTTTTAAGTCATATTGAATCCGGCATCATTGATATGGACTCGGTATATGCTGAATTACAAATAGAAAACGGACTGGGAGCTGACCTGACTATGAATATAAACAATCTGGTCAGCATAAACCGGAGCAACAACCAAACAGTTGCTCTCACGGGAAATTTTATAAATTCGGATATTTCTATTGCCCGCGCAGTAAAGAATACATCCATAACTCCTGTTATTAAGACAATTGACCTTACAGATTCTAATATGGACGAGTTTATTGAAAATCTGCCACATGAAATCGCACACGACCTGAGCTTAGAGCTTAATCCTTTAGGAAATATATCATTGGGAAATGATTTTTTTAACAGCAATTACCCGTTGAAAGTTAAAATGGATATGGACATTCCATTAAAAATCTCTATGGACGACATCTGGTTGACTGACACGATCGAGCTGGAGTTGGATGAAGAGGCGCCCTTTCAGGAAGCTGACGTAAAACTGATTGCGAACAATTATTTTCCTGTAGAGACACAGATAATTATCAAAACTATTACAGAAACCACAGAGAGTAATACAATTACAAACAATAACAATATTGTCGCTTCAGGTATGGTAAACGCTCAAAACATTGTTGATCAGCCCTCGGAATCGATCATAGACCTGGATATCTCAGAGCAAGCTGTAAACGACATAAGGGAAACAGGCAAACTTTTGGTTCTGTTAAAGTTACAAACACATAACCATGAAAAGCTTCAGTTTTACGAACACTACAAAATGGAATATGAATTAAGGGGAACCGCAACAGTACGGATAAATGCAAATTAAATTCATACATATTGTCCTTTTGGCTCTACTAATGGGAAATGCAGTTTCCGGTTATGCCCAGGAATGGTCGCCATTTACACTGCAGGATAAACCCGGGATTCGGATTGGGCAGAATATCAATTTTCAAACCAACACCCTCCCTGCAAATTTTGTTAAAGAAGTGTGGCAAAGCAATCATTTGACCCATCAGATAAAAACAGCTGCGCTTAACAATCTGCAAACGCTTGACAACCTTGCCAAATTAGAAAACAAGACAACCCTTCAATTCACTCATCCACTAAAAGACAGCTCTTTTATATTTTCTACGCGGATTACAAATCAACAGTTCGGGGAAATGTCTTTTTCAAAAACAACATTCCAGCTGGCTTTTTTTGGGAACAGCACCAGTATTGGCCAAAAAGTACCGCTTGACTTTCATTACCGGGACATGGCTTTGCAAACAATGCAACTGGGACTCCATTACAAAGGGAAAAAACATATTGCCGGAATAGAATTAGGCCCTGTAAGCGGTTCATATATGTTTGACTTTGAGCTCAACGACGGGTATATTTACACGCAGGAAGACCTGTCCGGAATTGAAGCCGGCGGAGAGGCCATTGCAACCTGGAGCGATAGCACCGGAAAACGCGATCTTTGGAGCGGCACCGGCATTTCCGCTGCCATTTACTACGGCTACAAATCAAAAGATCATCAGTTTTATATCATGCTTGATGATTTTGGTCTGATCAATTTTCAAAATAACGATATCAGTGACCAAACGGACAGCACATGGAATTACAGCGGTGTAAATTACAATATCTTTGAGCAGGACGAAGTGATTTTTAATATCAACCAGGACAGTGTGCAACAATGGACAAACCTTAAAAAAGCCGGAAACAAGCGGTATATGCTACCTTCCGCACTGCGGTTTGGTCTGAAACAACAATTTGAAAACCGCAAGTTCTTCCTAAACATTTTAGGTAAATATCACCTTTACAGCTTTGCCCGTCCGGAGCTCAAAATTATACCGGGCTGGACACTCAACCAAACATGGGAAATTATGGCCAGCATGTCCCACGGAGGCTATAGCAGTCTGAATGCCGGCTTGCATATAAAAAGTAAATTTGAAAACGGATGGCATCTGGCAATTGGCAGCAACAATCTGGCCGGAATGTGGTTTAATAATCATCCCGCAGCCATGGATGTGTACCTGACAATTTGCAAATATTAACAATAGCAGCTATCGATAATTTAAAAACAATCCTAAATTAAAAGAGCCTTATGCAATATAACATACCTTATCTTCATCATATTGACTCCGGAAATTTTTTGCTGATCGCCGGCCCCTGCGTTATTGAAAATGAGACAATCCCTATGAAAACAGCCGAAAAGCTGGTTGAAATATCCGATAAACACAAAATTCCGCTTGTCTTCAAAGCTTCTTACAAAAAAGCCAATCGTTCCCGGATAGACTCATTTACAGGGATTGGAAATGAAAAAGGCCTGAAGTTGCTCAAAAAAATCAGGAACACGTTTCAGATCCCGGTTATCACAGATATCCACAGCGAAACCGAAGCTTATATCGCGGCAAAATATGTCGATATCCTGCAAATCCCGGCCTTTTTATGTCGGCAGACAGATTTATTGGTAGCTGCCGCTAAAACAGAAAAGATAATAAACATTAAAAAAGGGCAATTTTTATCCGGAGAGAGCATGCACCATGCGGTGCAGAAAGTCAGAAATGCCGGAAACAACAATATTATGCTGACGGAAAGAGGAACAACATTTGGCTATCAGGATCTGATTGTGGATTTCCGCAACATTCCCGTCATGAAGCGCAATAACGTGCCCGTTATTCTGGATGTAACGCATTCGCTGCAACAACCCAATCAGACGAAAGGAGTTACCGGCGGTCAACCCGATATGATAACTACAATGGCAAAAGCCGGAATAGCTGCCGGTGCAGACGGAATATTTTTAGAAACGCATCCGAATCCTGCCATTGCAAAATCCGATGGAGCGAATATGCTGAAACTCGAGAACCTTGAAGAATTGGTAGCAAAACTCATTCCTATCTATCAAACGGTAAACCAATAAAGTATGCCACGCTTTTTGCTCATATCGCTTTTAATGACGTTCAGCCTGACAATGGTTGCACAGCAAAACTTCATCAACAGCTATGGCTTTCATGGGTATAACGAAGGGATTGACATTCTCAGCCATACCAATGGTTATCTGGTGGCCGGAAATAGTTCCGGGCAATCAGGGCAATCTCAGACATATCTGGCAAAGATCAACAAGCAAGGCGAGACACTCTGGGATTTTAGCTTTTTCAAAACCTCCATTACAACTATTCAGCAGGTTAAATTATTCAGCCCCGACAGTATCGTTTTAGTCGGAAGCCGCCACGCCTCTGCTAATGATGAATATGAATATTTTGTGAGACTGGCAGACAGCAGTGGAAATACTTATTGGGAAAAAAGCTTTGGAGGCGAAGGCTGGCAACAAATATCCTCGGTGCACCTAAAAAAAGACAAGATAATTTTAGGCGGACAGACTTTAATAGACTCTGTTGGCTATTATCAGCCGGCCATAATACAAATTAACGCTTCCGGAACAATTGTTTCGATGCAACAGCTTGTATCCTCCTCAGCAAAGAAAATACACAGCATAGACATGATCGGAGACTCTGTTATCCTTGCTGCCGGATATCAGGTTAACCCCGCAGACAGCCAAAAAAATGGCTGTTTCTTACTCTTAGATACAAATTTAAATGTTATTACAGATTCTGTATTGACAGATACGGTTGAAAATGAATTGTTTTTTGCCCGTTGGAAACATCCCTTTATTGTAGCCGGTGGATATCAAATAACGGATCAGAAAGCCAAACAAAACTGGCATATTATGCTCAACCCTTTTTCGCCCAATCAAAGGTCTTTTTTAGGAGGCGGATTAAACGACGATGTCTTTACCGACATGGCCATCACACGTCATGATAAGTTTTATTTTACCGGGTTTACAAATTCGTTTGGAGGCGGTAAAAAAGATGTGCTGATTTCCATCCACGACCAAAACGGGTATTGGAAAGACTCTTATACCATAGGAGAATTAGAAGATGAAACAGGAAACAGCATTATAACAGATGACAGCAACAGAGTAATCATTTGCGGCACAACATACAGCTGGGGACCTGACTTTAGCAATATCTTTGTAGTTCACTCCGATAGCGCAAACAAAAATGTGACATATCAGGATCATTACACAGATATTCATTTATCAAAAACAACGGGGAACGTAAGCGTCTATCCCAATCCATTTCACGATCAATTAACCATCCAACAAGACAAATCTCCCCTGCAACAAGATCAAAAACAGGAGGTTTATATTTATGATATCCGGGGGCAACTGGTTTACCGGAAAAAAGTAACTTTAAGCCAATCCCTCAATTTGAAATATCTGGAGCCGGGATTATATTTTCTGGAGATACCGGAAATCAAAGTACGGAAAAAAATCATCAAACAATAACACATCGCTATGAATATCATCGGTATAGCAACACTGATTTTGGCAATAGTGACATTTGCACTCTCATTCCGGTATTTCCGCATAAAAAAAACCAATATTGCCCTGCTCTTTTTGGTTTTAGGAGGTCTAATTCTACGGATTTATACTGCTTCAGACCCCTACCTCCATGAATGGGACGAACGTTATCATGCACTGGTGGCAAAGAACATGACAGAACAACCGCTAAAGCCAACTCTTTACAGCGATCCCATTTTGGATTATGATTATAAAGACTGGACACGTAATCATATCTGGCTTCATAAACAACCTCTCCCGTTATGGGCAATAGCCGGAAGTATGGGCCTTTTCGGAATAAATGAATTCGCATTGCGTTTCCCTTCAATATTACTTTCCACTATCGCTATCTGGTTAACATTTTTAATAGGTTATATGCTATTTAACCGGAGAACAGGATACATTGCCGCATTCTTATTTGCTATTCACGGACTTATCATTGAATTAACAGCAGGAAGAGTAACTACTGACCATATTGATGTTTTCTTTCTGTTTTTTATAACGCTTGCCGTATATTTTGCTATTCGATTTTCAAAAAGCAAAAAAGAACTTTACAATATTTTATGCGGATTAAGTATAGGCGCTGCTATTCTCTCCAAATGGATGGCGGCTCTTGTTGTTATACCCATATGGATCATACTGGCTTATAATAATCGATTTACTATCAAGCAACTAAGCCTGCATCTTATTAAATTACTATTTATCGCTACACTGATTTTTCTGCCATGGCAAATCTATATTCATCAGGCGTTCCCTGCAGAGGCAGCATGGGAAAGCGGATATAACCTTTTGCATTTAACCGGTACAGTAGAAGATCATTCAGGGGAAATCCTCTACTATGTGGACAAAATCAGAATTATTTTCGGAGAGATTATTTATCTGCCTCTCCTGTGGTTTATGTGGGTTACTTTCCGGGGTAAAATCCATTTAAAACGCCTGGCCTTATTACTGTGGCTTCTAATCCCTCTGATTGTTTTTTCTTTAGCCCATACAAAAATGCAAAATTATATTATCATTTCAGCTCCGGCCATTTTTATCATCACGGCTATATTCTGGAATTACCTGTATGTATATCGTAATAAATTAAAGCCCAAATGGATAATTGTGATCTTGTTGATTTTGCTACCTGGATTACCTGTACGGTACTCTTTAGAACGGATAAAACCTTTTCAAAAAAAAATCAAAGCCGGAATGGGTAGAACATGTCAAATCACTAAATTTCAAACACGACAAAACTATTTTGTTAAATAGCCCGCGACCCATAGAAACAATGTTTTATACGAATTATATTGCTTATAGAAAAGACATTGATCAAAAGAAGGCGAAACAATTATCAAATAACGGTTATCATATCTACCGCTATAAAAAAGGATTTCAACTTGAAAAAGTTAATCCATAAAGAGACAATTTGCCAATCCTCTAAAATATCCTCATATGAAACCTCCATGGCGCGGCGTTCGGCACACAGGAGGATGATTAAAGGGCTGGGCGAGTTGGCGGTGATGCGATGATGCGATGATGCGTATCTTGAATTATGAATTATGAATTATGAATTATGAATTACATTTGCGAATAAGAATATACTAAATCCGCGTTAATTGGTGTGTAATTAGAGAAACTAGCGGACAAACAACGAACACTGAACAAAGTTTTAAACATATGAAACACAAATGTCGAGGTCTTCGGCACACAGGAGAATGATTAAATGCGAAGCGGCCAGGAGACGATGATGCGAACTGAGCGACTTAAGTGACTTAAGCGACTTAAGCGACTTAAGCGAACGAAGAGACGAAGAGAATGAGTAGTGAGTAGTGAGTTGGCGAACTGCCGGAAAGCTGATTCAGTGTGCGGTGGGCTTCCCCTTTAGGGGTCAGGGGTGCGCGAAGGGAAAAGATGCGTTGATACTGAGCGAACGAAGAGACGAAGAGAACGAAGAGACTTAGAGAAAAGCGAACCCCGGTAAAACAGCTCCTGCCGTCGCGTTTCATCCCGGTTGATTGGAGTAAAATCAATGGGACAAGCGAGGCAAGCACAGCACGGAACATGGAACAAAATTTTAAACATATAAATAACAAAAATACCTTTATCCCCTTTATCGAAAATTTAAGATATTCTTGTAAAAATCAAACAAATTCAACAGTTTATTTGTCTTTATTATTGAAACCAAAATATTTTCATAAAACACAAAACTGATACTATGAAACGAGCATGTTTGCTTTGGACACACAAGAAAATGATTAAATGGACCGGACGAGTTGGATAATGCAAAGAAAACAATGACATTTATTGTCATTAGTTGTCATTGATGGTCATTGGTAGTCATTAATGGTCATTTTCTATACTTCTGTGTCCGGCTGCTGTCAAATATAACCGTCTCAGAAAGCCCTGAAGCAAATGACTTAGAATATAGTAAAGCAAAATGACGCGCGAAGCGCAAATGACTACAAATGACATCCGTCGAAGACGGATAAATGACGCGAAGCAAATGACAGTAAGAGATAAAAGCAAGAAAACATAATAATGACAATATCTTGAAAAAATAAACATATGAAACGAAAAAATCTAATCATTATGTTCACATCAATCATTGGTGCCGGCCTAATCAGCGGTTTTGTTTTATATAAACCAATAGTTGATAAGGGAAGTGCTTTTCCCTCCCAAGAAAAGAACAATGAAATCATCGATTTACCCGAACCCAATTATGAGAGTAATGTTTCTGTGGAAGAGGCTTTGCAAAAAAGAAGGTCTGTCAGGGAATATACGAACTCACCGCTGACAGTTCAGGAAATTTCTCAATTGCTATGGGCTGCGCAGGGGATTACTAAACCGTCCAGGGGATTCAGAACAGCTCCTTCGGCAGGTGCCTTATATCCGTTGGAAGTTTATGTGGTTATTGATCAGGTAAAAGAACTGGATCAGGGTGTTTACAAATACAATATGAGGGATCATAATCTTAAACGATTGAAAAGCGGAAGATTTAACCGCAAAGTAGCGGAAGCAGCTCTCGGGCAATCCAGCATCAGGCAAGCAGCTGCTCAGATTATATTTTCTGCCGTTTATGAACGGACAACTCAAAAATATGGCGAAAGGGGCATACGGTATGTACACATGGAAGCCGGTCATGCGGCGCAGAATGTATTTCTGCAGGCGGAGTCCCTGGGCCTGGGAACCGTTACTATAGGTGCATTCAACGATGATAATCTGGAAGAATTGCTAAACATGCCGGAAAAGGAAACAGCATTGTATATTTTACCCCTTGGAAGAATATAGATGTATTAACCCCATGGTTTAGCATTCTTATTTTTTGGATTGTTAGAGGTATGCTGTGTCATATTGCTTTTTCATAGGCTATTGGGCATAGGTGCTGTTGAACTAAATCCCGCTTTCGCGGGATAGTTTGTTATCCCAAAGATAAATATCTTTTTTTAAAGGAAGCTCGTATATCTGAAGTATTTAACAATAAAAATTTACAGATATGCAAAAAAGAACATCTCCAACCATTCT
>JAIPBW010000056.1 GCA_021738505.1 Bacteroidales bacterium | reverse complement strand
GAGCTAAGCTCCCATATATTTTAAGTACTTTTAAATTCCCGATAACTATCGGCTAAACTTCTTTATTTTACTTTTAACTCTTTGCCTCAGCGACCCTCCCGATGGTAATCGGGATGCTCTGAACCAACTGAGCTAAGCTTTCGGTAAAATTAAGAACAATTGCTTTTGTTAAGCGAATGCAAATATACAACTATTTTTTTCGAACGAGCAAAATATTTTTAAAGTTTTTTTGATTTTCTTTCCCGCTTTTAAAAACTATTGGAAAAGAAAATTAAAAAGGCCACTTAGAAAAGTGGCCTTCGGTATCTTTAAGAGTTTTCAGCTGTTTTTTTCGTCAGATAAAAATACACATCTAATGTAAATTCATCACTCATTTCTTGCTGTTGCAATAACTTCATCTTATTATCATCAGTACTCTTTATTTCCAGCGTATCGCTATACTGCCCTTTGTTCATGTGGGTAATAACTGCATTATCTGATTTTTCCCAGGTTCCTTGCTGAACAGTATCCTTTTTATCACTAACAATTAAAAAACTGCTGTCAGGTTTAAATGACATCGTAAATTTATTCTGTGATTGCTTGTTCTGCTCTACAATACGTTGCTCATAATTTTCAGCAGTGATCTGATCTTTTTGTGACTGCATATTTTCAAGAGCAGTTTCTACTTGCTTCTTTTGCTCTCCTTCTTGAATTGTGTCAAGAATTGCTCGCATCTGTTTTTCGCGTTCAGCGAATTTTTGCTGATCCATTTTACTCATAAACTGAGCATATTCCGTTACATTGTCAGCATTGATGGAATCTACATTCCAATTTCCCTGAACACTATGATTGCTATCTTGCTGTGTACAGGAAGTGAATGCTCCTATTACAACAAATAAAGCAACCAGATAACTTAATTTTTTCATAATTTAGTTTTTGGTATTGATTTATTATGCGTTTTTCATTTACGTGCAAAAGTATAAAAATATGCGGAGGTTATAATTTTCATTTTAGAAAATTTAACATTATTGCCGTCATTTTATTAAACTTCTGTTTATCACAACCTAAAAATCGGGGAAATAATACCTTGCAGCAACAAATAATTACTTTTCCCGGTTTCCTTTACTGGCTCCCCTAATGGCAGACAAGTTAAACTTTTCAGGATGTTTACCGGTCTTGTCACTATAAAATGCTTCAATCTTTGAAGCTACATCTTCATATGTTTTATCGGTTCTGATAACCGGTCCCAGTCCGGCTTCTTTACGTTTATAATCCAAAAATCCCAGCACTATAGGCACATCTGCTTTTTGAGCAATATTATAGAACCCTTTTTTCCATTTTCTTACTCTGCTTCGCGTACCTTCCGGGGTAATAATGATAACCAGTTCGTTTTTCCCTTCAAAATTTCCGGCCACCTGATCAACAATGTTGGTTTTCTTATGCCGGTCTACAGGAATACCGCCCCATTTGCGCAAAAAGTACCCCAAAGGAAACACAAAAGCTTCTTTTTTAATCAGAAATTTTACATTTAACCCAATAGCATTAAAAACCAAACGGCCGATGATAAAATCCCAGTTGCTTGTATGAGGAGCTACAACCATTACCGACCGCCTTATATCATCAGTGAATTCGCTGATGATGGTCCATCCCAAAAGTTTTAAAATAAACTTTGAAATCATGTGCTTTCTTTTTTGGCAAAAATAGCTATTCTATAAGAGATATTGGAAATCAGTGTCAGAAACCTTTGGAAAAACTTAATAAATAATCTTTAAACTCTTTCATTTAACATCTCCGGTTTTTTACATGCCGCAAGTTTTTCCATTCTTTATTGTCATAGTTAACAAGAGAGCAAATAAAAGATCTTGTTAAATGCAAAAAATAACCCATTAAAAAAAAGCTATTATGGATACTTTAACAAAACATAACGAAAAGCAGATGATAAATACGACAAATGAGAGACAAAACCACAAGCAAAAAAATACAGCTAAAAAGAATTCCGCTTCCATACAAGGTTTTTCATTGGAGTATGAAAGCAAATTAGATTTTACCAACACGGAAGCCTATCTGGAAAAAGTATTGAATACAGGAGGCTGGAAAATTTCAAAAGTTCATGACCTGCAACAGTCACTGCAAAAAAACGGACAGGAAGTTTTGCCTGTAAAAATCATGGAGTTTTGCAACCCGGCTTATTCCGGAGAGATGCTTAAAGATGATGATATGCGTTTTTTATCAGTCCTTATGCCCTGCAGAGTTTCGTTATATGAAAAAAGCAACGGTAAAACCTATATTGGCATGATGGACACCGCAAATATGGCAAAGATGCTGGGCAGTGCCATTGAAAGCAAGATACTACAAATACAAAACGAAATCGAATTGAAAATTCAATTGATTTTGAAATCAAACGCCTAAGAATTCATTCGTTAGTACAAAACCCGTTTACCGGATATATAATTTCTGCATACTGTTGATACCTCCGTCAATTTTCAGAAAATACATTCCTGACGGCATATCATTGCTGATATTGATTTGTGTGTTCTGGTTACCCGGGAATAATGTAAACTCTTTTACACATTGCCCCATGGTGTTGAACAAACGAATACGGGTTTCGGTCTCCAGAGGTTCAGGAAATGACACGTAAAAATCCGATTCTACAGGATTAGGATAAACTTCCGGGTTGTGGCCTTTGTCATTGTTCTGTTCCACATACACCGGTCCGTAGAGTTCATCAGCTCCGTTATAATCCACCTGCCTCAGGCGAATGTATTCTATCGCGTTCGATTCGCTATAGTCAAATTCATAATCCCTGCGTTCATTGCTATTTCCGGCACCGGAAACAACTCCTGCAACACTGTATGCATAGCCGTCTTCCGAAACCTGTACTTCAAAAAAGTCATTGTTCGTTTCTGAAGCTGTGGCCCAGGATACGGTAATAACGTTATCCGCTTTTGTAGCGGTTAATGACAATAACTCTACAGGAAATGTTCCTGCCGCAGCATTAGTAGAAGTTAACCCCAAGGCTTTCAAACCTACATTGTATGTAGTTAACTCATTTGTTCCTGATCCATCACTATCATCTGATTTATGTTTTAGCTTAATACTATAATCATCACTTCCTGACAAAGCTTTGGCTAAGCCCACGGAAGCACCACTTCCTACATCAGAATCATCGCTGATAAAACGGGTTTGTGCCAGGTGTACCTGAGTGGGATTTGATCCTCCGGATTCATTAACCATCTCTAAATCAAACTGGGGTTCATTGATCTGATCACTTCCTGACATATTATAATATGATGCCATTAATACATCCATTGATGTGCTTGTTGTAGGGAATATAGAACCCGAAAGAACTTCTTGAAAAGTAGTCGTATTTGTCGTAGTTGCTCCTGAAGAGCTATTAGTAGTAGCAATAGGATAATAATACCCTGAACTATTTGCATCGGCGAGGCTAACTACCGTCAGGTAGCATTTGTCGGTGTTTATTGTGTTCGTTCCATCTGCCTTGTGGACTACGCGAAATTGATAACTACCAGCTGAAGTATTATCCGGTAGGGAAGCCATCAGGTTTACAATTCCAATATCCTGCGAAGCAGATATCGACCTTGATTTACTGTTGCCAATATCATTCCAGCTTGACCCTCCATCATTAGTATATTGGATTTTCCATTCGGCACTCACACCGGCATCTCCTGATACTTCCAAAGCACCTATTATTAAAAAACCACCGGCATCAGTAGGGGAAATAATATTTGTTGTGGCTACTTCCACAAAACTACTGGAAGATGTAGAAGTACTCGTTGTTTGATTTATATTATCATAAGGCTGATTTCCTATATTTATAGCTACCAAATTTGCATCTGATGTAACATCCTTGCCGGACGTACCGGTTTTATGGCTGAGGTTTATCGCAGTAGTGCCATCGGAAGCAGCAGTAAATATATGTGATAAAGAGCCGATTCCATAATCATTTGCGTTATTGGACTGGTATGCTCTTTCAATTACACCGGAAGTTGCGGTGGTTGCAACACCGTCTTCTGTAATTTGATATATAGCTTCTCTGAAAGTATTCGACTGGAAAACAATATGGCTGCTAAATGTTGCATAAACCAAGATTGCATCATCTTTAGTAACAGTTAATGCAATATCTGAGGACATCGCATCCTGATAAGTTGTTCCGGTTACTGTATTTGTTCCAGTATTAGCATCACTGCTCAATGTGTTTTGAGCCTTTCCTGTTATAGAGATAAAGCCGGCAAAGAGCAGAGCGAATATCATGTAAAAGGTCTTCATAAGTTTATTATTTGAGTTGTTTATTATTTGATTTCATTAAGTTTCGAAAAAAGTTTTGCCGGATAATCTAAAAATTAGAAATCCATTGGTATTATTTATTTCATTTTTAACAGTACTATTTTTAACAATTCACTTTTTATTCCTTAACTTATATTTAACAAGATACAAAAGCTTAACATTATTTGTCAATACCTGATTTTTTATTGTTTTCATAACACATTATCAAATACCTATATGCAGCGGAAATTCGCAGTTATTTATCTCTTTTCTAAATTATAAAATCAATACAAACTGGAAAATAATCAGAATATAGTCCCTTACCATTCGTATTTTACTCTATTAAATCAAAATTTGTAGAATCTAAAGAGGAAGTTAAAAACCCGAATAGCAAGTTTTTCGTTCTCAACAATTTTTTCCTGTTTCTCTGCAACCGTTTACTGATTAAAACCTACACATAACGGATACAAAGAAAAGAATCCAACCTCACCCACCATCTATATCCATTTCATTACGTGAAACTTACACCAATTCACTCATAATCTTTTTCAAAAACAACTCAATTTTGAATTTGCTGTTTTTGCATCTATCTTTGTTTAGAATCGCTTTACCACCTTTACAATAATCATTGATTATCAATACCACTAATCATAATCAAACCAGGATGCATAACAAATCAGGATAAAAAACCTAAAATGAATGAATTATGAAAAAACAATTACTTTTAATCGCAGCAAGCGTGCTATTGCATTTTTCAGATTTACATGATGCTAATGCCCAAACCCCGGCAGCCTATGATTACCTGAATACCAACAATGTAAAGGCAAGAATTTCAGCCGATGGCAATCATTTTTGGGATTTTCAGGGTATCCCTGAATATGAAATTCCTAAAGGGAGTAATAAACACACTATTTTCAGCAATACCTTATGGATAGGAGGCCATGATTCAAACGGGCAATTATATTTATCCGGCCAAAGATATAAATCGAATGGAGAAGACCATACATTTGGGCCTTTATCGACAGATGGGAATTTAAGTACCGATCCACAGACTATTAACGACTATAATTCCGTATGGCGCATCAGTCGTTCGCAAATCGATCAACATATTGCATGGGCAAATGATCCTTCCAGTATGCCCGGATACACAATCCCCACTAATATACTTAACTGGCCGGCTCATGGGGATACTACTAAAAACCAAAGTTACAATCTTGCCCCTTTTAAGGATGTAAATGGAAACGGAAAATATGACCCGCAAAATGGCGACTATCCTTCCATTAGAGGCGACCAGGCTATTTTCTTTATATTTAATGATGCCGGAACGCCTAACACAGAAACCGGTGGCACACCTTTAGGCATAGAAGTCCATGGGATGGCTTATGCCTTTGACTGCTCCAAGAGCGATGCTTTTCATCACACTACTTTTATGCATTACAAAATCATCAACCGTTCCAACAGAGATTACTATAACACTTATTTAGGATTATTTACCGATTTTGATATAGGTGATGCTTATGGCGACTATATAGGATGTGATGTTCAACGAGGCAGCATGTATGCTTATAACGGAAAACCTTTCGACGGAGATTCCGCAAATCCAAGTCATTACGGTAATCATCCTCCGGCCCAGAGCATGACAATTCTCGGCGGTCCTTTTAAAGATGCCGACGGCACAGATAATCCTGCAGGACAATGTGACGAGAGCATCAATGGAATGAACTTCGGTAATAACATTGTCGATGATGAGCGGCTTGGAATGACCGGATTTACGTATTTTAGTAATGTTGGGGTTGGCCAGTCTTATGCAATGACAGATCCTGAGCAGGCCCATGAATATTACCTGTATTTACAGGGAAAATGGAAAGACAGCACATCTATGCTCTACGGAGGCAATGCCCATAACAGCACAAATGCTTATGGTCCGGAATGCAAGTTCATGTTCCCCGGAGATACTGATACCTGTAACTGGGGAACCGGAGGAGTACAGCCGAATGGCCCTGAGTACTGGACAGAAATAACAGCAGGGAACGAGCCTTACGACCGGCGGGGAGTTGCCAAGAGCGGACCTTTTACTTTCGAAGCCGGAGAAACCCATGAACTCGACTATGCTTTTGTTTACGGCCGGGACACTGCAGCAGCGGATTCCATAGGCCATTTGGCTTCTATCGAAAAAATGCAGGAAAATATTGACAGCGTCCGCAATGCATTTTTCAATAACGAAAGTCCCTGCGGTGGACCAATCATTGCATCAGCACGAAAACCAATAGTAAACCATTCTGTAAATATTGACATCTATCCCAATCCGGCAATAAACAAACTGAATATCCACACAAACCAGGCCGATAATTACCAATGCTTTATTTATGATGTTTTTGGCAGACTGATCTTAACTAAGCATATTAACTCTTCTGCTGCGTTTGACATCAATATCCAGTCACTTCCAAAAGGAGTCTATATCTTAAGATTATCATCGGGTAACACTGAAACAACACAGAAATTTATTAAACAATAACAACCATTGCCATATTTGTTAATCCTTGTATAATAAGCATCTTTTGATAAGATGTTCACATCAATAAAAAAATAATCATTTACCGAATAAAGAAAGTAAACAAAATTTCTCAATTATTGTTATACAATTAACAATGACGATTAAAAAGCCATTGTTTTCAAAATAAACACCAATTATTCAATAACCATTAAAACAGAAATAATTATGAGTAAATATTCAGAAGAAGCACAAAAGGTATTTGATTTTTTAGGCACCTTATCAAAAGAAAGCCCTAAAATTGCCGAAGGATTCACCACAATGCACAAAGCAACAGGTGTTGACAGTGCCATTACAGCAAAACATAAAGAATTGATGGCATTATCTATAGCTATTTCAATCCGTTGCGAAGGCTGTATCGCTTGCCACGTAAAAGCAGCTATAGACGCCGGAGCCAGCAAAGATGAAATCGTAGAAACGATCGGTGTCGCTATTCTTATGAGTGGTGGTCCTGCTACTGTTTATGGCAACAAAGCTTACGAAGCAATGAATGAAATGATGTAATCAGCAAAAGTAGTAGAACACTTACTGGATTATCAAAATAAAAAAACGCCTGGCTTAAGTATTTTAACTTAGCCGGGCGTTTTTATATATAGTTCAAAAATTTTCCGGGAACTAGTCCAGATCGAATTTGATTCCCTGGGCTAAAGGCATATCGCGGCCATAATTTATCGTATTGGTCTGTCTCCGCATATATATTTTCCATGAATCGGAACCGGATTCACGTCCGCCACCGGTATCTTTTTCACCACCAAAAGCACCTCCGATTTCAGCTCCTGAAGTACCAATATTCACATTGGCAATTCCACAATCAGAGCCAACAGCAGAGAGAAACATTTCTGTTTCACGAATGTCATTGGAGAAAATAGATGAGGACAAGCCTTGTGGCACATCATTATGCAGCCTAAGCGCTTCTTCAAAATCCGAATATTTAATCAGATAAAGCAAAGGAGCAAAAGTCTCATCCTGAACGATCTGATAATGATTTTCAACTTCAGCCAATGCCGGAACAACATAGTTTCCTGTTCCATGTTCATCCTCTACAACATTACCTCCAAAAATAACTTTGCCGCCTTCTTCTTCTACTTTTTTCTGAGCATTAACAAAATTCTCAACGCCATATTTATCGATCATCGGACCGACAATTGTATCCGGATTGAGAGGATGTCCAATGCGCTCAGGCAATTGTTTGTAAGCATTCACCAGTTTATTTTTAAACTCTTCATAAATTGAGTCATGGATAATCATCCGGCGGGTTGTTGTACACCGCTGACCTGTAGTACCAACAGCTCCAAACAAAGTAGCATTCAGCGCGTTATTAAGGTCGGCACTTGGCGTAACAATAATCGCATTGTTACCGCCCAGCTCCAGGATTGTTTTTCCAAGACGCTCGCCCACAATTTTAGCTACGCGACGTCCTAAAGGCGTAGATCCTGTAGCAGATACTAAAGGAATACGCTTATCCTCCAGCAATGTGTCTCCAATCTGTGACGAGCTACCCTCAACCAAATTAATAACACCTTCGGGGATATCATTTTTCTTAAGTACATCTGCCATAATCTTATGCACGGCCTGTGCACACATGTAAACCTTGGAAGAAGGTTTCCAGACCACAACATCTCCGGCGATAAGAGCATTCATGGTATTCCAGGCCCAAACGGCTACCGGAAAGTTAAATGCAGTAATTACTCCTACAATCCCTAAAGGATGATATTGTTCACTAAGTTTATGATTCGGGCGTTCTGATTTGGTATTCATCCCATAGAGCATACGAGACTGGCCAAGGGCAAAGTCGGCAATATCAATCATTTCCTGTACTTCACCCATTCCTTCCTGATGGATTTTACCCATTTCATAAGATACCAGAGCTCCTAATTCTTCTTTATTTGCTCTGAGCGCATCCCCCATCTGGCGCACCAGGTCACCCCGTTGCGGTGCAGGGACTTTTCGCCATTCCAGAAAAGCCTTTTGGGCTGTTTCCAACACAGTATCGTAATCCTCTTTCGTGGCTAATTGCACTGATGCAATCGTTTGACCATCAGCCGGAGAAAGGGAATCTACGGTTTTGCCGTTCGTATTCAGCCATTTTGTGCCTGTACAGGCACCGGTTTGAAGGTCTTCAATGCCTAATTTCTTGAGCATATCCTTCACAGGATAATCGGTATGTATTTTTGTTGTCATAGAGTTAAATTTTTGTGGTTATAAAAAAACAGGTCAGGCCAAGAGGCCCGACCTGCATAATGTTCCTTTTATTCTTTATCCATATAAGGATATTTATAATCTCTTGGTGGATTAAAAGTTTCTTTAATGGCTCGTTGAGAAACCCAACGTGTTAAATTAAGGAAACTACCCGCTTTATCATTGGTACCGGAAGCACGTGCTCCGCCAAATGGCTGCTGACCAACAACAGCTCCTGTTGGTTTATCGTTGATATAGAAGTTTCCGGCAGCATTTCTCAACTTATTCTCAGCCAACAATGCAGCTTCACGATCATTTGCAAAGACAGCACCGGTCAATCCAAAGATAGACGTCTCGTTGAGCAGCTCCAGCGTCTCTTCATATTTTTCGTCATCATAAACATAAACGGTCAGCACCGGACCAAAAAGCTCTTCCTCCATAGTAATATATTTCGGATCTTTGGCTAAGATAACTGTAGGTTCAATGAAGAAACCTTTGGATTTATCATGACCTCCACCGATAATAACATCTGCATCGGAGTCTTCTTTAGCCTTGTCGATGAAAGAAGCAAGATTATCAAAAGATGCTTCATCAATAACAGCACCCATAAAGTTTTCGAAGTCCTGTACATCACCCATTTTCAGTTCAGCAATGGTTTTTTCCAGTCTGGACTTCACATCATCCCACATGCTTTTCGGGATATAGGTACGTGAAGCAGCAGAACATTTTTGCCCCTGATACTCATAAGCACCGCGCACTAAAGCAGTTGTAACTTCCTGAGGATGCGCAGAATTATCAACCATAACAAAGTCTTTACCTCCGGTTTCGCCTACAATACGCGGATAATAATGATACTTGGAAATATTTTCACCTATAGATTTCCAGAGGTGATCAAACGTAGGTTTGGAACCTGTAAAGTGAAGTCCGGCGAGATATTCATTATCCAGAATATTTTTACCGATCACGGAACCACGACCCGGTAAAAAGTTTACAACGCCATCAGGCAACCCGGCCTCCTGATAAATCTTCATCAGGTAATAGTTCGACAACAATGCGGTTGTAGCCGGTTTCCATACAGAAGTATTACCCATCAATGCCGGTGCCATCGGAAGATTCGACGCAATAGCTGTAAAGTTAAATGGTGTAATAGCAAAAACAAATCCTTCCAAAGGACGATATTCTGTTCTATTAACTAACCCTTTAATTGAAAGCGGTTGATCCTGATAAATATTACCGGCAAAATAAGAATTGAAACGCAGGAAGTCAGCAGCTTCACACACACCTTCGATTTCTGCCTGGTGCGGTGTCTTACTTTGTCCTAACATAGTAGAAGCGTTCATCAGGTAGCGATATTTGGTCGTCATCAGTTCCGCCACACGCATCATTATAGAAGCTCTTTCTACCCATGGCATTTCAGCCCATTTTTGTTTGGCTTCCATGGCGGCGTCAATAGCCATTTGTACTTCTTTATCACCGGCCTTGTGATATTCTGCCAACACATGCTGATGGTCATGAGGCATAACAACTTTGCCCATATCGCCGGTTTTTATTTCTTTACCTCCAATGATCAAAGGAATTTCAATTTTCTCGGAGCTTTGGCGTTTAAGTTCTTTTTTGAGCTCTTCTCTCTCCCTGGTACCGGGAGCATAAGAATTTACCGGTTCATTTACCGGGCGCTCAAACTGAAATAATGCATTATTCATAAGCGTATTGTTTTTATTTGGTTTTACTTTTTTTACTAGAATGTACAAATTTAAAAAATTAAAAGAACTTTCCCATATTAATTTAAAAAAATAGGCTTTTCGCATTTTACCCATTAATTTTAACTCCACAGTATTTATGAAATTATTTCAAATCAAATCTCTCTCTAATATTAACATCTGCAAAACAAGCCCGTGTTTTTGACATTCAAATTATTACACAACCTGTTAAAATTTATTAAAATAAGTATGAGACTGATATGAACATGCCCAACCTAAACGAGTTCTCAATTTAGAATCGGTTTTCTGTAGCTTATTGTTTATCTTTGCCTGACAAGCAATAATACTGTTATGATTTCATTTGAAGATGCCTTTACTCTAAGTTTGAAAGCCGCCCAAAAATCTTCGCCCGGCACATTGAGGATTCCCATACAACAATCCCCCGGTTATGTTCTGCAGGAACCAGTCATTACAAAACAGATCCTGCCGCCATTTTCAAAAGCCGCAGTAGATGGTTTTGCTATTTTACAAACTGACATTAAAAAAGAACTTGCCATAGCAGGAATGATTACAGCGGGACAGGCCCATGATTTTCAAATCCGCACGGGAGAATGCTATAGAATAATGACCGGAGCAGCTATTCCGAAAAATGCAGATATTGTTGTAATGCAGGAAGATGTGGATGAAAAAGACGGAAAAATTCAAATCCGCAAAACACCATCCAAGAGTAATATTATTGCAGAAGGTGAAGATGCCGAAGCCGGAAAAGAATTGCTCCTGCCAAAAACATTTATTCGTCCGAAGGACATTGGTATCCTGGCTACGGCCGGATATGAAAGCATAATCGTCAACCAGAAACCTGCAGTAGGTGTTCTGAATACAGGTTCCGAGCTCGTAGAGCCCGGCCAGCAAGCCAATCAATTTGAAATCCCCAACAGCAACGGACCACAAACTTTAGCCCAGCTTAATCAATTATCCATTGACGGGAATTACGGAGGCATTGTCCCTGATGACCCGGAAAAAACACATGAAATGATCCGGCAGGGTGTTGAAAAAAATGATATTCTGATTATTACAGGAGGAGTTTCGGAAGGGGAATATGATTTGGTGGCCAGAACACTGACCAATCTGGGGTTTGAGATCCTTTTTGATAAAGTAGCCATACAGCCCGGAAAACCAACGACACTGGCTGTACGAGACCAAAAATATGTGATCGGATTACCGGGGAATCCTGTTTCTTCATATGTGATTTTTAAACTGCTGGTTGACCCATTTATAATAACGTGGATGGGAGGACGCTGGCAAAATCCCGCCATAACACTTCCGCTGGGGAAACCGATCAACAGAAAAAAAAGTGAAAGAGAAAAATGGGTCCCTGTCAACCTCGTTAACGGAACCATTGTTCCGGTTGACTATCACGGATCAGCTCATATACATTCCATAAGTCTTGCAACTCATATCATGCAAATCCCTGTGGGAACTTACGAACTAAAAACCGGAGACCTGGCTTTTGTACGACCGCTTTAACAGAAAAATTGATTATCTGAGAATTTCAGTTACAGACCGCTGCAATATGCGGTGCAAATACTGTATGCCTGACAACAATAATATCCAATGGCTTAAACATAAGGATATACTGTCGTATGAAGAAATCCGGGACATCACTAAATATTTGGTTTCAAAAGGAATTAAAAAGGTCAGACTAACAGGAGGAGAACCTCTGGTTCGAAAAGATATTGAAGTGTTGGTACATATGCTTGCTCAAATAAACGGACTTGAAGATTTAAGCATGACCACCAACGGAATACTTTTGGCTTCGTTTGCTAAAAAACTAAAGAGTGCCGGATTAGACCGGGTCAATGTCAGCCTGGACACACTGGATGCAGATACTTTCCGCAAAATATCAAGCCTTGGTGAACTTAACGATGTTTTAGAGGGTATCAGTATAGCTCAAAAAACCGGACTAAATCCTGTTAAAATCAATTGTGTTAATTCAAAATATAATACAGACCAGGACATAGCAAATGTTAAAGCTTTTGGTGAAAAAAATGGGCTTCAGGTAAGAGTAATTCATCAGATGGATTTGGCCGGTGGAATTTTTACAACGGTAGAAGGCGGACAAGGTGGGAATTGTACTTCCTGTAATCGTTTACGTTTAAGTTCTGACGGGAGGATCTTTCCGTGTCTGTTTAATAATCAAAGCTATGATATCAGAAAAACAGGAGTAGAAAAAGCTTTAGCTCTGGCACTTAACAACAAACCTAAAAAAGGATACAACAATCAAAATCAGTCATTTAATCAACTGGGAGGCTAAAAATGGGCAAACTAACTCATACTGACAAGAAAGGAAATGCGCGAATGGTAGATGTTTCAGAAAAACCGGAATCGCAACGGACAGCCATTGCCGAAGGATATATTTCTCTTCAAAAGGAGACGCTCCAACTTGTTGAGAAAAATCAGTTAAGCAAAGGTGATGTATTACAAGTTGCCCGTCTGGCAGGTATTCAGGGAGCAAAAAAAACATCCGAATTAATCTTTCTGGCTCATCCTTTGAATCTAACCCATATTGATGTGGCTCTGTTCCTTGAAGAAAAGGGAATTCGCGTGCAGGCAACCACAAAAATAACCGACCGTACCGGTGTGGAAATGGAAGCGCTTACGGCTGTTAACGTAGCTTTGTTAAATATTTATGATATGTGCAAAGCTGTTGACCAGTCTATGCAAATCTCTGACATCCGGCTAAAAAACAAACAAAAAATTTAGGCAGATGAAACACACTTGCCGTGGTGTTCAGCACACAGGAGGATGATTAAATGCGAAGCGGCGAGTTGGATAATGCAAAGAAAACAATGACATTTATTGTCATTAGTAGTCATTAGTAGTCATTGGTTGTCATTGGTTGTCATTGGTTGTCATTGGTTGTCATTTTCTATACTTCTGTGTCCGGCTGCTGTCAAACATAACCGTAGAAAGCCCTTAAGTAAATGACTTAGAGTATAGTAAAGCAAAATGACGCGCGAAGCGCAAATGACCTTGGTGAAACAGAGAAAGGTTTTACAAGGTAAACTAAAAATGGCATCCGTCGAAGACGGATAAATGACGCGAAGCAAATGACAGTAAGAGATAAAAGTAAGAAAACATAATAATGACATTATCAATATTTTGAAAAATTTAAACATATGAACAATCAACCAACGATCATTTCTGTTAATAAGGCAATCAGCCGTGGGGTAAAAAAAACCACAGAAGAGATTAAGCTAATTCCCGGCGGAGTTGAAGGTGATGTTCATCAGCATTCCGGGCAACGTGAAGTCAGTTTACTTGATGAAAAACACATCAATGATTTTATCCGTATCAGTCAGGCTTCAAAACACCCCGGTTATGGAGCTTTTGCCGAAAATATTACTACAAAAAATTTGCCTGAAACCCTTCAGGTGTATGATCATTTGGAGATCGGCAATGTTTTATTAATGGTCACACAGATCGGAAAGCCCTTCCATGAAGAGCTGGAGTTTCCGGGACACTATGTTTCGCCACAAAAAGCAGTTTTTTGTAAAGTCATCCGGGGAGGAACTATTCAGCCCGGAGCCATTATCCATCACAAGCCTAAAATATTTAAAACTTTAATTATCACGCTCAGTAACCGGGCATACCGGCAAGTTTATGATGACAGAAGCGGACCGGTAATCGAAAAGTATATTTCGGAATTCTTTGATCATGAAAATTTGAAGGCAGGAGTAACCAAATCTATACTGCCGGATGATTCCGGGGAATTATCAAAAAAATTAAAATCTTCCCGGGATTATGATTTTATTCTGACCACAGGCGGAACGGGAATCTCAGAAACCGATATCACGATAGAAACCGTAAGGCCCATGCTCGATAAGGAAATACCGGGCATTCCGGAAATGATCCGGTGGCGCTACGGTCTGGAGAACCCCAATGCGATATTAAGCCGGAGTCTTGCAGGGACCATGGGAAATACAATTATCTTTTGCATGCCGGGAAGCCCCAGGGCCGTTCATGAATATATGAGTGAATTCCTGAAAATAGCCAGCCATAGCATCCGAATGATACATGGACTAAAGCATTAAATTCCTCTATCATCCAATAAATTGGGGACTATCTAAGAGAAAACCCTTTTAATTGCCTAGTATTCATCTTCCCTAACATAAGTAATTTCGGGTAAGATTATGCGCAGGGTCTTCTCAATGGATTCTTCTATGCTTTCAATATTAGTTTTTAGTTCAATATCAGGGTTTTCAGGTGGATCAAACGGAGCATCAATTCCGGTAAAATTTTGAATTTCTCCCCGTCTTGCTCTTTTGTAGAGTCCTTTGGTGTCTCTCTGTTCACACACTTCTATTGGTGCATTCACATAAACTTCAATAAAGTTATCCTCTCCAATAATTTTCCGTGCCATATCACGAATATTCTTTGTCGGACTGATAAAACTATTGATCGTAATGATCCCGCAGTTTACAAACAACTTATTGATTTCGGCAATCCGCCGGATATTTTCCGTTCGGTCTTCATCCGAAAAGCCAAGATTATTATTTATTCCTGCACGAATGTTATCTCCATCCAAAACCTGAGTAAGAAAATTCCTTTTGGAAAGCGCCCTTTCCATTGAAGCAGCTATAGTGGATTTCCCGGAACCCGAAAGACCGGTTAACCAAATTGCGCGAGCTTGCTGCTGTAATAAAGACTCTTTATCCTCGCGTTGAAGAATTTTTTTATACACATATATATTTCTTTTAACAGGATCCATAGGCATAATTTAAAATATTGTTATAAAAGAGATACAAATTTACATCTTTCTTTGTCCAATCTCAAAAAAAAAGTAATTTTATGCACCTTTAAATGCAGAAAATTCTATATGCAGTATTTTGATGGCATACTTGTTTTAATTGCAATATTATTTATCCTGATTTCGCTCTACCGCGAATGGATAGGGCCATCGTTTACATTTATAATTGCCGTAGTTTTTCTGGGTGCTTTTGGTGTATTAACACCGAAAGAAATGCTGAGTGGCTTTGCCAATGAACAAATCGCGGTAATTTTACTTCTACTTTTACTTGGGGATACGGTTCGCAAGACAGGTGTTTTGGAAAATTTCTTCAACCGGATTTTTAAGGAGGCACAAACATACAATGGCTTTTTATGGCGGATGATGCTGTTGGTCTCTTCATTTTCAGCATTCCTAAACAATACTCCATTAGTAGCTATTCTGATGCCTTATGTGCATACCTGGAGCAAACGCCATAGCATTGCACCATCCAAATTAATGATACCACTCTCCTACGCTGCCATTTTGGGTGGTTGTGCCACACTCATCGGAACATCTACTAATCTTATTGTAAACGGATTGGTGGTTGATCAAACGCGCGTACCTAAGTTAGAGGAATTACAAATGTTTGATTTTTTTGCTGTGGGCGGGCCCATGATTCTTATCGGGATTATATTTATGATGCTGATTGGGAAACATTTATTACCGAACAGAAAAGACGTAATTACGGACTTTAGCCGCAAACGCCGGGAATATCTGGTAGAGGTTCAAATACGCCCCGGCAGCAAACTCACCAATAAAACCATTGAAGAAGCTGAACTAAGAAATCTAAAAGGATTATTCCTGGTGGAAATCCACCGGAATAACCATAGGCTAACTGCTGTTTCTCCGGGAACTGTATTAAAAGAAAATGACATTCTGATTTTTGCAGGAGACACCGATACTATTGTAGACATGATAAATGCTGACACCGGACTGAAACTTACGCAAGTAGGCATGTTTTCTAAGAAAGCTCATACAGAGGTCCGCGAAGTTGTTATATCGCATAATTCTACACTAATCGGAAAAACAATCAAAGAGACCTATTTTCGTGGAAAATATGATGCAGCTATTATTGCCGTACACCGTAATGGAGAACGCATGTCAGGTAAAATCGGAACAGTAAAACTACAGGCAGGTGACGTGTTATTATTGATGACTGGAGGGGACTTCCCGGAACGCGCCCGAGATACCATGGATTTCTATTCCATATCAAAAGTACGTGACTTTAACAAACTGGCTCCATGGAAAGTAGCTGTATTACTGGGAGGAACGGCCCTGATCATCTTATTATCGGCACTGGGAGTTATCAAGTTGTTCATCGGATTAATCATTCTGATCTCTACCATTACTCTTTTGGGTATAGCAAACCCCAAAGATTTACCCAAAAGCCTGGATTACAACCTGGCCGTAATTATTGCTTTGGCATTAGCCATAGGCACAGCTATGATCAAGTCCGGTGTTGCCGAAATGATTGCCATGTTTTTTATTAATGTCTTAAAACCCCTGGGGATTTATGGCTTGCTATTCGGTATTTATGGAGTTACGGCTATTTTGGCGGCTTACATTACCAACAAAGCGGCCGTGGCGATTATTTTTCCTATTGCGATTACAATTGCTGCCGACCTGGGAATAAACCCGGTACCTTTTGTGCTTTTAGTTTCCTTTGCGGCAGCAGCAAATTTCATAACACCCATAGGCTACCAAACCAACTTAATGGTTTACGGCCCCGGAGGATATAATTTCAAAGACTATATGAGAGTCGGCTTACCCCTAACTATCATTTATATGTTCGCCACTGTGGTTGGATTAGGGTTAACCTACAATTTGTTTTAACAATTTAAATGATAATGAGTTATAGTACATAAAAATCATAATATTCTGACAAATGCAAGAAATGATAACAGCCATAAATGCAGCACTGGAAGCAGGGAAAGAGATTTTATCTGTATATGAAACAGATGATTTTGATATTGAAAACAAGGCAGATAATTCCCCTTTAACCAAAGCAGACCGCAAAGCCCACAATATGATTATGAAACACTTAGAAACAACGGGATATCCGGTTTTAAGTGAAGAAGGGAAAGAAATGGCTTACGATGAGCGCAGTGATTGGTATAAATTCTGGTGTGTTGATCCGTTGGATGGCACAAAGGAATTCATTAAACGCAATGGCGAATTTACCGTAAACATTGCCATGATCGAAGATCAAAAAACCATGAACGGAGTAATTTATGTCCCGGTTACTCAGGAATTATATGTGGGCATCAATGGACTGGGCTCATGGAAAATGACCGGTATTGATGCAGATTATAAAGTAGATTCTCTGGAGTCTTTATTTGAGAAAGGCAGTAAACTACCGATGACTTCTGCTGTCAACGAGCCATTTACAGTCGTTGGCAGCCGGTCTCACATGAATGATGAGACACGTGAAATTATTAATACTTACGAGCAGAAATTTGGCAAAACCGAGGTTATCAGCCGTGGTTCCTCATTGAAACTATGTATGGTAGCCGAAGGAAAAGCCGATTTTTATCCACGCTTTGCTCCTACTATGGAGTGGGATACCGCCGCAGGCCAGGCCATAGCCCAGGCAGCCGGAATGCTGGTAACAACAGCTGATATGGAAACACCTTTGCTCTACAACAAAAAAGAACTCCTGAATCCATGGTTCGTTGTGAGGAAGAAGGGGGTGTGATTTTTTTACCTGCCTACGGTTATTTCAGATTCAGTGATTTATAAAGGCGATCAAAAGCAATACCTACGGAGTCCGGAGTATATAAATTTTTGTAATGATTTTTGATTTTTTCTCGATCCCATGGGGTCTGTATTAATTTTAAGATACCGTCTGCCCATGCTTCAACAGTGTTTTCAACCAATAAGCCGCTAAATGGTTCAATCCTTTCTTTTAATGCTGCTTTATTGGAGGCTAGACATGGGATACCAAATAAAAGTGCCTCGGCTACAACAAGACTAAATGTTTCTATTTCTGATGCATGAAGGAAATAATCCGTTTGTTTGTAATATTCGTAAACATACTCCTTTTGGATAAACCCTGTCTGAACCAATTCAATGTCATTTTTATAACAAATATCCTCATAAAACTTTACCCGTTCTCCGCCCCCAATTAATACCAACCTAATATCTTTATCCAATTTCTCTTTAACTTTGGCCAATGCTTTAACTACCAAATCAGGCCGCTTCGGTTGATGTTTTTTAATGGTTAAATTTGCAACCATTAAAAAATTACATTTATCCGGATCTGCCGGATAATCTATTGTAAGATCTGATTTTGTATGCGGACGCACAACATTAGGAACAACTACTAACTTTTGAGAATCCAAGTCAAGCTCCTTTGTCTTTAATAATTGATCGCGATGAAAATCGGAAACAGTTGTAATGACTTCTGCTTCTTTTTGAGCTTTCTTAATAAAGTATTTAAACAGTGGGTTTTTAATCAGGCCAGGAATACCTGATAGATGTTCTGTAATAATATATGATTTTTGATGTTTTTTGGCTATTAACCGCGTAATCACGCCTGCCTGGAAAACCACATTCGCATGAAGCAAATCAGGATTAAACTCTTTAAAGAGTTTGTTATGAATTTTTTTTATGCCTGGAATAAAATTGTAAACTATGGGTAAAAGACCATAAAGTTTTTTATTAAAGCGTGAAGTGATTCTCAATTCAAGCTCATCCAATTCTGTTTGACGTTCAAAAATTTCGTATTTGAATAACGTCTTACCTTCAACTAAGTTGATATGGAAAACTTTAATATTATAGTTCTGCTTCGAAATAGCTAAAGCATGTTCTTTTATAAAGTAACTTTTCCATGGTTTTTGAGGATATGGGAACCAACAAGTTATAAAAAGTATGTTTTTCATTAGGAAATATTTTTTATCCGTACTCAAAAATTTAAATTGGATGGACTATAAATAAATACAGATGAGGTTGAATTTGTAAATTTTTTAGGTAGATTGACCTTTATAAGTTATTATAACTCTATTTAGTGTCTGTCCATAATGTCGACAATTTTGACAGTTTTCCTTTTCCGGGGTTTTATCCCGGTTAGTTATATAGTATTGTTCTATATGTTTTTGCTTTTTTAATCCATTTTTTAGCTATTTTATAATTTTAA
>JAIPBW010000055.1 GCA_021738505.1 Bacteroidales bacterium | reverse complement strand
GTTTGTCCATAATGTCCAATTTCTGCGTTATGCTCGTATTTAAAACAGTCATCCCGATGTTCCAATCGGGACTCCTTGGTTTTAAATACTTCGCAAGCCTTGAACTTGAACATTATGAACTAAACACTTACTTTATTGATAAACTCTAATTATATTTTTTAATTTGCGAAATCCGTTACAGATAATTTATTTCGCTTTATTCATCCTTTTGTGTTCTTCAACCGGTTATCTCACTAGTAACTATTCTGTTCTGATGCTATCAGCCGGATTTAACTGCAACGCTTTAACAGCAGGGTATATAGCTGATATAATCCCGGTCAGGATAACAAGAAGTGTAACCCCTATTAATGTACCGGTTTCAATATCAGGATATACGACAGGGGACCAACCCATTGCTCCTAACCCTGTTGCATACATTGATAAGTCTATTCCGGTTTGGCCAAAAAATTCCGTTACTCCGTATCCCAACAGAATTCCTGTTATCCCACCGACAACAGCAAGAAACACGGACTCCATCATGATCATTAAGAATATACGACGCCTGTTCATACCTATAGCCATAAGCATGCCCAGCTCTTTAATACGCTCCAATACAGCCATAAGCATAGTATTTACAATGCCAAATAAAAGGGCCAGTAAAATAATCACAATGATAATATACATATACTGTCCCATAATATCATTCATATAATGCAACTCCGGATTCAGCTCTTTCCATGTGCTTATTTTTTGGTCCGGGAACATCGTTGCAATTTGTTTTTCGGAAGCTTCTAAAAATTCATTGTCTTTTAGTAAAACAGCTATTTCATGGCCGGCGTCTTTAGGTAACCCTGTAAGATATCGCACATCTTCGGAATGGACAAACACGTGCCGCATATCAAATTGGGAATTGTGTGTTTCATATATTCCCATCAACCGAAATCCGATGGAAATTGGATTACCAGCTGTATCAGCAAATTGCATAACAATGCGGGACCTGATCTTTGCATTCAGCTTATCTGCCAGCTTTTGTCCGATAACAATTGGTTTTACCCGCTTCGGAACATCCTGAAAATATGTTCCTTTAACAATATTTTCGTTTATATTTGTTATTCTCTTTTCTTTTTCCGGCTGAATAGCGGATAGAGTCACCCCGGAACCTGTTCCGGCTGCCGTAATCATACCATTGATCGTTAGTCTGCTACTTGCAGATTGTACATAAGGTAGTTTTTTCAAACTATCAAGCTTTGCATTGGCATCCGGGATATACTGCAAAAGCTTATCTTCCTGCTGGAAATCCGGATGATGGATTTGCAGATGGGATGTTTCGGTTTGAATAGCTGACTGAATTCGTTGGTCCACCATTCCTTTCATAAAAGATGTGGCAAACACACCGGCAAAAATGCCCAGCGTTATTGCTATAATAACGACCAGGCTACGCAGCCTGTTTCTCCATACGTTTCGCCATGCAATTGGAATTATCATGATTTATTTTTTTTGATTTATGCCCGAAGAGCATTAATTTCTTTCATTCTTAATATTTTTTGCAAAGGATATATAGCAATAACCAAAGTTATTCCCAGAATAATGCCTGCCTGATTAAGAAATATCTGTGGATCAAGCGTTACATACATAAAAGGCTCCCAACCGTATTCAGTCATGGCTTCAGCAGCATTACCCGTAAGTTCAAGTGGATTATACTTGAAATAGGTCACAATCGGAAAACTGAGGATGATGCCGGAGACAATTCCTAAAATGCCTATGAAAATCATTTCCAAAAAGATTACAATAAAAAGCTTGAAACGTTTCATTCCAACAGCAATCATAACACCTAGTTCTCTCTGACGTTCGGCTACCATCATCATTACCGTACCCAGAATACCGAAAAGAATAATCATGTAAAGGACGAATAAAAAGATAACACCTCCGGCACGGTCGGCTTCAATTTGTTGTACCATCTCAGGCTGCATTTCCTTCCAGGTTTTCACCACATATTGATCATCATCCAACTGATTCATCCAATTGCTATGAAAGCTCTTCAGTTGGTCTTGATCGTCAAGCATAATAACCAGTGAAGTTTGCATTTGCGGAGCACTCAAAAAATCCTGGCATTGCTCCATGCTCATATAAACTGTGGTTTTACTTAATTCTTCAGCGGGGAAATCGACGATCCCTTTTATGGGAAACAATCCGGCGGCCGTCATCATTCTATAGCCCTGACCGGTAAGTGTTAGTGTATCTCCAATTTGTAATCCCAGATTTTCAGCAAGCATCCGGCCAATCAGAACACCGTTATCCCCCTTTTTAAGATATTCACCTTTTTTTAAATAATCCAGAATATTCGTCACTTCTTTTTCCTTTCCCGGCTCAATACCAACAATAGAGGACACTTTGGTAGCATCTTTGTGGGACGCTAAAGCAAAATATTCAAGACGAGGAGCTATGTGGGTAACACGCGGATCTTCCTGCAACGCATTCAATAAAGAATCCCCTGGCTTCATCGTATGTTCCAGCGTTTTCTCTTCCCAATAATCCGGATGTTGAAGTTGTGCGTAACCCGTATAAAATTGCACGATCCGTTCGATGTTACCATCGTAGGTCCCTTCTTGCATGGAACTCATAAAAATGGCAAAAACAACGCCAAAGAGCACCGAAGCAGCTGTTATCAG
The DNA here is from genome assembly GCA_021738505.1 of Bacteroidales bacterium. Taxonomy (GTDB): domain Bacteria; phylum Bacteroidota; class Bacteroidia; order Bacteroidales; family PWNQ01; genus PWNQ01. Next base: position 17,297 of record JAIPBW010000055.1, on the reverse strand, counting down.
GGTTCTTCGCTTATTGCGCCATAGATTACGCCAGGCAAATATTAAATACATCTTCATAAATATTAAGAATTTTAAATTGTATTAATGAATGTTAAACGATTGATATAAGATTAGGCTATCCTAATCCATTTATCATCGAAGTCTTTTCATTTGTTGCTGAGAAAAGAAGTTTTTCTTCAGCTCAACATTAAATTCCATTTCCACAAATTCCAATACGGTTTTATGTCCGGGTTTATCCGTAGGACTGACTGTCATTTTAGCCGGAAGTTTCCGGTCTCCCAATGTCTTTATATCTGAAGCTACCATAGTTTGCACAAGTTCATCAAACTCGTCATAGTATTTTGCCTGAAGCTGATAATATCCATCTTTTGATATCCAGAGAATGATTTTCCCCCAAACAACAGCCGCATCTTCTTTGGGAGTTAGTTCAATTTTGTGGCATTCATAGCCATTAACTTTTTCAGATCCGATGAGTTTTTTATTATAATCTTGTACAATCGAAGATTCCTGCATCAGATCATCATTGGTAAAATCAGACCCCATCCAGGACTGCATCATCATGCTGGGTGGAATTTTTACCATCCGCTCAATAGAAGGCATCCAGTTCCACATTTCATTTTCCCGCATCAGGAATGCCTGACCTTCTTCTTTCGCAGGTGCTGTGATCAAGACCATGTAATAGTCACTTCCCAGGGACCAACTTTTCATTTCTATCGTTCTGCTCCACTCTGGTCTTACAATAGTCATTTTCATTTTGCCCTGACTGGACTCACCCCGAAACTTTTGATCGGATTTCCGAACAATAGCATCAGCATCCTGCGACTTTAAGGGAACACTTAAGAACAAAAAGAACATTACAAACCATAAGTTTTTTAGAACACTGTTTTTCATTTTTTTATGTTTTTTGAGTTACTAAATTCATTGTAATCCATCACGTATAATATATAAATTGTTGACTAATACTGCTAACCATTAAAATAGCAAAACTGATCCAGTAGCTTCTTCTTCATATCTTCCAACGGATATTGCTCCGGTGCTACAATATACTGCACTGCAATACCTTTCAACACAGAGGCAAAATACATTGTTTCTGTCATAGGATTACTAACTCCTTGCCGGCGGAAATAATCAACCATCATCTCTAAAATCTTTTCTGACTTTTGCGGAATATTACGGCTTATCACTTCCAAAATTTGAGGATTAAAAGCAAAACTTAAATAGAGTCTCCAAAAATGAATTTTTTCCTTTAGCATATGAAATGTACCATCTATGAAGCTTTTTAACTCACTGGTTTCCAAAACACCATTGTTATCCAGATCAAAATACTTATAAACATCTTTTGCAGCATTTTCCACAACTTTAATTAAAAGCTCTTCTTTGCTTTTAAAATAATTATAAACCAGCCCTTTGGATATCTCAGCTTTCTTAGCAATTTTAGCTATTGAAGTAGAATGATATCCCTCCGTGGCAAACAGCTGCAATGCCACATCAATAATTTCCTCCTTGCGATTATCCCGTATCTTTTTAAATTGTTGTTCTGTTTTAGGCATTTGTCCAAATATTTTTTTGACTGAACGGTTGGTCAAATATATAGTATTTGATCAATACGTGTCAAGAAAAAAAACAAAAAAAATACACATACCATTATATATTGTTGTTTTTGTGTTAATTATGATTTTGGGCTTCATTGTTCATGGAGCGGTGAAGTCAAAAAAAAGTCTTATTGAATATTGGAATAACAAACGTACATTCTATTTTAAAACCTGATTTCAAACAAATTGATTAAACAAACCACAGAACTTGCCCCGCTTCTATCGGTATCGTATTTAATTTATAAAGCCTCCCCCTTTTCAAAGGGTCCTTTTTTTATTATTTTTGTACGAGATAAAAACCCCAAAAAAAACATATAAACTATGAAGTATTTATTTACCCTAACCGCAATTTTAGCTTTTTTCACATGGAACGCTGCTCAATCTCAAGTAAATACACTTCTATATGAAGATTTCGAGTCAACAGTTGTGGAATCAGATATTAATTTAACCGGCTGGACGAACATGCCTGAACAAGGTAGTCGTGCCTGGATAGGAAAAGAGTATAATCAAAACAAATATGCACAAGCTTCAGCATATAATTCCGGTGAAATTAATGAAGCATGGTTGATTACTCCAGCCTTAACCCTTACCGGAAATAATGATTTCTCGTTTGATGTTAACATCGGTTATTACACCCATGATGCATTAACCGTTTACATTTCCACTGACTTTGACGGCACAGACATCAGTGGAGCAACCTGGGATGACATAACAAATAATTTTACCATTCCCCAGTCACCAACAAATGGATATGGAACTCTTGACACAGCAGGAGTAATGCCTTTGACTAACTATACCGGCAATCAGGTTCATATTGCTTTCGTATATAATGGAAACGATAATGCCGGTGAAACAACAACAATCCAAATAGACAACGTGGAAGTCACAGGTACAGTGGGGATAGAAACAAATAAATCAAGTCATTCTGTCAATCTGTATCCAAACCCTGCCTCTTCCAGCGTAAACATCAACAGCAATTCTTTCATGGAATCAATCAGCGTGTCCAATGTTCTTGGACAAACAATCATGAAAATAGCTGATATTGAATCCGAAAGTTACAAGTTAAATGTATCTGATTTGAGCAGTGGATTATATATTGTTGACATACAAAATGAGAATGGCAACCGTATAACGAAACGTTTCGTCAAGAAATAACGACAAAAATCCTCTCTGAAAAAATCCCCCGGAAAAAACATGTTTTCGGGGGATTTTTTTATCAAAACTTAAACGCCTGATTGTCTTACTAATCTTATTCCTCCCCCATCAATCCAATTAAAATAAAGCTGTTAAATAACATATTTTTCATGCATTTAAATAACCAAAACTTTTTTAACTTTGACATTCCCTTAACAAACCCTTCTTTTTTACGGGAAATCGAAATATAATCAGATATCCATGGATAAGAAAACATATCAATCAGCAATGCATCAATCTCCTGTAGGCTTCGCCTACCATAAAGTTGTAACGGATGAAGCCGGCAAGCCTTACGATTATATTTTTTTGGATGCCAATCCGGCTTTCGGGGAAATCACGGGGTTAGAAGTCAATAAAATTATTGGTGAAAGTGCCCGGCAGATCTTTCCCGAGCTCCCCAATGATCATTTTGACTGGATCGGTTTTTACGGAACGATAGCACTAGAAGGGGGAAATAAATACATACAAAAATACTCAGAGCCATTAAAAAAATGGTTAACCGTAAAGGTTTTTTCAGATGAAAAATACTACTTCACAACGCTAACATCTGATATCAAGCCGACTCAAAACAAAGAGGAATATAATACGCCAAAAGACAATTTCCGGGAGCTGGTAGAAAATTTAAATGAAGTGATTTACAAGTTGAATCATAAAGCTGAAATTATTTACATTTCCCCTAACATCGAAATCATCAGTGGATATTCGGCAAAATATTTAACAGGACGTAAATTCACTGATTTGGTTCATCCGGAGGATAGAGAAAACAGGATTGAAAATTTCAAAAAGGCCCTTGCCGGATATAATAAGCCAACGGAATACAGATTTTTGACTAAAAGCGGTCAGACTGCCTGGGTACAGGCTAATGCCCGACCTATTATCAGAAACAATAAACCTGTGGGTATTCAAGGGGTTTTAACCAATATCACAGAAAAGAAAAAGACAGAACAAAAGTTAGAAGAAAACCGGAATGAATACAAAAATCAAACGCATCGGTTATCTGCCTTATTAAGCAGTTTGCCGGGAGGGGTTTTAATTGAAACACCACAGCGGGAGGTGCTTTTTGTAAACCAAAAATTTTGCGAACTCTTTAACATTGATCATCCCACTGATAAAATCACGGAACTGCGGGAAAATTCAGAGGCCTCTGAACAACTATTTGTCGATGAAAATCAATTTATAGCCAATAGTCAAAAAATCCAACAAAAAGAACAATCAGCCTTAACGGAAGAAATTGAATTAAAAGACGGACGTTTCTTTGAACGAGATTTTGTCCCTGTAGAAGTAGAATCCGGAGAATATGAATATTTGTGGCACTACCGGGATATAACTCAAAGAAAAAAAGCTGAAGTTAAAATAAGACAAGCAAATAAAGAATTAAAAGAAGCCAAAATGCAGGCTGAAGAGAGTGACAATTTAAAGTCTGCATTCCTGGCGAATATGAGTCATGAGATACGAACTCCTATGAATGCGGTTGTTGGGTTCTCCAACATTATTCTGGAAGAAAATTTAAGTAAAGAAGAAATCCGTGAAGCCGCTGAAATTATCTCAACCAATGGAAACCATTTACTCCAATTAATCAATGACATCATTGATATTGCGAAGATTGATGCCGGCGAACTATCTGTTTTCCCGGAAGAAGTCAACGTCAATAGTCTCATAGAAGAATTAAATTCTGTCTTTCAAAAACAACTTCAGGAAAAAGGAAAGCAGAATATCGAACTTACTTGTAAAACGCCCTACGAACCTGTTCGGGCTCTTACTGATAAAACACGGCTACGCCAGATATTAATAAATTTACTGGGTAATGCAGTTAAGTTTACTCAGAGCGGCAGCATTGAATATGGATATGAAAGACACAATGATCATTTAAAATTTTTCGTCAAGGACAGTGGCGTCGGTATTGAGCAAAACAAAATTGATCATATTTTTAAACGATTCAACCAACTTTCCGGAACCAGGACAAGAAGACATGGCGGTGCCGGCTTAGGGCTTTCGATTTCCAAAGCGTGTGTTGAACTCCTCGGAGGAACAATATGGGCGGAATCCGAATTTGGTAAAGGCACAACTTTTTACTTTACAATAGAATACATCAATGGACAAAATCATCAGGAGTCAAATAAAAAATCTATCGCTTATAAAACAAATTTCAAAAGTCAGCATATCCTTATTGCTGAAGATGACGATGTGAATTTTCAATACTTTGAAACCATTTTAAAACATGCGAATTTACAAATCAGTCGTGCAGCCACAGGGGATCAAGTTTTGGAGAAAATCAATACCAATGCTGATATAGATCTCATCTTAATGGACATTCGAATGCCGGAGCCCAATGGACTGGAAGTCACAAAGATACTCAGAAACAAAAACATTAATATTCCAATAATAATACAAACCGCTTATGCATTTTCCAGCGACCGGAAAGAAAGCTTAAAGGCAGGAGCAAATGAATATATCTCCAAACCAATCAATAAAAACGATTTATACAAGCTGATAAGTAATCATTTAGCCTGATCACTACTTATCCGTTTTTCCTGTTCGCTTATAATAATGCTTTGGGTTTCCCTGTTCGTTGTAAGCAATTTCACCACCGGCAAGATGGATGCGAGCTTCTAAGCAACTTTTACATTCTTCAGCTTCTTCATCAATGCAAGGTTTGTCTTCATAAAGCAAATAGCCCTCGCGATATTTTACGGGAGTTAAATTGGGCATGATCACATTAGCACCTACTTTCAATGCTTTTTCGCGCCCCATATCATCCAATGTTTGCATAGCTGTTGTAGCTGCAATATTCACATCTTTCATCATAATCCTTAAAAGAGCAACCATCCGCAAGCTTAATTCGAAGCGCATCTTTTTGGGCATTAATTGATCTTTATACTGATAAAGCGGAGTTTGCTCATGTTCAATGTAAGGCCCCATTCCGGCCATATCAATATCCAAATTTTTAAAAAACAACAAATCATTGGCCAAATGCTCCAAAGTTTGAAAAGGTAAACCAACCATAACTCCGGTACCCGTCTGATAATCCAACTTTTGCAGCAGTTTTAATGCATTGAGTCTTTTATCATAACTATGCAACTTATCGTTGGGATGAATTTTATGATATAGTTCTTTAGAAGAGGCTTCAATTCTTAACAAATAACGATCAGCACCCGCTTCCTTCCAACGCGAAAACGTCTCTTCGCTCTGTTCGCCCATGGATAAGGTTATCCCCAATTCTTTATTTGTAGCTTTTTCTATTTGCTGTAATAGCTCCGTAATTTGGTCTACAAACCACTTATCTGTCCGTTCGCCGGACTGAATAACAATTGAACCATATCCTTCTTTCCAGGCATATTCTGCTGCCTGAATAACTTCTTGCCTGTTTACATAATAGCGCTCCATGGTTCCATTGTCTCTGCGGATCCCACAATAGAAACAATTTTTAGCGCATATATTTGAAAATTCAATCAATCCACGGAAATAAACTTTATTTCCCACATATCGATCTTTTATTTCTGCGGCTTTTTCGTAGATTTGTTTACGTTCATCTCCTTCAGCAGAAAGCAAATAAACTAAATTATCGCTTGTAAAATCTTCGTTCTTAATAATATCTAATGCCCTGCTCATCCTGTTATAATCTGTTTATGCGGCTTCGAAAGTAATAAAGAATAATGAAACCGGAACAATAATAAAATGTTAAAAACATTTCTTAGAACCAATAGAAAAATTCTCAAGCCATTGGCTGACTAGTTTATCCCCAAAAACTAAAAACACAGGTATACGTCACTGGCTGTCTATGGAAAAATTAATTCAGGAAAGCGCACTTACGGAACATAGGAACAAATTTCATCCTTCTTAAAGAAAACCAATCACCTCCGGATAATTCAGGTTAATCATCTAACTCTTCCTGTTTTATTGCTTCGCCCGTATCCTGTGGAGCAACATCTTTTTGTTGCGGAGCCTGTTGCTGATTTTTTTCTTCTTTTTGGGTATCCTCCTCTTTTTTCTGGCTTCCGAAGAGATCTATGAATTTATCAAATTCTTTTCTATAGAACACACCAATTCCCTGGGTATAGGGTCCGCTTTCTTCGAGATAACTTGTACTATTGTGTTGATTAAACGCTCTCAGCTTGATTTTATCATTAATTTTATATTCCACATTAACGTCTCCAACGATATTTGTCGTCTCATCCTCATTTAAGTTTTGTTGCTCTGCCGGATTCTGTCCACCCACGCCTACATTTGTACTAATGGAAACCCGGTCGTTAAATAATTGTGTAGAGAGAGCCACTTCAAGTTGCTCGGAAGAGATATCATCACCGGAGCGATAATTAACTCCGACATTAAAATCATCACTTATCTGTGATAACCAGTTGCTAAGCTGATTAGACAGTAATTCTGTAGAACTTGTTGATCCAAGCCCCATATAATCGGACATACCGCCACCGGTTCCTCCAGCAATATTTGCCGGCGGGAAAAAGCTATTCAGCACGAGCAATCCTAAAAACTGTCTGTTCATCTCCTGCTGGTTAACCTGGTTGGCATTCACATATAATACTGTCCTTACCAATTGTTTGGTCATTTCATCGGAGTTGGGAAGAGCGATATCAGGTAAAATCTCAGGATTTGAGAGATTACCCTCAAGGTGAATAATACAGTTAACCGGTCGACGTTTTTTGTATACTTCAGAAGAATCCAAATGGCCAATTAAATCATAGAGCCTTGCTTCCGCATTATACACGGCATCAAGATTTAAATTTGCATCTAACGGGTCGCCAGACCAGGATATTGTCCCTCCTTCTTTAAGACTAAATCGTTTGTTAATCAGGTTTTCCAGTGTAAACAAATAATCGCCTTCTTCTATGGTGTAATTTCCATACATAGAAAAGTCCCCTCTGGTGTCCACGTTAAACTCCATTTGTCCTGCCCCGCGGGCTTTGATAATATCTCCGATGGTTTCATCAAAAATGATTTGTACTTCCGCATCGCGTGTTGCCTCCAGGTTAATATTGATATTTAACCCTTTCACATTTTCTTTTCGTTCTTGCTCAAAAGAAATTGTTTTCGATGTATCTTTTGTATTCATAAAAGTTATAAAATCACTCCGGCTTGCTTCCGAAGAGTTTGTTAACGGAATAAATAGTTGTGAACCCTTTTCGGTTTTTGCAGCCACATCAATTGAGATATCATGCGTAGGCCCGTAAATATTAACTTTTCCGGTTGCTATGGCAGTGCCATAATACATTTCATCTTCAGAGTAAGAGGTATTTAATACGGTGAAATTATCTGCATCTATCGTTAGATCAAGTTTTATTTCTTTAAAATTATTATGTTCTATTTTTCCATCAAGTATTGCCTGATTACCCCGCGTTGCTTTTGAATTATTATCATTAATCTTAACATTATCAAAAACAATGGCATTATTCGTAAAACGAACATAATCAGCGACAGAATAAGTAGTATTCAGATAATCAATTTTAAGAGCTGTTCGCATTAACTTCACTTCTCCTGTCATCTGTGGATCATTAAGACTTCCTCTTAATTGAATATTCCCGCTGGCTAATCCGCGGAAATAAGAAGTGAATGAGCTAAGATATCCAGCTATTGTTTGCAGTTTAAAGTTCTGCAAAGACATATTAAAGTCAAAATTTTCTTCTTCAGCAAAAGGATAGAACATCCCTTCCACTTTTAACGGATAAGAAACACCGACATTTCCCTGATATTTGATCTCTATATTAGCGGATAAAGCATCCACACTATCTACCCAACCGGATTGAATAATAGCATCTCCCAGATGCTCATGATTAAAACCAATGGAATCGATTCGGATATCTGTTATTACCGTCGGATTATCTGTGTATAAATTACTCATCTTCAAATCACCGGTAATCCGTCCATCAAAATCTATATTCTTCGATTGTGTTATGGGATCAATATTGGAGATATCCAATGAATTAAATTGCACCTGCATTTCATCGGAAGAATCGGCAGAAATGGCTCCATGCAAGCTAAGCCACTGGTGTTGATTGCCCAAACGGAAATTATTTATAGCAATACGGTTTGTATCAAAAGACGCAAAACTAGTTTCACTAATACTCCATGTAGTATCATTAGCCGTGAAGAAAGATTCATTCATGTTAAGTGTAATCATTGGTAAATCACTCAAACCTATCACCCCCGATATATTGCCCTGATTAAAGTTTTTCGGAGTATCATCATCCCATTTGATCTTAAACCCAAGTGAATCACGGTAAGTTCCTGCATGTATTGAAAAATTATCTATACCAATCGTGTCATTTAACTGAATCCGCTCTGAGGTAATATCAAGACCTAAGCGTGACGATTTCGATTCGGATAACCGGATATTCTGAATATTGAGCATTCCTGCGTTTATATAATCTATTTCACCATTGATATTAAATTGTTGTTTATTTACTGAAGCAACAATACCAATTTTAGAACTATCGGCAATTCGCAATTGCGGCATAAAAGCATTGGTTAACTCATGGGTGTTTTTCATATTAATTTGAATATCAACATAGCGACCAGTATCAACCTCATTAATATATTCATCCGCATCAAAGTCCTCTCCTCCAGCCAGTTTAGGCAACTCACTACTGAGAATATACTTCATATCAGAGGCCAGTGTTTCGTAATCAAACCTCCCTTCCACCTGAACATCAACAAAATCCGAAGTCAGATCAATTGATTGCCAATTATCTTTGTTTCCGTTAATATTCAGCTTAAACTCATCCATAGTCACATCCTGATCTTTATTTTGCCAATGAGTTTCTCGGGCTGCAATCCACCCTTGAATATTATTCATACTGTTTCCTTCCATTTGCACGAGCATGGAAGTTGAGGCGACCGGATTCCCTTCATAGTTCTGATCCAATACGCCCATTTTTTTAAAATCAACCAGCGGTATATCAATAGAGGCCAAATAATTAGGGATTTCACCTGAGAAATCAGCCTTCCCATTAGCTGTAAGCTTAAACCGCCTGGTATTTATATTTACATGACCGTCAAACTCCTGATCTTCATAATTACCTCGCAGTTTAATATCATCATACTTGCGATTGTTAATCATTATGGAGTCAATTGTAGCATTTAGTTCTGCTTCGGCATATTTATCCGTTCCAATTCCCTTCAGGTTGACAGAGAACCCAACATAGTCAAACACGTCATTTTCCATTACATGTGCAAGATCAAAATTATTACTTGATATGCTTCCGGTATAACCTATTTTCCCTGAGTTTTTATGTTTTCTCACCTGAATATCCGTAGTAATTTTCCCTGCAGCAGTATTAAAGGAAGCATCGGCATGAAAATCTTCCAGATGCCCCTGGAATTTGCCTCTGGCAAGGATATATTCAAGATTAATAACCTGTGAAGGCATAGCAAAATCCTGATCACTGAATTTCTGCAATAACTTTTCCGTTCTAGAGGGGCTTACAAACACATTTTGAATGTTAAATTCCATATAGGACGATTTGATGTCTTCGGGCTCCTTAACATTTGCCTGGCCTTCAAAGCGGAAATAAGGCATCGCTTTCAGCGAAAAATTATTCAAAAAAACTTCTTTGCTTGTCCCGTGAACTTTACCTTCCACAAAGACAGTATCGCTCCAGTCTTTGAGTTGAGGGATTAGAGTTGCGAACTCATCAGGGATCACCGCAAATCTTTGAAAATCTGCACTCAATTTTATGTTGTTCTTAAATGGATTGTTTAATTCCTTTAATGAATCAAAGTTCAAATGGAGGGAAAGCTTCAATTCCGAGTGTTTTGTTTGCATCACTATTTCTGATAACGCGATGGCCTGCTGGGAATAGCCGGCTTTCATGGCTAACTGGTCCAGATCAAACAGTTCAGGACTCTCAAAATCAAATTGATCTAGCCTGATTCCTGTCGTGTCTTTAGTCATCAAAAAATTTGATGCTCTAAGGTTAAGATCATTAACATGGTAAATTTTATCTGCCGTATCCTTTAGGATTTCCTGATAGCGTAAATCAGCATTTTCCAACTGAATATCTTCACAATATATATTGAAATCGGTTTCTGATGAAGGTTCATCCGAAGCAAAATAATTGAAAATAAAATCCATATTGGATTGTGTAGAATCCAATTGAGTATAATTTATATTAATATCTGAAAGCCCGATAGTCCCAAGATTAACTTTACCTTCCTTCAGCTTTAACTTATGAATTTTTACTTTAAACTCACCAAAAGAAGCTAATTCCTCTCCCATTTGATCATAAATAGAAAAGCCGGAAAGCAGAATATTTCCACTGTAGGTAAACCGCAATCCCTCCATCTTAACTTCCGTATTCAATTCATTTGAGAAATAGCTTGCTGTTTTTTGGACAATAAAATCCTGCACTACTCCAACACGGACCACACCTACCAGTAGTATCGGCAAAAGGATAATGCCAAGCATTACATAAAACAATATTTTATAAAACTTTTTAATCGCTATCAAGAATGTTTATTCAACATGATTTACTTTTGCAAAACTATTTTTCAGAAAAAGTAAATTATTTTAAAAGCAAAAATACGATAATGCATTTAAATGACCCCATTTATATTTTAGGAATTGAATCATCATGTGATGATACTTCTGCTTCGGTTATCAACAGGAACAAAATTCTTGCCAATAAAGTTTCAAACCAGAAGATTCATGAAAATTACGGCGGAGTTGTTCCTGAACTAGCTTCCCGTGCTCATCAGCAAAACATAATACCTGTCGTTCACAGCGCTTTAGAAGAGGCAGGAATATCAAAAGATCAGTTATCCGCAATAGCTTTCACCCGTGGTCCCGGTCTTTTAGGGTCACTTTTGGTAGGTGTAAGTTTTGCCAAAGCATTTGCTATGGGGCTTCATATTCCAATAATTGAAGTGGATCATTTGCATGCCCACATTATGGCGCATTTTATTGATAATGGGAGTCCAGCACCCGAATTTCCTTTTTTATGTTTGACTGTTTCCGGTGGTCACAGCCAAATTGTTAAAGTTAATGATTACAATCAAATGCAAATTATCGGAAAAACAATTGATGATGCAGCAGGTGAAACTTTTGATAAAGCCGCCAAAATTATGGGACTTCCTTATCCCGGAGGGCCTGTAATTGACAAACTTGCTCAGTCAGGCGATGGAAATCGTTTCCGGTTTTCCAAACCAAAAATCAAGGATTTAGATTACAGTTTTAGCGGGCTAAAAACTTCTGTTCTTTATTTTATTCGAGATGAACTAAAAAAAGATCCAAACTTTATAGAAAAAAACAAACATGATCTTAGCGCTTCATTGCAACGGACAATCATCGAGATATTGTTGGATAAGTTAAAGCTTGCTTCCCGGCAGACAGGAATTAAAGAAATCGCTATTGCCGGGGGTGTTTCTGCAAATTCCGGCTTGCGAAAAACTTTGGAAAAAGAAGCTGTTCAAATGAACTGGAAAACATACATCCCTGAATTCCAATTTAGCACGGATAACGCTGCTATGATTTCAATTGTGGGATATTACAAATATCTTAACAATGACTTTTCATCATTTGATATAGCGCCTTACTCAAGAAAATAAAGGATATATGTATTTATCTTTTTGAATATTACATAAAAAAAGTGTTTTTTTGCAGTGTCTATTTCAAGAGAGCGCAAACCCAATGATTCATATAGCCAGGAAAATAAAACGCCTAATAGCTGCAATTGTAGAGTGGTTTTATCAGCCATTTCGCAAAATAATACCTGCAGAAACATTCCGATATGGATTTACGGGAGGTTTAAATACTACTCTGGATATATTTTTGTACTGGCTGTTCTATGAAATCATTTTGCAAAAAGAAATTTTAGATCTTGGATTTGTTGCTATTAGTCCTCATATTGCAGCCTTCATCATTGTTTTTCCTTTTACTTTTGTTAGTGGCTTTCTCATGGCCAAGCATATTGCATTTTTTGAATCCATACTAAAAAGTAAAAAGCAATTGTTAAGGTATGCCTTGACAGTTGCAGGAGCTATCTTTTTAAACTACATATTCCTGAAACTTTTTGTAGAGGTATTATCCTTATCTGCAGTAATAGCCAAGGTTATAACTACAGTTCTTGTCGTAACTTATAGTTATTTACTTCAACGTTATTTTACATTTCAAACCGGTAAAATAAGGCGGAATAATAAAAAATAGCCGGAATTTAGGATGTAAAGAATACAGATTTGTTCCCAAAATGAGAGAAATATTAAATTTATTCTTTTTTTTCTGGACATTTACTCCCGATAATTTTACTTTCGTATAATGAAAATCTTTTTTAATAATTACTGATTAAAGATAAAAAGATCTTTTTATGGTTGACTGTTGAATAATTATTCGGACGCAACCGCAACGATGTTTTCCATTATAATCTAATCCGGGAAAAACACTTTTTATATTAATCGCTTTGATTATTTGAGCGCACATTACACTAACAGAAAAACAAACAGTAACTTTTTCTAATTATAAAAAAATTACATTTATGCCAGAGATAACCCCCGAAAATACACACTCTAAGAATAATTCGATACTAATCGCTGAAGATGATACTTCTAATTTTTTACTACTTAAAGTATATTTAAAGAACGCTAAATATGATATCCTTCATGCTCATGACGGACAAGAAGCCATAGATATGGTTACAAACAATACGCCTGTTTCCCTAATTCTAATGGATATTAAAATGCCAATAAAGAATGGTTTTCAGGCGGTCAAAGAAATAAAAGTTTATAAACCGGATATTCCAATTATTGCACTGACGGCTTATGCCATGTCCGGAGACAGAGATAAAGCATTAAAAGCGGGATTTGATGAATACATTGCAAAACCAGTCTCCAAAGATGATCTTTTTGAGCTTATCAGCAAATATATTTCAATTTCCAAAACTAACAACTGATCAGATAGGCAATCGAAGGCATCTTAAAACTAAATCAACAATCACTTACATTGATTTAGTCAATGAAAAGTAAAATGTACTTCCTTTGCCGGCAATACTTTCAAACCATATACTGCCGTTTTGTTTTTCAATCAGTTCTTTACAAAGGACAAGTCCCAGTCCGGTGCCGCTTTCATGATTAGTTCCCGGCATCGTTCTCTTTTCCCCTACTTCAAATAAATCCTTTTGCATATCCTCAGAGATGCCTGTCCCTGAATCTTTAACAAAAACAGTAATCTGATCATTGCTTTCATGTTCCCCAATAACAATGGATGAATTTTTATAAGAATATTTAACCGCATTGTTAACCAGATTGCGTAAAAGGGTATTCAGAATATTTTTGTCAGACTGCACAAAAACTTCGTCAGGTATTTCATTTACAATCTGAATATTTTTTTCTTTAGCCGGCCAACCTATCTGATCAATTGCTTTTTGTGTTTCCTTTCTAAGATTGATTGGATCTACTATTGTAACCTTAAAATCATTTCGCTGTGCTTTTGACCATTTTAAAAGATTCTCCAATAATTCAAATAAATCACGGGATGAAGAGTATATGTAGCTTGCATAATTTTTCAACTCGTTATCATTAATATTTTGTGTCTTTTCCTTTAGTAAATCTGCAAACCCCATAATTCCCATAAACGGATTTTTTAGATCATGGGCGATGATGGAGAAAAATTTATCTTTCGTTGCCAGTGATTCTTCGAGTTCTTTCTTTTGTGTGTGGATTTCTTTTTGTTGTTGGTCTAATAACCTGTTCAAACGCATCATTTTTTTCCGGCTAAAAAAAAGTATTATAGCAATAATGAAAACAAATACCGAAATAATAATCACAACCAGGAGTGAAATTTTTTGCTGCCAATTTTCAACTTCCTGTAATTGATTTTTCATCTGTAACTTTTCATTCTCTTTTTGCATTTTTTGAAAATCATATTTTGCCTGTAAGTCAGACAAATATTTTTTTTGTTCAAACGCCTTTAGGCTATCCTTCCAAAAAGTATAATTTTTATAATAATCTAATGCTTCTTCATATTCGCCTGCTTTTTCCGATAATTGGCTCATTTCAAAATAAGCCGATCTGAGCCCTTTGGCAAAATCAATAGATTCAGCTTTTGCAAGTGCTTTTTCTGCAAGTTCCTTTGCCTTTTTAAATTTTCCTAGTTTTCTGTTTACTTCTGCTAAATTTACGACATCCAGAATATATCCTTCGGTTAAGTTCAGCTCTTTCTGGATATCAACAGCTTTTGTATAATATTCCTGTGCTTTAGCTAAGTTTATTTCCATGTAAACTTTCCCCAGATTACTCAGGTTAATAGCCAGATAATCCTTAAAGTTATGTTTGGTATTTATTTTAAGCGCTTTATTAAAATAATCTACAGCTACAAAATCACTGTCAGAATCCATGTATACCCCTCCCAGATCATTTAACACTGCAGCTTCCCATCGTTTATTATTGATTTTGCGGGCATTATTTAAGGCCATTTTATGATAGCGCTTGGCATTATAAAGATCACCATTTTTATTTGCTATAACTCCTAGTTGTACTGCCGTCCGACAAATTCCTGAGGCATTGTCTTTTCTTTGTTCATAATCCAACACCTTTTTATACAATTCAAAAGCAGACAGATAGTCATTGGCTAATTCATAAGTCACAGCTTTATTATGGAGATTCCCAATGATCTCTGCGCTATCTCCTATTTCTTCAAATTGCTTCAAAGCACTATCCTGATATTTTATGGCTTGAGAAATTTTGTTTTGTTTGCGATATCCAATAGCCTTTAAATTATAAATCTTTCCCTGCTGGAATTTATCATCCAAACTTAAAGCGTACTGTAAAGCGGAATCGGCAAATCGTTTGCAGTCAGTGGCTTCGCCCTTTATTGCACATAATGCAGACAAATTACGAAAAGCCATCATTTTCCCTCTGACATCATTAAATTCTTCAGCTTGCTTCAGGGCTTGTTCGCTTAATGTAAGAGCTTTTCCCGGATCATTGTATTTTATCTCCCAGGAAAGTGTATTCATAGCTTTAACCTGCTGTTTGCCTTCCGTGTTTTTTATCACAGACTCAAGACTATCAACAGTTGTATTCCCTGTTTGGGAAAAAATATCACAAATTAGCAACAAAACAGCAATAGCTGTAAGAAAATAATATTTGACCATAGGTTTTAATTAGAAAGCAATTAGAGATTTGTAAAAGTAATGATTACATACTATTATTTGCACTTTATTTACATATTTTTGTAAAAAAATATCCATGCGATGCCAAAACAGGAAAATTTCCCAAATTCAGAAATATTACAATCATTAATTGATATGCAGATGCCCTTTGGAAAATATAAAGGGTATAAACTTTATAAATTGCCTGAACCTTATCTGGTTTGGTTTAAACAACAAGGGTTTCCAAAAGGTAAACTAGGAGTTTTACTTGAAACGCTTTATGAAATTAAACTCAACGGTTTGGAATATCTACTCCATGATCTGCGCAAATTCAAAGAATAAAAATTCATTCCTTTTTCTTGCCTACCAATCAACAGTGTGTTATTTACCACTACACACCAACTCCTCACAGCTAACAGACGCCACTGGATTTGATCTTCTCAGGCCAGTCAGGAATGAAAACACATTTTAAAAGGATTATGCCCCGGGTCTATGTAACACAGCTTCTAAAATCTTATGCTCAAACACCCCTTCGGGAGTAACTTTAACTTGTAGCGGAATAACTTCAACCCCTTTTTGGGTAGCTTCAAGCAGCGTTTTCGCATAAGTTTCATCAATATTCCAGGCCGGAGCAAATTTTTCAACGTCCATGCGTTGGATAACATAAAGCATCACAGCTCTCATTCCTTCTTCTTTCATTTGCATAAGGGAATTCAGGTGTTTAGTCCCCCGCTTGGTCACAGCATCAGGAAACAGAGCATAGTCACCATCTTTCATGGACACATTCTTCACTTCCACAAAACACTTTTCTGTTTTGTTTTCTGCAAAAATATCAATGCGACTATCGCCGTATTTTACTTCTGCCTGCACCTTTTCATAGCCCTGCAAACCTTCAATATTACCTTTAGAAATGGCTTCATAAGCCAGCCTGTTGGGAATATTTGTGTTTATCCCGACCCAATCGCCATTGATCTTAATCATTTCCCAGGTGTATCTTGTTTTCCTTTTGGGATCACGCACCGGCGACAAATAAACTTCTGCTCCCTCTTCCAGAGCTGTTTTCATAGAACCGGAGTTTGTGCAATGAGCGGTTACCTTTTCCCCATTGTCCAATTCCACATCAGCCAAAAATCTTTTGTATCGTTTGATAAGCCGGCCATGAATTAATTTTTCCTGATAGTTCATATCGTCAAATTTTTTTAATAACACCTTTGTTATGAAAACTTCTTTCAGCAGTAAATCAACTAATTAGTGTCTGTCTATAACGTGGACAAGGTTTCTTAGTGATCATGTCTCTGTTCAGAAGGTTCCATTTACAAAGCCTGCCCCGCATTTATCGGGGGCTTGCGCAGCCCGAAAATGCGCAGTTTACTCAGGTAAATGAGCAATTTTCGGGCAAGCGTAACGCAGTAAATGG
>JAIPBW010000007.1 GCA_021738505.1 Bacteroidales bacterium | reverse complement strand
TACCGGTTTTCTTGATGTCAAAAAAAGCGATTCCTTTTTAAGTGGGAGTGATGAAATGTATTATGTCTATCCGATAAAATTCGAGTAACATACTTTCAGAAAATGTTTTTAAATTCCAAAGGTCGTCCTGTCCATTTTTTACGACAGGGCGACTTTTTATTCCTTGCTTATGGGAATGGACTTTAGTTTGTTCTTTTCTTTTTCCAGATAAAGTAAGAAACGAAATTCATTTTTTTCAAGACCCTGGTTTTTCATATAGTTCACTAAATTATCGGGAGAGATAATTTTGCGGCCTATTGTCTCACTATAAGTTGAAATTTTTATTCCTATCGACTCCAGCGACATGGCCAGAAGTTCCGAACAATAAATAGCCGATTTATCTTCCGTACGAAGGTCAAAGTCATATTCTTTACCTACTTGCCGTAGTGCCGTGCATACAAACTCTTGTTGGGTTTCCCTGGGAGCTTTAACATGAAAACTGATAAAGCCATTCAGCAAAGACACATCGTTTAAATTGGAGAGGTTTTTCATTTCGCGTACCGTCACACCATCGGCATTGCTGTCCACGATCAATATTTCACGACCTGTTTTGTAATATGGATCAAGTATCTGGGCTACCTTGCTGTTTTTGCCGTAATATTTGTGGACTTTTTTTTGAGTGCCCAGATAAATCGCGGAATGCTTCCATTTTCCGGGTATAAATTCACTGCTCAGGTATCTTCTTGTTCGGGTTAATATAATGCTTCCGGGTTTTATTATGTGCAGATAGGGAAGTAGTTCTTCATAAGAGATATCGGAAGGGCCTTCTACTTCTTTCCCGTTCTTCAGGTAAACAGTACCATACTGATAATCACCGACCCCTTTCATAAGTGGCGCTTGTATTTTGAGACGCTGCCTGTCCAAAAAAGGTACTTTTCCGGGAAACACATAAGAAAAAACCAAACTTAACGCAAGTAAAGTAATTAAAAGGAGCAGTATTTGAAGCGTTCTTTTGATCATCTTAGTTTATGGAATAATAACTTAGCTTGTGTTTTTTATACATTAATTTAGATCATATGCAATGCGTAGAGTGCTGAAGACATAATCGTTTGTTAATGGCTTTCCCCGTCTCCTGGCGGAGCCAATAGCATGAAATTTGCTGTATGTGAAAAACAAAACAATTTGTAGTTAGTAGCTTTATCTTATTTTTGATAAACAGTAAATTATATCTTTTGTTTGTCTTTTGTGAACAATGCAGATTAAACTTCACAAATATACAATTATGATTCACTTTGTCAATAAGATGCTAATAAAAAAGCCGGCTGTTATATCTACAGCCGGCTTTCTTTATTGGCATGAAAAGATGGAATTAATATCCAAAGATATCTTCCATTTTTACTTTTTTCACCTTGCCGTATTTTTTTAGCATTTTCTTGTCCAGATCATCTTTTCTTCCAAGTATAACAATTGTTCTTGGTTTGTTGCTGATGTATTTTTCCTGGAACGATTTGATATCCTCAAAAGAAAGCTTAGGTATTTCATTAAAGATATTTTTCCTGATATCATAATCTCTTCCCAGTTTTTGAGCAGCTAAATAATTGAACAACACGCTGGATTGTGTGATCCGTTCTGTTCTCATTTCTTCAGTAATACCGTTTTTGGCCAGTTTGAAAGAACCTTTTTCATGAGGCATGTCATTTTGAAGTTCTGACAATCCACCGATGGCATCATCAATTTTGTCGTACGATGTAGCTATAAATGCCAGGTTCGAATGGTGTTTTTTCCTTTTATCCGGTGTTTGATACATAGATACGGCAGTATAAGCCAGTGAACGCTTCTCGCGCATTTCCTGGAATATCAATGATTTCATTCCCTGGCCGAAATAAGTGTTATACAAACGGATTGTAGGAATAAGTTCCTCATTGTATTTCTGGCTTTTGCTGGTCATTAAGATCATAGACTGCGGAGTGTCAAAATCCACATAATACACAACGTCTTTTTCGTTGTCTTTCTGGATATAATCCGATTCTTTTACAGATTTTAGCTCCGTTGCCATCTTATGGTTTTTCTGGATCAAGTTGGTCACTTCATCCAAAGTCTTGTTACCATAGAAGAGAACTTTGTGTTTATAATCTTTCAGATTACGTGTAATATTGACAAGTTCTTTACCGGTAAGGTTATTGAGTTCTTTTTCCGTAAGGATGTTGGTTGATGGATTATCTTTACCATACATGCCAAACATTACAAGATGCGAAAATACATTTTGTGGGTTTTGCTTAGCCGTTTTGCGGTCTTTCAGAATGTCATCAACCATTTCGTTTAATGCTTCCTTATTGGGTTCGGCATTAGCCAGAAAATCCTCGAATAGTTGCATGGCTTCTTCCATATTTTCCGTCAGTCCATTTAGGTGAACATACACCTGATTTGTGCCGGTGCTCACCGAATAAGAGGCTCCTAACCTGTAAAACTCTTCACTTAGCTCTTCTGCTGTAAATTCTTGAGTTCCTAAAAACTCAAGATAGTCAATAGCTAAAGGTAGTTTTTTGTTATGATTACGACCCATCTCAAAAACATAATACAAATCAAATGTATTGTTAATCTTATTGGATTTGTATAAAATGTCTACCCCATTATCCAGCTTTTGCTTTTTAATCTCTTTTTTATAGTTTAAAAATTCTGGTTTAATGGGTTTAGGCTCATTGGATTTAATTTTCTCAAAAAACGAGGATTTTGCATCCCGGTTCATTTCGATAGGGGTGAGGCGGTGTTTATTGATCTTTTTGATGGAAGTATCTTCACCTACTCTTTTGTATACGGCAACATAATTATCATCAAAATTATTTTTTGCGAAGTTTACAATATCTTCTTTTGTAATAGCTTCAAGCCGTTCAGTTTTATTTAGTTTTTTCTGCCATGGAACGCCAAGAATGAATGAGTTAATATACTCTCTTGCTCTTTGATTGTTCGATTCATACTTCTTGGTTTCGCGAAGTTTCATGTCATTGACAATAGCTTCCATTAACCATTCGTCAAATTCACCGTTCTTGATTTTTTCAATTTGCTCAAGTAAAAGTTCTTTTACGTCATCCAGGTCCTGTCCTTCCTTAGGTTTTCCGGAAAGCATCAGTGTGGAGTAGTCGGCCATAATCATTGGGTTTGAGCTTGCATCAATGACCTTTTGGTTTTGATTCAGGTTCAGGTCGATAAGCCCGGCTTCTCCGTTGGTCAAAATCATATCCATCATGGTTAACAAGTCAGCTTCTCTTGAACCGGCACCTTTAAAACGGAAGCCAAGCATGATCTGTTCTGCATCAGGACCATATACTTCTTTTTTGATTGGTTCGTCAATCGGGTCTTCCTTTTCATATTCAAATGGAGGTACCTCACCGGGTTCCATATCTCCAAATTTATTGTTGATGATTCTGATGGCTTTATCCGGATTAAAATCACCGGAAAGGGCAATAGCCATATTGTTGGGAACATAATACTTATCATGGAACCAACGGATATTCTTCATTGATGGGTTTTTGATATCTTCCTGAGTACCAATGGTGGTTTGAGTGCCGTAGGTGTGATTCTGAAACAGACCTTCCAAAAGGGCGGTAAACACTTTGCGGCTGTCATTGGTCATTGTCATGTTCTTTTCTTCATAAATTGTTTCCAATTCTGTGTGGAAACCCCGAAGAACGATGTTTTTGAAGCGATCAGCTTCTACAGTAAAAAAGTTTTCCAGTTGATTTTTTGGAATGTCATTTATGTAAACGGTTTGTTCTAAAGAAGTATACGCATTTGTCCCTTTTGCTCCCAAAGTAGACAAGATTTTGTCATATTCATTCGGAATAGCATATTTAGAGGCCTCATACGATATACTGTCGATCTTGGAATAGATCTTTTCCCGTTTTTCTTCATCTTCGGTTTTGCGGTAGACTTCAAATAGATCAGCGACCTTGTCAATTAATGGTTTTTCTTTTTCAAAGTTTGTTGTGCCGAAATGTGATGTTCCTTTAAACATCATGTGCTCAAAATAGTGAGCCAACCCTGTTGTTTCAGGTGGATCGTTTTTACTTCCGGCATTAACACCAATATAGGTCTGAATTCTTGGCTTATCCTTGAAAACGGTCATGTATACCTTAAGACCATTATCCAATGTATAAAGCCGCGTGTTCAGCGGATCATCTTCGAAAGTTTTGTAATCAAAATTTTCTTTCTGATCTTCCTTGTCCTTTGACTGCACGGACTCCTGAGCAATTGCTTGTCCTGCTAACAGGAATACAAGCAGGGTGCTCATTAAAAATGTTTTCAATTGTGTTTGTAATTTCATTTTTTCGGTTTTCATTTTTATTCATAATCAAGATCAAGCGTTTGTTTAAAGTTTTCAAAATCAGCATTGATCTGTGTTATTCTTTCATATTTTTCTTTTGAAGTAAATACTTTGTTTTCTGCTTTATTAATTTGCAGATCTACTTCAATTTTGATAAACGCATTATTAAGTTTGTTTCTCAGAAAACGCTGCAAATCTAAAATATAATCCTGACCGGTGTATAATTTATTGGTTAATTTAAACTGGATTGTAACATCATCTATTAACTCTGGACTGCTGTTTTCAAGATCTGTTACAAAAGAGGGTTTTTGTTCTTTTTCCTGCGTAATATAGGCTTGTATTGCTTTTTTCAGGTCATCATAATCGACTTTTGTTACAGGTCCTGATGGTGTTTCTTCAGTGTCTTCAGCATTTTTTGTTTCAGTTTCTTCTGGTATTTCTTCTTTGAGTGATACTGTTGTAAGCTTTCTTTTGTTTTTGTTAAGCTTTACCGTGTTCGTCTCCTGGTTTTCTGTTTGTTGAGTTTTGTTTTGAGCTTCATGAGCCTTATTGTTTTGTTCCGTAGCCTGTGTTTCAGTGTTTGCTGGTTGCGTTGATTTCGTTTCGTTTGATTTTGGATTTGTTGGTTTAAGGCTTACGTTTTCGCTTTGTTTGTTAATTCCTGAAGTTTTTTTTTCTGTTTCGCTTGCATTGGCTAATGAACAAATTTGCATCAGTCCTAGTTCAATTTGCAAACGTTTATTGTTGGCATTTCTGTAATTCAGGTCTGTTTTGTTTACAATATCCAGCATAGATAGAAGCGTGTTTGTGCTGAATTTATTGCTGTACTCCAAATATTTTTTGCGTATTTCGGCTCCCACTTCCAGTAGTTTTACGGTATTTTCATCACGGCAGACCAGCAAATTCCTCAGATGATTCCCTAAACCGCTGGCAAATTGTTGTCCGGCAAATCCTTTGATAGTGATTTCTTCATAAAGCAACAGACTGTTGTGGATATCAGCATTTAAGAAGAAGTCAGTCAGGCGGAAATAATAGTCATAATCCAGAATGTTAAGGTTTTCTATCACATGTTCATATGTGATGTTGCCACCGGCATAGTTCACGACCTGGTCAAAAATCGAAAGAGCATCCCGCAAAGCACCATCTGCTTTTTGGGCGATCATCTGCAGGGCTTCGGGCTCTGCGTTTATATCTTCATTTTGAGCAACAGTCACAAGTTGCTCTTTAATCTGATCCACGGGAATGCGGTGAAAATCATAGGATTGACAGCGGGAAAGTATGGTTGGTATAATTTTGTGCTTTTCTGTTGTAGCCAGAATAAATTTGGCATAAGGTGGAGGTTCTTCCAACGTTTTCAAAAAAGCATTAAAAGCTGCTGTAGAAAGCATGTGTACCTCATCAATGATATACACTTTGTAGTTCCCTGCCTGCGGGGGTACTCTGACCTGCTCCACGAGGCTGCGAATGTCCTCAACAGAGTTGTTTGAGGCAGCATCCAGTTCATGGACATTAAAAGAAGCCGATTCGTTAAAGGTTTTGCAGGATTCGCATTCATTGCAGGGTTCGGTATCTTCTGTGATGTTGGTACAGTTTAAGGTTTTGGCTAATAGCCGCGCTACCGTAGTTTTTCCGACGCCCCGGGGCCCACTAAATAAAAATGCTTGCGCCAAATGATTATTGCGAATTGCATTTTTTAAAGTATTCGTAATATTTTGCTGACCTACGACCTTGTCAAAACGGTCGGGCCGGTATTTACGTGCTGATACTATGAAGTTTTCCATGTGTTTCGACTTCTCGCTTTTCAAGCATCAAAAGTATAAAAAGTTATTTGTGAAATCAAAATAGTTTGGCTTTAATCTGTTAAGGAATGTTAAGTCTTTGGAGATCTGTGAATTCTTTTAAACATTAAAACCCTGTGTAAGAATAAAATTTTATGGAGAAGTATGTTTGGTAATAAAAAATATAATATTATCTTTGCAGACCGATTTTTAGCACAATAAAGTATAAACATTAAACAAAAGTACAATGACGAATCGTTATGAGACCGTTTTCATTATGACTCCCGTTTTGTCTGATGAACAGATGAAGGAAACGGTACAAAAACACAAAAAGTTCATGGAAGATGCAGGTGTGAAAATTTTCCATGAAGAAAGCTGGGGTTTGCGCAAGCTTGCCTATCCAATTCAAAAGAAAAGCACCGGATTTTATTACCTCATTGAATTTGAGCCTGAAAATTCTCAGGTTATCAAAGATATGGAGTTGAATTTAAAGCGCGATGAGCGCATAATCCGTTTCTTAACCGTGCGAATGGATAAGCATGCAGTGATATTCAACGAAAATAAACGTGCAAAAAAGAAGAAACAAGCTGCACAAAATCAAGCTAACGCGTAACCAACGAAAACAAAAGAAGTATGGCACAAGGAAATTCAGATGTTCGGTATCTTACCCCAATCAACATCGACACCAAGAAGAAAAAATATTGCTGGTTTAAAAAGAACCGCATCCGTTATATCGATTATAAAGATGCAAACTTTTTGATTAAGTTTGTTAATGAACAAGGCAAGATATTGCCTCGCCGGATTACCGGAACTTCATTGAAATACCAGCGCAAAATAGCTCAGGCCGTCAAAAGAGCAAGACACATTGCTTTGATGCCGTATGTAGGAGATATGTTAAAATAAAGGAGGATTAAACTATGGAAGTTATTTTAAAGAAAGATATGTCAAACCTGGGCTATGAAAATGATATCGTTAAAGTAAAAAACGGTTATGCCCGGAATTATTTGTTGCCTAAAGGATTAGCCGTTGTGGCTACGGAGTCCGCCAAGAAAGTACAGCAGGAAACACTTAGGCAAAAAGCCCATAAAGAAGAAAAACTCATAAAAGATGCCGAGGACCTGGCAAAAGCTTTAGAAGAAAAGAAAGTGAAAATTGGTGCAAAAGCCGGTTCAACAGGTAAGATTTTCGGCTCTGTCAATGCGATGCAAATTGCTGATGCAATCAAAGAGCAATTGGGATACGAAGTGGATCGCAAAAAGATTTCCATTGATGGCGACGCTGTAAAAAACGTCGGAGAATATACTGCCAAATTGAAACTTCATAAAGAAGTGACAGTGGAAATTAACTTTGAAGTGTACGCCGAATAAATTAAGGCTGAAAAATATTTTCAAATCAGGCTGTAATAAAATTGAAAATCGCAGGATTTTTGATCATTGTTACAGCCTTTTTTTATATTTACGTCATGATTAGTCAGGCAGAAATAAAAAAAATCCGTTCCCTCCATAAAAATAAAGGACGCTCACAGCACCAGTGTTTTATTATTGAAGGGATACGGGCTGTGGAGGATATATTAGGCTCGTCACTTGATGTGCTTGATGTTTTTGTGGTGAAAGGAGGAGATTCTTTAACACCGGGATATAAATCTTTTCGTGAGATCTCTGAGAAAGAGATGAAATCTATTTCAGCATTAAATTCTCCTCCCGGTATTCTGGCTGTAGTGAAAATCCCACCTCCCGGCAATATCAATCCGGAACAGAATTTGATCTTGCTGGACGGAATTAAAGACCCGGGAAATATGGGGACTATCATCCGCACGGCTCACTGGTTTGGGGTGAATCAGGTTGTTTGTTCTACGGATAGTGTTGACATTTACAATCCTAAGGTTGTTCAGGCTACGATGGGCTCTATTGGATACGTGAGTATGTTTACTGACGAACTTTCCGATTTTCTGGACAAATACAGTAAGGAATATAGTTTTGCCGGTTTAATGATGGAAGGACGCCAATTAAAAGATGTTGAATTTTCAAAAGACTCAGGAATAGCATTGATTGTTGGAAGTGAAGCTTTCGGGATACGGGAAGAGGTGGAAAAGCGACTGGATGTTTCTGTTACTATTCCAGCGTTCCATTCTCAAAATAAGCCGGAGTCTTTAAATGCTTCAATTGCAGCTTCAATAGCGATTTATCATTTCTATGGGACAGAGTAAATCTAAATTCGAGTAAAAAACAACATTCTGTTTACATTAGTTGTTTATTAATTAACAAAACATAAGTAATTATGATAAAAGTAATCTTATTAGCGATAATTTTAATCGGAATAGCCATAGCAGGAATTGCTGTGAAAATGTTTTTCAAAAAGGATTACGTCTTTGAGAAAAAATGTAGTACAGTAGATCCTCGCACAGGCGAACGAATTAACAGCTGTGGATGTGGCGGATCCGGAGCATGTGATAATGCAGATGATCCGGTAGATCAGAGCCATAAGATAAATATAAAACCTTTAAATACAGAAAAGTAAGGTTTGTTTGTAAATTCTTAATCAATCAGGAGGTTGTACGTTGGAATAATTTGGCTTTGACAGTGTCAAGGTTTTGAAAACGCAACAAACTGAGCCGATAAATTAGTAATGTTAAAAGACAGGGAATAGGTAATCTTATTCCCTGTCTTTATTTTTAATATATTCTTTGAAACCCGGAGATGAAGCCGTTTGGTATTTTCCGTCATCATCAGCATAAATAAGCATAACCTCCAGATTTAATCCGGGGTTTTGTTTAACAAATTCCAGTGTCTTATCTTTTCCCATTACCATAAATGCAGTGGCAAAAGCATCAGCTCTGCCGCACAGGTCTGTAATTACACTTGCACTAAGAAGATTATGCTCCACAGGTTTTCCCGTTTTGGGATTTATTGTGTGTGAGTATTTTGTGCCGTCTTTTTCATAATATTGGCGGTAATTTCCGGAGGTAGCAACAGCCATGTTTTCAATTTCCAGAATGGTATGAACCTGGCGATTGGCATCTTTTTCATTTGCCGGCTTCTCTATTCCGACTGTCCATTTATCTCCTCCTGGTTTCTGACCGTGAGTTTTTACCTCTCCGCCAATATCTACCAGATACGAGTTAAGGCCTTTAGATTTTAAGTAATCACCGATCAAATCAACTGAAAATCCTTTGGCAATAGCGTTAAAATTAATTTTTAAGCGTGGATTTCTTTTCCGGACCTGCTTTCCATTAAGTATGATGTTTTGGTAACCAATAAGTTTTTTTAGGCTATCCAAGTGCGTAGAATCTAAATTTCGTTCTTTTTCCGTACCAAAACCCCAGGCATCTACTAAAGGTGCTACCGTTGGATCGAAAGCCCCATTTGTTAATCTGGCTATCCTTAGCGATAACCTCAAATTTTGAAGAAATATAGAGTCCGGGCTGAAAGAATTGTGGGTTCTGTTAAAGCGATTTATAACAGAATTTTTCTCATAGGTTGAAACGGATTGGTTGTACGTGTCTAAAATAGAGTCTATTTCATGTTTGAGGTTTTCTCCCGTATCACTAAAGTAGCTAATGTAATAGTAGGTTCCTTGAGCTGTTCCATTGATTTCTGTTCTTTTTTTCTGGCAGCTCCACATTAAAGTGGCTAAAAGGAAGAAGATTATAACTTTTTGCATGTTATATATTTTTTGTCAAAAATACCAAATTACAGGATTATTTCTTGTGATCTCATGAAAAAATATAAGATTGAAGATTATTTCAGGGAATCTAAAAAGTAAAAAAGCGAGATATAGTTTAGCTTGAAGGTCTATTTTAAATGATCTATCTGATGACATACAGATAAGAACAGAAGAGCTATTATTTTTTTGGAATTTCATTTGTAAAAGATAACCTATTGAATTCAAAAAAACATTATTTTTGTAGCAACAGATGTAAGTTTTGTTTTATGCAATACGATTTAAAAATATTTGCTTTACGTCTTTATCTCAATATTAAAAAGAGAGATGAATTCCTGTTCAAGGGTTGATTTTTATTTACCCTCCCTCCGTTTATTTTATTTTTTCACAGAGAACTTATTTATAAATTTTAAAATATTGTGTTATGGAATTACCATTCGCAGAATCATATAAAATTAAGATGGTGGAAACCATCAGAAAAAGCACACGTGAAGAACGTGAACAATGGATAAAAGAAGCCAAGTATAATTTGTTTAATTTGAAAAGTGACCAGGTATTTATTGACTTGCTCACTGACTCCGGAACAGGAGCTATGAGTGATAAGCAGTGGTCGGAGATGATGCTGGGCGACGAAAGTTATGCTGGTGCTTCATCCTATTACAAGCTGAAAGATACGATTAAAGAATTGCTGGGATTTGAATATTTCCTGCCGACACATCAGGGAAGGGCAGCAGAAAATGTTTTGTTCTCCAGTTTAGTGAAAGAAGGAGATCTGGTTCCGGGCAATTCGCATTTTGATACAACAAAAGGACATATTGAATTCCGAAAAGCTACTGCAATTGATTGCACTATTGATGAAGCTTTTGACACCCAAAAGCTACATCCGTTTAAAGGAAATATTGACTTAAATAAATTGGAAGAGGTTTTAAAGAACAATCCGAAAGAGAAAATTCCTTTTGTTATTGTTACCGTTACATGTAACAGCTCCGGCGGACAGCCTGTGTCCATGCAGAACATGAAAGAGGTTAAAGCGCTGGCCGAACATTATGACATACCTGTTGTATATGACTCAGCAAGGTTTGCCGAAAATGCATATTTTATCAAAGAGCGGGAAGAGGGCTATGCAGATAAGACAATCAAGCAGATTGTTAAAGAGATGTTTTCTTTTGCTGATGCAATGACAATGAGTTCCAAAAAAGACGCCATAGTCAATATGGGTGGCTTTATTGCTATGCGTAGCGAAGAGTGGTTCCGTAACGCCAGTGTTTACAATATCATGTTTGAAGGGTTTGTGACTTATGGAGGAATGTCGGGACGCGATATGAATGCATTAGCTGCCGGTTTAAGAGAAGGAACGGAATATGATTATTTGAATACACGTATCCGTCAGGTTGCTTATCTGGGTGAGAAACTGACAGAATATGGTGTTCCGGTTCAAAAGCCCTTTGGTGGACATGCTATTTTTGTGGATGCCAAACGCTTCCTTCCGAATCTTCCTAAAGAACAATATATTGCACAGACGCTCGCTATTGAGCTTTATCTGGAAGCCGGAGTTCGTGGAGTGGAGATCGGAACTCTGTTAGCTGACCGGGATCCAAAAACAAGGGAAAATCGATATCCGGATCTTGAATTGCTAAGATTGGCTATTCCAAGAAGAGTCTATACAAATAATCATATGGATGTGATTGCCGCTGCTTTGAAAAATGTTTATGACCGCCGGGAGGAAATTACCAGCGGATTAAAAATTGTACGCGAAGCGCCCATTATGAGACACTTTACTGTTGAAATGGAACATTTATAAAATATATAAGTTATTCAATCAGAAAAGGCTGCCAAATTTTGGCGGCCTTTTTTTTGCCATATGGGGGGCTTTTACTTAAGTGATAAGGGATTAATAAGTTCAACCTTTAACTTATAAGGAACAAAAGGAAATAATCAAGAGCTGGTGGTAAAGATTAATCTGGAATAAAACAATTGTTTTTTCTGTATGTTCTATAAATAGAGTTGTTTAGTTTATTAATGGAGGTAATCTCGTTGAGATTGTCTAAAAAACAGGTTGCATTATGGAAAATACATTCAAATGTCCGAAATGTGGAGGCGTACTTTCGCAGGATGGAAATCTGATCTTTGCTGTTGAAAATAAAACAGGTCAACGCTCACTGCTAATGCTCAGTACAAAACTGGGGGATTATGGCATCAAAAACACCTTGCCTTTTCGTTTTGATGTAGGGGATAAGTTCAATTTTTATTGTCCTGTTTGTCAGGCTCCATTGGAATGCGAAGAACATGAGGATTTGATAAAAGTTGAGATGACTGATGATAGCGATCATACCTATCAGGTTTGTTTTTCGCGTGTGGCCGGCGAACAAAGTACATACCGTATTTACGGTAAAAATGTTACTGCCTATGGGCAAGATGCCGGGAAATATGAAAACTTAATTAAAGAAGTGAATTTGTAAATCCTTTTTTTTTAATATTATTTTTGGGCATAAATTAAATATTGAACCATGGACAAAAAAGGAGCCCGTTACGAGCGTATTTACAAGCAGTTGAAAGAGTTATTTAAAACCTCAGAGCACCCATTGTCAAGAATGGCAAGTATCTGTGCTGTGCTGCATCATAAAATGAGTGGTTTTTTCTGGACCGGTTTTTATTTGCTAGAACATGGGGAATTAAAAGTCGGACCTTATCAGGGTCCTTTGGCTTGTATGGAATTGCAAAAAGGAAAAGGGGTTTGCTGGGCCGGAGTTGAACGCGCTGAACCTGTTGTGGTTCCGGATGTAGATGCGTTTCCTGGTCATATTGCCTGTGATTCCCGCTCAAAATCTGAAATTGTGGTTCCCGTTTTTGACGATAAAGGAATGACTGTGGGCGTGCTTGATATAGACAGTAGTCAGCTCAATACTTTTGATGAAACAGATGCAGATTGGTTGGCAAAAATTGTCCGGTTGATCTATGAATAATTCAGACTGGCAAAACAGATTTCGTGATAATAATCCTGTGATTAAATTTTTCTGATAAATACTTTCAAGAAGCCCAGGGCCTAAATTCTTCTATGCTTTATCGTTGTTATGTAAGATCAAAAAGGCAAGTCTAATAATAATCCAGATGGCTTTTACGCTTGGTGATTTTAAGATCGTGAAGAGCTGGTGCTTTCACGCGGATAGTCAGGTTGTAGCTTTTCATAAATCCAGCTGGGATCCAGTTAAACATCATCTCCCAGCAATGCAGGTCGCGGTATATGTTTACGGAAGTATATGACAGGGAGTTGCTTTCAAAATCCCATCCGGAATTCACTCCAACCCGCCACTTGTCGGTAACATGGATGTTAGCATCAAAACCCAACGTTTGAACTGTTTTATAGTCGAAATTTTGTTGTATTGGCTGGTAGCTGTTGGTGTATTTGAATGTATAATGAAATCCCAGGTCCCACTTTTTATCAAAAGCAGGAGAGTTATTCATATTGGAGTTTTGGTTATTATTCTGTCCCGGCATTGGGTTATTACCGGGCGAAGCTTGATTTCTGTTCGTTTTTTGGGGATTATTGTTTTGTTCTTTAGACTCGCCTGAGAAGTCGCCGGACTGAAAACGATAAGAAATATCTAAAGCCCACTGGTTTTGTTCTTTCCGGAAGAGTCTTCCATTCTCATTCCATTGCAGTTTATCTACAGTTCTTCCTTCTTTGTTGGTCACATAAGGGTCCCATGTTCCGATGAAGCGCAGATCAATTTTATCCAAAAGAGTTGTGTATGCATTAATGCTTAAGGGAGACCAGTTTAGTGAATCTTTAGCCATGTCATAGCGCATGTTAATATCCAGGCTTTTGATCAGGATTAATTTTCGTGTTTGGTTTGTTGTATCATTTTTGTCTTTTATTTTGGCCTCCAGGTTATTTTGTATGTTAAATGCCACCTGTCCTGATTTTCCTCTGGGCGGGCCTCCATAAATTCCATGGCCAAAAATCGAATATTGTACCGGGTTTCGTGAATTTCCGTCAAGGTAATGTTTATAATATCCAAAAGAGGGATCCCCGAAATCAGGTCTGTAGTTGAAGCTTACGGAAGGATTGACAACGTGACGTATTGCTTTTAACGGGCCTTTGGGAAAGTTATACATTCCATAGATTTTTGTGTTAATACTGGAATTATATGAAAAATCATAACCTTGCGTAAATCCGGATAAAGTATCAGTTTCCACATAACCTGTTACAGTGTCTCCGTCGATTATGGCTGTTCCGTTATTCCACTGCCGGCGTATGGAATTTAAATACCAGTAGCCGTTAAAGTTGATGCTATTGGTGAAGTTTAGATGTTTGAGTACTTTTATATTGCTACGTAATGGAATGGAATGTTTAACACCATTTCGAAAATCGCTGAACTTGCTTTTGAAAAGCATGCTATCTGTGGTTGAGATTTCATTTTTCGCGTTCATATTGTAGCTCATGGTGATATTCTCATACCATTTTAATTTGCCGGATCTTTCCTTTTTTCTAAATGGATAAAACCGCTGAATAGAAAATGAAAGTTCAGGTAACTTTAGATCGACCTGCTTGTTGAGTGTGTTTTGATTATGCCGGAAATTAGCCGTAAAATTATAATTATCACCAAGTTGTGTAGAGTAGCTGATGGATGAGGAAAAAGAATTGGATAAATAATCATTGGCATTTTGCGGGTTAAACTTGTTATGTTGCATGGAACCTGCATTTACACTAGCATTAAAGGATGAATTGGGTCGGGCTTTCGGACTTTGCCTGTGGTTCCAGCGGATAAAAAATTCTTTTTCTTCTTCGAAGTCCGGGGCATCAGGGTCTCCGAATTTATTATGAGAATAATCAAGCGACAAAGAGCCTGAATATTTGTAACGTTTTACGTAATTTGAACTTATATTCGCTCCCCAGCTGCCGCGTGAATATATATCACCTCTTACTGCCAAATCCATATGATCGCCAATTCCCCAGTAATACCCCCCATCTCTCAGATAAAACCCACGGTTGGCTGACTCTCCGATACTGGGGATGATTAATCCGTTGGCTCGTTCTTTTTTATTTGGAAAAATACCAAAGGGCAACCACAGCGGAGTGGGAATATCTTCGATTATTAAGTTGGCAGGTCCGGTTACGATTTTATCCTGCGGTATAACCTTGGCTTTTTTAAACTGAATTTGATAGTGTGGATCTTTGTTTTCACATGTCGTATACTTCCCGTCTTTTATCCAGGTGGTGTTATCTTCTACTTTTTTTACTTTCTTTCCATGCAGATAACCTTGTCCTTCTTCTGTGAAAACACCAGATATTAAGCCTTTTTTGGTGTCGAAATTATAGTGTAACTCTTCCGATTCATATTTTTTATCCCCTTCTTTAAAAACCGGCTTATTGATAATAGAGCCTGTGCTATCTTCAAATCCCCGGGCATAAAGTTCTTTTTTGTTAAAGTCAATCTCGATATAACCGGCTTTCAGGTTAATGTTTTGGTAGTTTATTTCTGCTTCTTTGTAATCTCCGTACAGATATGCTTTTCTGTTGATTAAGTCCATAGAAATGGAATCATAAGCCGTGTAGTTGATCGCATCTTCAAGTACGAATGTCTTTTTTTCTTTTTTTTTCGTTACTGTATCGGAAAGAGTAGTGTCATTTTGTGCTGCAGGACGAATAAGCGAGTCTTTTTTATTGGGGATGGTATCACGGGTGTTTTGTGAAAGAACCATTGTTGAATATAAAAAAAACACAGCGAAAATAAATAGCTTTACAATCGTTAATGCCTTCACTGAAGGATTAAAAACTTTCTTTAAATTATGTTTCGGACAAATTTTTTCCAACGTTTTATTATGATTTTAACGTAACTTCGCACAAACTTAGTTCATGGTTTGTATATTTGCATAAATACAAATTGATGGCATATAAATTGAATTCAAAACTAATCAAAATTTACTTCATCAGAAGAAACGAGCTATGCGAAAATTTGGTATAATTCTGTTGCTAATACTTTTTCCTGTTTTTTCTCTTATGGCCCAGGGATATATTGATGTTGTCGTTATTGACGCGGGACATGGAGGGAAAGACCCGGGCGCTGTAGGGAGTAAATATAAGGAAAAAGATATCACGCTTTCTATTGCGTTAAAACTGGGAAATTATATTGAAGAGAATTTAAACGATGTGAAAGTTATTTATACACGTAAAAGCGATAAATTTATACCTTTACATAAGCGGTCTGAAATTGCCAATAAAAATAATGCGGATTTGTTTATTTCTATTCACTGTAATGCCACATCTTCTAGTCGTCCATATGGGTCTGAAACTTTTGTGATGGGCCCTCATAAGAATGATGATAATCTGGAAGTGGCCAAGCAAGAAAATGCATCTGTTTTGCTGGA
The DNA here is from genome assembly GCA_021738505.1 of Bacteroidales bacterium. Classification (GTDB taxonomy): domain Bacteria; phylum Bacteroidota; class Bacteroidia; order Bacteroidales; family PWNQ01; genus PWNQ01. Next base: position 43,725 of record JAIPBW010000007.1, on the reverse strand, counting down.
AGACAATTACGAATCACAATATGAGGGTTTTGATCCGAACTCCCCGGAAGCCCATATTATCTTTTCTTTATATCAGAATACGTATTTAAATCAAAGTCTGAAAATTGCCGATAGAGTACAAACACAATTTAGGGAGCGTGTAAGTCGACGTGACAGAGGCGTTAAACAAGCGGGATTTCTGGTGTTATGGCGTGCGGCTATGCCATCAATACTTGTTGAAGCCGGATTTTTAAGTAACCCAAGAGAACAGGAATTTTTGGGTTCGGAAAAGGGACAGGTATATATAGCTTCTGCTATTTTCAGGGCCTTCCGCAATTATAAAATGGAAATGGAAGGTGATAGCAACCAACAAAAAGATACCGTAAAGAAGACTAAAGAAGATATTGTTGCTAAAGAGAAGAAAGAAGATAAGGAAAAAGAGATAGCTGAAGAGGACGCAATAAATGATGATAAGGATGATTTGTTTTTTGCCGTGCAATTTGCCACCTCAACAGAGAAAAAGTCGGTGTCTTCTTTTGACAATATTGACAATGTAAAACGATATTACCAAAATGGAATGTATAAATATTTTACAGGTCATGAACGTTCATTAAATACAGCTGTTAGTCTACAACATAAGATTCAAAAACTGGGTTATGATGATGCTTTTGTGATTGCTTTTTATAATGGGGAAAGAATTTCCGTTAGCAAAGCTTCAAAACGATTAGCAGAAGAATAACAATAAATATAAAGAAATATGAGAAAAGAAGTACGTATTGGGATTTTAGTAATAGCTGCAGTAATTATATTTATATGGGGATATAATTATTTGGCAAACAATGATTTGTTCGGAAAATCTACGAAGTATTATGCTGTTTATCCGGAAATAAAGAATTTGTCTAAATCAAACCCTGTTCGTATAAACGGAGTTAAAATAGGAGTTGTTCAGGATGTCAAATTTCCTTTAGCTCCGGGGGATCACCGGGTTTTAGTTACCATTGGTATGGAAAAAGAAATGCCTTTACCCAATGGGACTATTGCGAAAATTGAGAGTGATCTTTTAGGGTCGAATATGATAAACCTAAAATTGGGAAATCAGCCCGGAAATCTAGAGGTTGGCGATACGTTAAACACAGAAGTAGCTACCAGTATCCAGGAAGAAGTTAGTCTGCAGATGATGCCTGTTAAGAGAAAAGCTGAAAATCTTATGTTGCAGCTCGATTCCGTGTTGGAGGTTGTGAAATATGTGTTTAATGAAGAGAATAGAAAAAATATAACAGAGAGTTTTGCAAGTATTAAAAATACTATCGATAATCTGGAGAATACAACTTCCAATTTGGATAATATGGTTCAGAAAGAGCAGACCCGCCTGAATAATATTATTGGAAACGTGGAGTCCATAACAGCAAACTTAAAGAATAACAAAGAAAATATTAATAGAACATTTGATAATCTGGCTGTTGTTTCGGATACACTGGCTAAAGCACAAATAGGAAAAACATTTAAAGAGCTCTCTAAAACAGCTGATGATCTTAACCGGATAACGCAAAAAATTGAAGATGGTGAAGGTACGTTAGGTAAACTACTAGAAAATGATACGTTGTATTATCAGTTGGAGTCTTCAGCCGGAAATCTGGACAAATTAGTTCATGATATACAGTTAAATCCTCAGCGTTATATTCATTTTTCCATATTTGGAAAAGATCCTAATAAAACACAGCATAAGGATACAGAATAAAGAAATAATAACAGAGGACAACTCAGGGTTTAGAGCATGTCTTCAACCTGTAAGGTGCGCTTTGGTTTTTATTTTGCAGATCATTGTTTTACATGCAAATAAACGAATGCATTATCGGGCAAACTCTAATTGAAAATATCGTAACGGGATTTGGGATGCTCTTTTCCGTTCCAAATAAAGCCTTTGATGGTTTTTTCTGACTCTGAAAGTTTGTCTTGAGGATGGAGTTTAGCATCGGGTTTGTTCTTAAACGTTATGCTATGAATGCGTTTATCTTTCACATGTATCACTAAATCGCTGGACTCAGCCTTATTAATTCCGATAAGTTCATCTTTATCATTGTTTACGAAATATATGGTTTCGGCATTCCCTTCTACATCCACTTTATATAATTCATCATTCCTGAAATAGCCAAACATATTTTTCCCTTTGATTTGATTATAATGTACCGAATCCTGAACCATTTCAGCCATATAGGCAGAATGCCAAAGCATCATTTTTTTGCTTTTGCTTTCTCCCGTATACACAATAATGGAATCAGCATATAGTTGATTTTCTCCTGACCAAATAAATGGGTTATCGTACATTTTTATTAGCGAGTCCTTAAAAATATAAGCCAGGGAATCACATTTTCCCTGCAGATTAATACGATAGTATTTTACATTATAGTAGGCAAAAAGCTTTTTTCCTGTTTCATTGATCGTGTCCCCGATATATCTGAGCGTATCAGCGTGCATAAAAAGCGAGTCCCCATCGTCGATTTGAATTGCCAGGGCACTGTCAGTAATCATACTGTTATTCGTTTTTTCAAGAAAGCGTGCATACTCCCCCTGGATGATTACATTTTGGGTAGAGTCTATCACAAAAACATTTTCAAACGCTTTACCCAGTCCCCTGTCTCTGTCATAGAAAAGGCTATCACCTTGAAGGCTTTGTTTATTATTTGTGAGGTATGCATTTTTTTTAAATTGGCTGACATTTTTTTTTGTGTCATACCAACCATTTTCACAATAGATCAGGTTGGAGTCGGAACGGATATACGAAGGGCCGAAAAAGTAAGATATTTCGGATACAGTGTTATACAATAGCGTGTCTGAATCCATTGTATATCTTGGGTTTTTGAGTTTAACATCATCCTTGAAAAAGAAATCTTTTTCATCGGCGTAGTAGTAGCCGACTTTGCTGGTTAAGCGGTTTGATGTATCCACGATCTTTCCTCCTCCGGTATACTTTCCGATATTTTCTGCCAAATTGTAATCGAGATAATCTGTCGTTAATGTTATTTGGTTGTCCACGAGTTTAACGTTTTCCCGCATTTCAGCCATGCGTTTATTTCCGTTATAACTTAGTTCATCTCCAAATATGTTAACGGAGTCCGAAGCTTCTATATGAATATTTCCCCAGGCATCCATACTATTGTCTTTCTCAAACAAGTAGGCACTGTCGCAATGCAGGTACATACTATCATGCTCAAAAATTACATTGCCGATTAAGCGTTGGATATGCGGTCCCAGTTTCTCTTTGTCGTAAGTCATATAATCTGCTTGCACAAGTTGAATTCTGGTCTTCTTTTGTTTTTTCTCTTCGTCTTCTTGTGCCTCCTGGCCAATTAGTTCCGGGGGTGTCAGAAAAAAACAGATTACAAAAAAGCTGAATAATAGATTTTTCATTTTTCCTTTCTTTTCGTCGATATTCATTTTATGCATAACAATAACTTCAGGAGCAATAAAAAAATTGCTATCCGGTAAGGATAAAATCCTTGCCTTCTACATAGTCAATAAAACTAAGATATTTTTTTATTTTTTCTCCTGCTCCTTTATTTGAAACCAGACTGACGATGAATATATCTCCTCGTTCCGGAATTTCGGAATAATGGAGTATTTCTTTATTATCTATCTTAGCCGGGTCTACTTCAAAAATAGCTTTAAATTTAAGTCCTTCATATTCAAGCATTCGACGTCGTTTTTTGGCGAGCTGTCCTGCTCCCCAACCGCAAACTTCAGGGTAATTCGCATTAACATGTTTAATATATTTCGTAATATATTTTAACTTGGTTTGAAAGAATGCTTCCTTGTTATATCTTTCGTATGTGCGCGTTAGTCTGTTGCTTTTATCTCTCCAATGAAGCAATACTTTTTCAATCTTGCTGAATTTTACACCGGCATGCAGCCAACGCAAAAATAATTCATAATCCTCAGGAAAATCGCCATCACGATAATATCCATATTTTCTCGCTATTTTTCTCCGGAACATGATGCTTGGATGAATAACCGGTGATTCTACAAAGGACTTAATCAAAATATCTTCATGCGAAAGGATTTGATTTTGCCAGTTTACATAATGACATAATCCCCGGTTAGATGTTTTGGCAGGAAATAACTTCACACATGAGGCAACTAATCCAATGTCCTGTCTGTTTTCCAAAAGCTTATGTTGTAGTTCAAAACGATTGGGTAATGAAATATCGTCAGCATCCATGCGGGCGATGTATTGCCCTGTGGAATAATGCAGACCCTTTAGTAGCGCCGGAACAATTCCCTGTTTCTTTTCGTGTAAGATTTGTATTCTGTTATCTTTTTGAGCTAGCTTGCTGGCTAATTCTATACTTTTGTCCACAGAATTATTATTGATCAGCAGAAGCTCAAAATCCGTGAAACTTTGCTTAAGGATACTGTTGACAGCGGTTTCAAGAGTTTCTTGAGCATTGTAAAAAGGGAGTATGACAGATATTTCAGGCATACTGCTAAAATATAAAACAAAAGCATGCCATAAAACATCTTACTGACATACGGCTATATTTTTATTTCTTTTTTAGAAATACATTTAAGTTAAGGTCATCTGTAGCGCAGAAAAGGCGATAAAAGCTCTGGATAATTACCGGGCAGGCTTGGAAATGCGGTCCTAAATCTGCGATTTAGCTGACTTTCATTTGACCGAAACTTAATGCATAAATAATACATGTTGGTTTGTAAAATAAAACTGTAGACCCAACGGTTATATTAACAGTTTTTTGTTAAAAAATATAAGTGAGCTATACTTTTGGTTAAATCACATTTTTTACTTTTATAGCCTAAACAGAAAAATCATGAGTGGAATATTATTAACTGTAGTAGAGACCCAACAAGCAGCCCGCGATACAGCAGGAGCAATGGCTGCAGCGCAGGGAGAACAAGGTGAAGTTACATTGACGATATGGGAGTTGATGCTAAAAGGTGGCTGGATTATGATCCCACTGGCCATATTATCAATTATTGCCATTTATATCTTTGTGGAACGATATCTTGCCTTAAATAAAGCCTCCCAGGAAGAAACCAATTTTATGAATAACATTCGTGATTTAATGCACGAGGGTAAAATGGATTCGGCCAAAGCTTTGTGTAAAAGTAATGACTCACCCATTGCCCGCATGATTGAAAAAGGGATTTCACGAATTGGGAAGCCATTAAATGATGTTAATGCGGCAGTGGAAAATGTTGGAAAACTGGAAGTATCCAAACTAGAGAAGAATGTAGCCACATTAGCAACTATTGCCGGCGTTTCTCCAATGATTGGTTTTCTGGGAACTGTTTCCGGTATGATTAAAGCTTTTTATAATATGGCGATGGCTGGTAATAATATCGAAATTGATGTACTGGCAGGAGGTATTTATGAGGCTATGATTACTACACTAGCCGGTCTCTTTGTCGGAATTATTGGCTATATCACATACAATATCCTGGTTGCCCGGATTGAAAAAGTAGTTTTTATACTCGAGGCACGTACAACACAGTTCATGGACTTGTTACATGAGCCTGCTTAACAAACAAATAAATTATTATGGCTATCAGAACCAGAAATAAAAGAGATGTATCGTTTAACTTTTCGTCCATGTCGGACCTGGTTTTTCTGTTGCTGATTTTCTTTGTGCTGACATCAACATTGATTGCCCCCAATGCAATTAAGTTATTATTGCCGGCCAGTGATAGTAAGACAATGGCAAATCCTCAGGTTGTACAGGTATATATCAGTCCGGATAATGAGTATTATCTGGATGGAAATGATTCGCCTGTATCCCTGGATGAGTTAAACCTAAATCTGAGTAATGTACTCGAAGGGCATGAAGACGCGTCAGTAGTAGTGCGTTCCGATAAAAGTGTGGCAGTGCAGTATGTTGTTAATGTGATTGATTTGGTCAATAATATTAATGATGAGCGAGGGACAACCCACAAAGTCATTCTGGCCACCAGGCCAAAATAAACTTCAGGAAATATCCGTTATAGTAGTATGGAAGAGAATAAGTTGACCAAATATTCCAAGATAGCTCTCATCGGAACCATAGTGTTTCATGGGATTATTATTGTTTTATTTTTGATTTTTGGCTTTTCCACACCTTTGCCTTTACCAGCCGAAAGGGGAGTTGTTGTTAATTTAGGCTATTCTGAGCAGGGACAAGGTATTCAGCAACCGCAGAAACCTGCCGAAAGCCAGACTTCTCAAACGTCATCATCAACTTCCTCGGAGCAGGAAGAAGTTGCAACACAGGATACCGAGGAAGCGCCTGCAATTAATCAATCCGATAGTCAGTCTGAAACACAGGAGTCTGATCAGGGCGATGATCAACAGACAGAAGAAAATCCTGAAGATCAGGTGAATGAAGATTTGCTTTTTCCGGGGAACCAAAATTCTGATGGAGGTTCTGAAGGAAATACAGGTGAACCCGGTGATCAAGGACAAGCTGACGGAGATCCTAATGCCAATCGGCATTCAGGACAAGCTGGCGGAGGAGGTGACGGTGTGGATTTTTCCCTTAGCGGACGATATGCAAAAGATCTGCCAAAACCCATTAACAATTCTCAGGAACAAGGTAAAGTTGTTGTTAAAATCTGGGTGGATACTGAAGGAAATGTAATAAATGCAGATCCCGGATATAAAGGAAGTACTACAACAGATGCTCAATTATATAAATTGGCAAAGCAGGCTGCTTTAAGAGCGAAATTTAACAAGAAAAATAATGCTCCGGAGGAACAAACCGGAACAATTACCTATATCTTTATCCAAAGCCAATAATAATAAGTCTTACTTTTTTGCATCTTTGTCATTCGATAATTAAAATGTATTAAGATGACAAATTACGAAAAAACCTTGTCATTTTTGTTTAACCGACTGCCTATGTTTCAACGTAAAGGGGCTTCGGCATATAAAAATGATCTTTCTGTCACGTTAGCTTTAGACAAATATTTTGATCATCCCCATAAAGCATATAAGAATATTCATGTAGCCGGAACGAATGGTAAAGGATCTGTTTCCCATTTTTTAGCTTCTGTATTACAGCAATCCGGATATAAAGTGGGCTTATATACCTCACCCCATTACCGCGATTTCCGTGAACGTATTAAGATAAACGGAGAAATGATCGGAGAGCAGGAGGTCATGGATTTTGTTCATTCCCATTATCATAATATTGAAAATTTGGGTCCTTCTTTCTTTGAAATGACTTTTGCTATGGCTATGGAGCACTTTCGGAAAAGTAATGTTGATATAGTCGTGTGGGAAACGGGAATGGGTGGTCGTCTGGACTCTACCAATATTGTTCACCCGGAGGTTTCTGTTATAACAAATATCTCACTTGATCATACGCAGTTTCTGGGACATACCGTGGAAGAAATTGCCCGCGAAAAGGCCGGTATTATTAAAGATTATGTTCCTGTAGTTATTGGTGAAAAGCAGAATGAGGCCGAAAGTGTATTTAAGTTTTTTGTCGAAAAACATAAAGCACAACTGTATTTTGCTTCAGAAAGCATATCATTGGAAAAGCCTGAAATATCTACTGATGGATTATCTACGTATTATCAGGATGGATTATTAGGAGAAGGAACTCTTGCATTACCTTTAATGGCAGAATATCAGTTGCATAATTTGAAGACAGCACTTCAGGTGTTTAAGGTTTTAAAGAATTCAGGCTACAAAATAACATGGTCATCAATTGAAAACGGATTGAAAAACCTATCTGCTAATACTGGTTTTAAAGGAAGATTTCAGGTTTTGGGTAAAGCACCTTTAATTTTGGCAGATAGTGGCCATAATATAGGTGCAGTAAGCCAGGTGATGGACCAAATAAAACACTTTGATGTTCGAAAAAGGCATTTTGTCATCGGAATGGTAAACGATAAAGATATATCAAAAGTTCTTGAATTCATGCCGAAAGATGCAGCCTATTATTTTGCTAAAGCAGACATTCCGCGAGGCCTTCCGGCTGAAAGCCTTAAAAGGATTGCCGAAGAAACCGGATTATCAGGTGAAGCTTATTCTTCGGTTAAAGAAGCATTGAATGCTGCAAAAAAATCAGCAACACAAGAGGATTTGATATTTATTGGAGGAAGCACCTTTACAGTGGCAGAAGTCGTTTGAAATCCAAAAACTACTGTGTGCATCGTTGAATAAATAAAAACAACATAGCTATTAATTTTCCACAGTTGTGTTGATCTTTTCGGCTGCGATTAGTTTATCATAATCATATCCATCCGGGCGATGATACACAAAAATAGTGTAGTCGTTTTCCGTTTCATAATGTTGCCCTTCAAAAAGACTTGCATCACCAGTATCTTCGCCATTGGGCAGGAACACATAGTGATAATTATAATATCCTTGTTTTAGGTACATGCTTGTTTCATATCCACGGGATTTATAATTATAGCTCATTTTAGCCTGATCCATAAATTGCCAGTTGCTAAGCTCGCCCATTATATATATACTTCCTTCTGTCATTGGATTGGGATAAGGCATAAAAAAGTGGACCCAGGCATAATCGGCTTCCAGCTCTTTTTCACGATTTACGTCATAGGAAATGATATAAAAATTACCATTAATGTCATCCTTTGTAGTATAATTACTATAAGGTCTTGGTTTATCACTTTTAAGACGCACATGATTACCCAGTGAATCGTAATATAACTCTTTGATTCCGGGGACTTCATGTTTTAAAGACCGGGTGTCGAAAAAGCGGAATTCATTCAAGCCACTGAAAATGAGTTTCCCTTCATAGCTATAGTCTAAGGACTTGTTATTAATGGACCGGGGTTTAATATTTTTAATCTGACTATCCCATCGCTTATTCTGCAAAATACGAACTTTAAGATTTGCCGAAGGGTTGGCAATATAATAATCCCCGGGCATAATTGAAAAATCAACTTCTTGATGAGTTTGCCTTTTGCCGGGAGGTGTAGCAGCTTCAACACGAGCATCGATGCTTACTTTGGGTTCATAAACCATAAAACGTCGCGTTAGTGCCGGTTTATCTCTCTTTCCGGACTCATATACGCTGATAATATAATTGCCGGAAATGGTTGGCAAAAAATCTTCTTCTTTTGGAAACTTCAATGTATAATGTGTAAAATCCTCCATTGTATTATAAGAAAAGCTGTGATTGTCTATTAATCCATCATTGTATCCGGAGGTATATTTACTTTTGACAATATCAGTAGGCTGCCAGTTGGCATCACAATGGATAATTTCGTACCTGTATGATTTTACATCAGCATCCAGATCATCAAAAGATAATAGCAGTTTATCATCGCTCCCTAGTTTTATGATGGGCATGGACAAGGCAAAACCGGCTTTGTGTAAACTCACGGTTTTGATATTGTCTTGATATTCATAATCATGGTACCTGAAGTAATCCTGTTTATAATAAACAGTGGAGGACTCTTGAGTTTCAGGCTCAACAGTTGTGGTGTTTTCGGTAGAAGTGCATCCTGTCAGGATAAGGAGCAATAAGAAAATCGGAATATTTTTTTGCATAATATTAAGCTTTGTTCGTTAGTTCTGTTAAAGGGTCCCAAAAATGATCATTGAAGTTTTGAATCTGATCATTAATAATAACCAGGCCTTCATTTTCCAGTAATTGTTTCATGAGTCCGGGAGTATCAAAGTGATGTTTTCCTGTTAATACCCCGTTTCTGTTAACGACCCGGTGTGCGGGGACATACTCTTTTTGATGATGGGCATTGTTCATTGCCCAGCCTACCATTCTGGCTCCGCTACGCATTCCTAAACAGGCTGCTATGCTGCCGTAACTCGTTACCCGGCCATAAGGTATTTGCCTGACTATCGCATATACTTTTTCAAAATATGTAGTATCATTAATTGTCATTCATTTGAGCTTTGTTTAGTGAAAAACAAATATACTTTATTGGTTTGCCTTTTTTTAGCCACATTTTTTCGTAAAATGTTTGTATGTTGGTAACAGGGCCTGTCAGTTGATCTTTATAAACATCCGTGGATATTAGATGAACGGGATGGTTATAGGTTTCAATAACTTCTTTAGTAAAAGCAAAAAGTGTGTCATCATCCGTTTTTAGGTGAATGATTCCTTCATCCTTTAGCAAAGGCTTAAAGCGTTGTAAAAATTGAGGTGATGTTAATCGTTTTTTACGTCTTGATCTTCTCAAAAAAGGATCGGGAAAAGTAATCCATATTTCATCTACCTCTTTATCCCCGAAGAAATACCGGATTAATTCAATTTGGCTTCGTATAAAAGCAACATTAGTTAGCCCTTTTTCATTGGTATACCTACAGCCCTTCCACATTCGGGCCCCTTTAATATCAATACCTATAAAGTTTTTATCAGGTCTGTCTTCTCCCATTTCTACGGCATATTCGCCTTTACCACAGGCCAATTCAAGAACAATAGGATTATTGTTGCCGAAAAAGTCTTCCCGCCAACGTCCTTTTAACTCGAAACCTTCCTCATCCAGCGCTTCAAATGAACGCTGAAACATATTGCTGAATGTTGCATTTTCTGCAAACCGTTTTAGTTTTTTCTTTCCCAAAATATTTACTTTTTTCTAATGCAGATTATCATTGGCTTTAATACCGGTCTAACCAAACTCCTTCCTTGCCTTCTTGCGTTAGTTCATTCAATTTGGTTAAGGCTTGCTGTTTGTTGGAAAAATAGCTGTAAGCTACACGGTGTAGCCCTTGCGGGGTTTTTCCCTGTATGGAAGCCGGATAGCCTTCTTGTTTCAGGTCATTAACCAAATTTTCTGCATTCTTATATGATTGAAAACAACCGGCAATGATAAGGTAATCTCCTGCTTGGGCTTCAGTTGATTTTTCCGGTTTGGCAGTAATTTTGTCTTGTTTTTTATTGTCAGCTGGCGCAGGTTGCGTTTTTTTCGTTGTTTTTTCATTGTTTTCAGCTATAGCATTGGTGTTTTCTCCATTGCTCTTTATTTTTGTTGTATCCCCATTAGAGCGGGCGGCCGATTTATTTGAATTCTTTTCCGGGGCAGGTACGGTTTCTTTCTCCGTAGTAATTTTTTGGGTTTCTTTGCCAGGCAAATTGAGATTTGATATTACTTGCCATTCGGATTGTAAGTAATAACCGGCGGCAGCTATAAATATGATCAGGATCGCAGGAACAGCCCAGAAATTCTTTTTTCGAGATTTTGTTTTTTGAGCTGTTTTTTTCTTTTGAGTGGGTTTCTTTGCTTGTGTTTGTTTTTCTGCCGGCTGCTTCTGTTTCTCTTGTGCTGCCCTGGGGTCTTTTCCCCTGATTAGTTCTTGTTGAAAACGGGGAAGGCCATAAGCCTTTTTACTGAAGTTCATGGATTCGTCTACTTCCAGAATTACGTTACCCTGAAAATCGAACACCAAAAAGCCAATATTTTTCAGTTGAACTTTTTTTCCCTTGCCCAGTTGTTCCTTGATATTTGCTACCCAGTTTTTGATGGAATCAAGTATCTCTTGATGGCTTTGTTCAGTTTGGGAGGCGATAAATTGAGCAAATCCTTTATCTTTTTCTTCGGGATTAAACTCAAACGCTACGGTTCTGCCGGCAGGGTCAAATTCATGATTTCCGGGATGGATACTGGTTGGTTTGTCTATAGGTTGAAATTTTCCCAGGTCTTCCACGTGAATATCTTCACCTTCGAATAATTTTTCTATAATAAATGGTTCAAATTTCATCTGTCTTAAATTTAGATCGGTGCTTTAGCTTTAAACTGAATTTTATCACATTCCTCAGATATAAATTATTATGGCATTTGAGTCATTAAGAAAGAGCAAAAATAAAATACTTCTTGCTATGTGAAACGACATACTGAATACTTTTCAGTTTGATTTTAAATTGTAAAGTTAAGAATGATTGAGGAATTTTTCCAGTTCTTTTATATCTTCTGGAGTATCAATTCCAAAACTTTCTTCTGATGTAATTCCTGCATAAATAGTGTAATTATAGTCTAACCATCGTAATTGTTCTAATTTTTCAGCTTCTTCCAAATCAGACAGAGGAAGGTTAACGATATTTTTCAAAACTTTTGCTTGATAACCGTATAATCCAATATGCTTATAAAAGGTATAATTTTGCCAACTGTTTTCAGTGGACCGGTTGCGAATGTAAGGTATGGGATGACGCGAGAAATAAAGTGTTTTCCCCAAATTATTAATGACGACTTTTACAACATTGGGATTTTGTAATTCTTTGTCGGCAGTAATCTTTTTGGCCAGAGTGGCTATTTCGGCGTGATTTTCAAGTAGATCTCCTACGGCTTTAATATGCTCTTGATGGATAAACGGCTCGTCCCCCTGAATATTGATAACTGCATCAAATGGTTCATTCAATTGTTTCAATACGGCTGCACACCTTGCTGTTCCTGATTTTAGTGACTTTGAAGTCAACATGCAATTTCCGCCATATTTTTCCACTGTTGTTTTTATTCGCTCATCATCGGTGGCGACAATAACTTTAGCTAAAATAGGAGACGATGCAGCATTTTCCATTGTATGGATAATCATGGGTTTCCCCTGAATTTCAACCAGAGGTTTTCCGGGAAATCTGCTGGAATCGTATCTTGCCGGTATAATGCCTGCTATCTTCATTTATGTATGTTTAAAAGAGGCCATGGATATTTGCCTGAACTTTTTCTATAACTTCTGAAAGATCTTCAGGTTTATTAAAATCTTTGTCATCCACATCAATAATCAAAAGATTGCCTTCTTCATAATTATTAATCCAGGATTCATAGCGTTGATTGAGGCTTTTTAAATAATCCAAACGGATGGAGTTTTCGTAATCACGCCCGCGTTTTTGAATCTGGTCTACCAGTGTAGGAATTTCAGCACGCAAATAGATTAACAGATCCGGAGGCTGTATAAAGCGATTCATTAGCTCAAACAGCGATTGATAATTATCAAAATCACGGGTTGGCATTAATCCCATTTCATGCAAGTTCGGTGCAAAGATATAAGCATCTTCGTAAATCGTTCGATCCTGAACGATTGTCTTATTTTTCTCCCGGAATTTAAGGATTTGTCTGAAACGACTGTTTAGAAAATAAATCTGAAGATTGAAAGACCAACGTTGCATATCTTCATAAAAACTATTTAAATAGGGGTTGGACTCTACATCTTCATAATGTGGTTCCCAATTTAAACGTTTGGCTAATAGCTTGGTGAGTGTGGTTTTCCCTGATCCAATATTTCCTGCAATAGCTATGTGCATAGTGGTTAATTTTTAGCAATAAAAATAAAAAGAATATTTGTTTTTAAATCGTAATTTATCTTGATATGATTTTGTATTTTGTTTTAAAGATCAGCCTGAAAAATCCCCTTGTCTGTCAAATAAAATAGTTTTTGGTTCCTGTATCGGATGGCTTTCGGTTTTGCACCGGCCCAGTCCATTCTGCTTTGCTGATGAGTAACGAAGTTGTATTTTTTTAGTGTTTGATTTTCCAAATATAGTATTGATTTCGGGGCCCAGGTAATTATGGATGTTTGGGGTAACGGAATTGTTTTCATGAAAGAAGCAAATTTATCGAAGACTAAAACCTGGTCCGGACGTACTAAAATCACGTATTCATCAATTTGATGTAAATATAAGATGTTTTTATACGATTCCAGAGGAACTGATCCTGAGCGATGACTGATATTCATTGATTCATCCATTCGGATAAGTTCGCCTGCTGACGGATCAAAGACCCAAAATCCATTGTTATATGATCGGGCAACCATTGAGCTGGAAATGATATTGTAATTTGTTAAATCAATAGCCTCAGAAGTTGGGCTCAGATATTTATCCAGCAAGATGATTTGATCAAAATTCTTATAATATACCAAAATCTGCAGTGGGTTAGAAACATCAACCCAGCTAATGCTGCCGGAAATCAATTGAGAATATTCCTGTGTTTGAAATCCATCTTCGTCATATTTTTTCAACGTATTGTCCGAAACGGTATAGAAGTTCCCCAGGGCATCGGTAAAAAACATATCAAAATTGCCTTTTATCAGTGGTTTTTGGGGATAAGCTGATAGGCAGGAGAAAAGGAAAACAAAAAATAGGAGATAGTACTTCATTATCGTTTTCGTGTTAATGTTTTGTTCCTATAAAGATAAGCGATTTTATTAGCATATGATTAAGATTTATTATATCACTTATATTCAGTTATTTGTTTTTTTGATTTCAGATTGCCCGAAAAATATTTTCCGGGCTTTTTTTTTAGAACGTTGATCCGTTGAATTGTTTAGGGTTTTAACAAAGGCCTGCTTTGTTCTCAGCGTTTAATCGTTTGGCCTCTTGCATCAATCCCCGTTCGCTCTTTCCCTTAATCATTCACCTGTGAGTCGAAAACTTTTATCATGGCGGATTCACATCATTTTTTTTATCTCATCTACGTAATCCCGATTGTTGGACAGGCGTGGCACTTTATTTTGTCCACCCAGTTTTCCCCGTTTCTTCATCCAATTGTAAAATGTACCTTGCTCAACAGAGTGAATAATAGGAGCCTGAAGCATAAGATCATTGTATCGTTTGGCTTCATAATCGGAGTTAATAGCTTTCAGCGCATTATCCAATGCTTCTTTGAAAAAATTAAAGTTCTCCGGTTGCTTTTCAAACTCAATAATCCATTCATGGGCTGCTTGCTGATTATCACCCAGGTATACCGGTGCTGCTGTATATTCTTTGATGATGGAGCCGGTTTTTTGACAAGCTACATCCAGCGCGTTTTCAGCATTTTCTACAATAAGTTCTTCACCAAATGCATTAATAAAATGTTTTGTTCTGCCTGTAATTTGTATTCTGTATGGATTTTTAGAGGTAAAGCGAATTGTATCTCCGATCATGTATCGCCATAATCCGGCATTCGTAGAAATAATCAAAGCATAGTTGACACCGGTTTCCACTTCTTCAAGCGTGAGGGTTTTGGGGTTTTCTTTCTCAATCTCACTGATGGGCATAAATTCGTAATAAATCCCGTAATCGAGCATTAATAGTAGTTCATTGGAATTTTTCTGATCCTGAATACCAAAATACCCTTCAGAAGCATTGTAATTCTCTATATAATTAATCCCGGGAGATGAAATTTTTTCAAACTGATTGCGGTAAGGAACAAAATTCACCCCGCCATGGAATATGGCTTCAAAATTAGGCCATACATCCAGAATATTGGACTTGCCTGTTTTTTCGAGGATCCGGTGCAAAAGAATTAATCCCCAGGAAGGAACACCTGCCAGATTAGTGACATTCTCTTTGCTGGTTATTTCTGCCATTTTTTCGATCTTCTCTTCCCATTGATCCATCAGCGCAACATCCATGTTTGGAGTGCGGCTAAATTCAGCCCAAAAAGGTAAATTTTGAATGATGATAGCCGAAACGTCTCCATAAAAAGATTCGTTGTCAAATTCATTGATGTAGTGACTTCCGCCTAATCCTAAGGCTTTGCCGTCAAAAAGTTTTGTATCGGGATAGTTTGTGCAATAAAAAGACAGTAAATCTTTGCCTCCGCGAAAATGGGTTTCTTCAATAGCTTCAGTGCTTACCGGAATAAATTTACTCTTTCCGGCTGTTGTGCCGGATGATTTGGCAAACCAACGAATATCCGTGTTCCAGAGTATGTTTTGTTCTCCTTTACGGATGCGGTCAATATAGGGCTTTAAGTCATCATACGTATTAATAGGTACGCGTTCCCTGAATTGTTCACGATTTTTTATTCCGGAATAATCATATTTTAATCCCCATTCTGTGTACCGAGCTTCTCTGATGAGTCGTTGAAACCATTCTTCCTGAACATTATGGGGATACCGAACAAAGAGTTCTATCTGGTGCATGCGTTTTTTCATGAACCAGGAGATTAAAGAGTTAATTAGGGGCATAGGTTAGTGCATTTGGTGCAAATATCGTACTTATTTGGAAATTTAACAAGTTGTTATTTGTAAGTGTTTATCATGTATAAAAGCCACATTTTTTTAATTCTACCCAAAAGTTTGGATAGGATTTGGCTACTGTATCTGCTTCGCTGATTGAAAGATTTTTTATTAAAGTAGCTAAAGGAGCGAAAGCCATTGCAATCCGGTGGTCTCCATGCGAGTTTATAGTGATGTTGTTTTTTGTTTCAAAAGATATAGGGGAATGAAGCTTTATAGAATCTGGAGAGAGCAACTCAAGTTTTGTCCCCAATTTACTTAGTTCTTGCTGCATTGCTTCTATTCGGTCAGATTCTTTGAAGCGCAAATGATAAGTGCCTGTCAGGGTTAGATCAATTTTATTTGCAGCATAAGCCGTAAGCAGATATAATGCTGTGTCCGGAGTATCTTTAATGTCATAAGTTAAATCCTGAATGTTCGGGTGCGCTGTTTTTTGGAGCTTGATAAAATCATTGTGATAAGTTGTTTGAACTCCCAAAGGCTTGAAAAGACTGCTTAATTTTTTATCTCCCTGAATGCTTTTTTCTTGTAATCCATTGATCAGTAAAGAAAAACCTTTGTGCATGGTTGAGGTTAGTACGTACCATGGAGCTGCGCTGCTCCAGTCATATTCGACAACAGTCTCCTGTTCTTGTATCTTCTGAGAAGGAAGAATAATCGTATCATCACGGAATTGATAATGGATGTTAAGTTTTTCCAATAGCATTAATGTCATTTGGATATAGGATAGGGAAGCAGGTTCCTTTTCGATTTTCAGGGTTATGCCATGTCGTATTCCTGCCATAATCAGGGCTGTTATAAACTGACTACTGATGCTGCTGTCTATAGTTGTCTTTATTTCTTTATTAATATTAGTCCCATGAATTTTCAGAGGCGGATATCCAAATTTTTCCTGATAAATAATCTCTATTCGTTCGTCAATGCTTTTTATTGCATCAACAAGGGGGTGGATAGGTCTTTTTTTCATGGCAGAATTTCCTGTCAGGAAAAAGATCCCCGACTGAAAACTAAGAAAAGCCGTTAAAAAACGAAAGACGGTTCCGGCATTTTGACAGTTAAATTGCCTTTCGTTGTGAGCGTATTTCTCCAAAAGCGATTCTAAAAGCAATGTATCTTCAGAATCCGAAAGGTTTTTAATCGTTAGTTTGTTTCCGGATAATGCATTTAAAATAAGCAACCTGTTACTTATGCTTTTTGATGCGGGTACCTTTAATAGGGGATTGTTGCTGATCGTTTGAGATTTATTGATTGTTTGTCTGTTCATTGATAAAGTGATTCAGTGCTTCTTTTAAAAGTTCCTCCGGGATTAGCTGGTCATATCTGCATTGGCCGGGTTCCTCAAGCAAGGAGCAATTAACTTTTGCATTTTGATTTTTTTTGTCATTAAGCATAATGTGTATCAATTCAGGTATGTCCTCTTTTCTGAGGGACGGCCAGGAATAATTTTTATTGATGGTTGTCTGAATATCCTTAAGGGCTTCATCAGTTAAATTATTGATTTTTGACGACAAATAGCTTTCACAGATCATGCCGGCGGCAATAGCAGCTCCGTGAGATATTGCCCTTTCGTTTTTGTGCCAGAAAGACTCCAAAGCATGCCCGAATGTATGGCCAAAGTTTAAGGTTTTTCGTATTCCGACTTCTTCCGGGTCTTGCTCAACGATCTCGGCTTTTATTAAAACCGAAAAAGCGATAAGGTCTTCCAATGTATCAAAATCATTGATACGCTTATTTTTCATCACCTCCCACAAATTGTTCTCATTAATCAAAGCGTATTTTACTATTTCAGCATATCCGGATTTTAATTCTTGTTCGGGAAGCGTTTCTAAAAACCCGGGAAAAATATAAATCGAATCGGGTTGACTAAATACTCCAACGATATTTTTAAGCCCGTTAAAATTTACACCGGTTTTTCCGCCAATAGCAGCATCCACCATACCCATTAAAGATGTCGGGATGTTGATGAAGGAAATCCCACGTTTGTAAGCGGAGGCTGCAAATCCGCCTATATCTGTTGTTACACCACCGCCCAGATTGATTAATACTGATCCTCGATCCGCATGATGCAACGTTAAAAACTGCCAGATCTTCTCTGCGGTTTCCATCGTTTTATTTTGCTCTCCGGCAGGAATAGATATAACCGGGGTCTTTTTGCCAGCGGGGATATATTGCTTTAACTTGTTCAGACATAGCTTTTCTGTGTTCTCATCAACCAGTATGAAAAAGGAACGATTTTCATAATCACCACTGTCAAAAAGTGCCTGAAACACAGATAAAGAGTCTATTCCCGCAATTATATGATGCTCCTGAAGCTTGATTTGTTTATACATTTCAAATTAATTATATTTTGAACAAAATTAATGCTTTTCAAGTATAATATAGTAGACAAAAGAAATGAACCATTAAAACGAGATAAAAGAGCGCAAAAATATGTTAGACTTCGAAAATACGAAAATTGCATTTCAAAATAAATCCAATGGAGATTTAAGATGGAACAGGTTTCTGTTCAAATCATTGGCGCGGCCTTCCCTTGTAAAGTTTGGTAAATCACTCACAAACGTTGCTTTAACCATAGGTATGCCGGTAGGATGGATCGTTAAGCCGACACTTTATAAACACTTTGTGGGAGGTGAAACGATAGAAAAATGTCAGTCGGTAATTAAAGACTTAGCAAGGTATAATGTAAAATCTATTTTGGATTATTCCGTGGAAGGCACAGATAAAGAAGAAGCAATTGAGTCGGCCTTGCAGGAAACTTTGCGCTCTATTCGTAATGCAGCGAATGATGACAATATACCGTTTGCAGTATTTAAACCTACGGCTTTTGGGGAATCTATAATGCTACAAAAAGCATCTGTAAATTCTCCGCTTACCTTGCATGATGAACAAGAAAAGGAAAAGTTCTTTAACCGGATTGATGTATTGTGTAAGACAGCCTATGAAAATAATATTTCTATATTGATTGATGCCGAAGATTATGCTTATCAGGCTTATATAGATGAGGTCGTAGAAATGATGATGCAAAAATATAATAAAGAACGTGCTATTGTTTTCAATACGCTGCAAATGTATCGTGTTGACCGGCTCGAATTTTTAAAAGAAAGTATATCAAAAGCTCGGTCGGAAGGGTATTATTATGGAGTTAAATTTGTGCGGGGTGCTTATCTTGAAAAAGAAAGGGAGCGCGCCAGAAAAATGGAATATAAAGATCCTATTCAACCGGATAAAGAGTCAACAGATGCAGATTATAATGCGGCTTTAAAATATTCAGTGGAAAACATTGATATAGTTTCTGTCTTTAACGGAACGCATAATGAATACAGTAGCCGCTATTTGACAGAATTGATGGAAGAGCATAAGATACCCCGGGATGATAAGAGAGTATGGTTTTCACAGCTCTATGGGATGAGTGATCATATTAGTTTTAATCTTGCAGCTGAGGGATATAATGTAGCCAAGTATTTACCATACGGGCCTGTAAGACATGTTCTTCCTTATCTTATTCGCCGGGCTGAAGAAAATACTTCCGTAAAAGGTCAAACCAGCAGGGAATTAATGCTGATTACACAGGAAAAGAAACGCCGTAAAGAAGAAAAAAATTGACATGACTTGCAAAAAATGATTATCCATAACCGGTAATCCTTCATCATACAGTTTGTTTTGGATTTTTGTTAATGGAATTATAAAATAAGCGCTCAGATAATGGGTTAAGTAGAATTTATTTTTATTTTTGCGACTTAATAAAAACTTAAACCAAACAATAATTAATTATGAATCGTAAAATTTTCTACAGTTTAATGCTCTTTGCTATGACTTTTGTGCTTGCTACAGGTTGTGACAAAGATGACGATGATGGGGGGTCCTCAAGTCTTACGCCCAAACAAAAAGCCGTTAAGGATTATGAAGACAACTATTTAGCTTCAGCAGTGGATAATTTGGGTTGGACTGGTAGTGTTAACGGATGTGATGCCGGAAGCGTAAGCCAAACATCTCATGAGAAAGTAGTTCAACGGATAAACTATTTCCGCCGTATTTGTGGTATCTCAGACAATATTACACATAATGCATCACAGAATTCTATGTGTCAGGAAGCTGCATTGATAATGAAAGCAAATGACAATCTGAGTCATTACCCACCACAAAGTTGGCAGTGCTGGACTCAAGATGGTTACGATGCTGCAGGAGCTTCCAATATTGCCTGGAGTTCACAACCCGGAAGTATGCATAGTACTATTGCCGTGACTGGTTATATCGAAGATCCGGGTTCAAATAATAAAAAAGTAGGCCACAGAGCTGCATTACTTTTGCCAGGTTTAGAAAAAGTAGGTCATGGGTCTACTGATCAGACAAATGCTATTTTGTGGATGGAAGGGAATTATGATCAATCAGCAGAATCCGATCCGTTTGTTGCTTATCCTCCGGATAATTATATTCCCGGTGAGTTGATGTTCCCACGCTGGTCTTTCAGCATTACAGGAGCTAATTTTAATAATGCAAATGTAACGGTCTCATCTGATGGTAATGATTATAATATCAGCTATGAAGCACGTGAAACAGTTAATGGTTGGCCCGATTCACGAATCGTTTGGAAAGTTGGCGGACTGAGCTATCCGATAACAAAAGATATGGAATTTGATGTTACCGTTTCCGGTATTCAAAATGCTGATAAAGATTCTTATTCCTACACCGTAAAGGTATTTGCTACAGATGCTGCTAAGAAAATGGCTAAAGATGGCAAAAAGCATGATTATATTATCAAATAAATTTTTGTGAATAATCGCTTTACACTTAAAGCAACAAAATATCTGAATAAAAAAAACCCGGCTAAAAGGCCGGGTTTTTTAATAAGTGAAAGTTATAAGGAATCATGCCCTGTATTCATTGGGCAAGTTTTGGATCCCTGATTTAAGTGAGAGCCTTTTTCAGTTTATCTACATAATCAAGTTTTTCCCAGGTAAAGGTTTCGACTTCTTTTCGTTCATTGTCAATATAAACGACCTTTTTACCTGGCTTTCTTCCCATGTGCCCGTAGGCTGCTGTTTCTTCAAAGATTGGGTTTTTCAGCCCGAAACGTTTGATGATTCCATAGGGACGGAGGTCAAAAATTTCTTTAACAATATCAGAAATTTCAGCATCGCTTTTGTCAATTTTGCATTTCTCTGTGCGTACATAAACACCTACAGGTTCTGCAACACCGATGGCATAAGCTAATTGTACTTCAGCAGCTTCGCAAATATCAGCAGCTACCAGGTTTTTGGCTATGTGCCGGGCTGCATAAGCTGCAGAACGGTCTACCTTGGAAGCATCTTTTCCTGAAAACGCACCGCCACCATGAGCTCCGCGGCCACCATAAGTGTCAACAATAATTTTTCTTCCTGTTAAGCCTGTGTCGCCATGAGGTCCGCCAATGATAAATTTCCCTGTTGGATTAACAAATAAACGGAAATCGTTATCAAAGTATTTTTGAACAGATTCCGGATACTGTGCCTTTACACGGGGAATAAGGATGTTGATAATATCTGTTTCGATCTTACTCAACATCTCTTTTTCGGCTTTCTTGTAATTTTCCTCTGTCTCACTATCCGGTTTAATGAATTCCTCATGCTGTGTAGAAACAACAATTGTGTCAATTTTAATCGGATACCCATTATCATCAAACTCCATAGTAACCTGTGACTTTGAATCCGGGCACAAATAAGGCATTACACCATTTTGATGGCGGATTTTAGCCAATTCAGCTACTAACTTATGTGCGATATCCACGGGTAACGGCATATAATTGTCCGTTTGTTTGGTCGCATATCCAAACATCATTCCCTGGTCACCGGCTCCTTGTGCTTCAGGATCTTCTCTGTCAACACCCTGGTTAATATCCGGTGATTGCTCCTGTATGGCAGTTAAGACACCACATGAGTCGGCATCAAATTTATATTCTGGTTTGGTATAGCCAATACGACGGATAACATTTCTTGCGATGTCCTGAACATCTACATAAGCTTTCGTTTTAATCTCTCCTCCGACAAGGCATAATCCGGTTGTTACAAATGTTTCACATGCACATTTTGAATCCGGGTCTTGTTTTAGAATTTCATCTAAAATGGCATCCGAGACCTGATCTGATACTTTATCGGGATGTCCTTCCGAAACGGATTCTGAAGTGAAATAATATGACATATTCGTTGGTTTTTAGTTTGTTAATTTAACTTTTTTATTAATACCTGTAGTGTTCTGGTTTATATGGTCCATCTTGAGGTACACCTATATAATCTGCTTGTTCATCACTTAAGCGCGTAAGATTTACATCCAGATGTTTAAGGTGTGCCAGAGCTACTTCTTCATCCAGTTTTTTCGGTAAACGATAGACCTTGTTTTCGTGATCTTTTTGCCAAAGTTCAAGTTGAGCCATTACCTGGTTAGCAAAAGAGTTACTCATTACAAAAGATGGGTGACCTGTTGCACAACCAAGATTAACCAGGCGTCCGCCTGCCAACAGAATAATAGAATGGCCATCAGGGAAGATATATTCATCTACCTGTGGTTTAATATTCCGTTTTTTGATGTCGGAGCGTTCTTCCAGTTTTTCAACCTGAATTTCATTATCAAAATGGCCGATGTTACAGACAATAGCTTTGTCTTTCATCTTTTCCATATGCTCAACTGTAATTACTTCTTTGTTACCGGTAGCTGTTACATAAATATCTCCGGTTGCAAGTAATTCTTCAGTTGTCTTAACTTCATAACCTTCCATGGCAGCTTGCAATGCGCAAATCGGATCAGCTTCTGTTACACTTACTTTAGCACCGAATGCATTTAAACCTTCAGCACATCCTTTACCAACACCACCAAAACCGCATACAACGGCAGTTTTGCCTGCAATCATGATATCTGTTGCTCTTTTGATACCATCAATCAGTGACTCGCGGTTTCCATAGTTGTTATCGAACTTGGATTTTGTAACCGAGTCATTAACGTTGATGGCAGGGAAAAGCAAGCTCTTTTCTTTTTCGCGGATATATAAGCGGTTTACTCCTGTTGTTGTTTCTTCGGAAGCTCCTCTTATTTCTTTAATAGCTTTGTGCCATTTCTGGTTATCTTCTTTCATGATGGATTTTAACTTCCGGATCAGGGCTTGTTCATCCCAGGCCTCAGCATCTCTTTCCAGAATCTTCGGATCTTTTTCAGCTTCAAATCCGTGAATAACCATTAAAGTGGCATCACCACCGTCATCAACTATTAATGAAGGACCTTTGTCTCCGGGGAATGAAAGTGCCTGGGCAGTACACCACCAGTATTCATCCAATGATTCACCTTTCCAGGCAAAAACAGGTACTCCGGTAGTTGCTATGGCAGCAGCAGCCTCATCCTGTGTGGAATAAATATTGCAACTGGCCCATCTTACTTCTGCACCAAGAGCAGTTAATGTTTCAATCAGCACAGCTGTTTGAACAGTCATGTGCAAGGATCCTGTGATGCGAGCACCTTTTAACGGTTGCTCTTTTCCGTATTTTTTTCTTATTTCAATAAGGCCCGGCATTTCATGTTCTGCCAGTTCAATTTGTTTACGCCCTTCTTCAGCAAGATTTATATCTTTTACCTTGTAGGGTAGACTAGTGTCAATTTTCTCTAAATCAATCATAATGTTATTCTTTTTTATATTAATTTTATTTTCTAAAATGAAATATTCCCCAGGTCAGGTTTCCTTCTCTGCCACCATTTATCCAATGTTGAAGTCCTTTTTTCATGTTATTGATGTATTCATCTGAAACCTTACCTTCTAACTTGTCCAGGTTCTTCTCTGTCTCCTGCAGAACTTTAGCATAATGGTTTGATAATTGTTCCGGCATTTCCTTAAAATCCAAAAATTTCAAACCATATTTTTTTGCTTTTTCTTTGTAGAATTCCGGACTTCCCAGAGAGGATAGTTGAATACGTTCATAAATTGGCTTAAGTATTTCTTTATCACAATCTCCGGTTTGCATTGGATCGGTAAAGATCATTTCACCTCCTGGTTTCAAGACCCTTGCGGCTTCTTTTATGGCTTTTTCTCTTTCACCACTGTGTAGGATAGCATCCTGAGACCACACAATGTCAAAGGTATTGTCATCATAAGGAATGTTTTCAAAGCTGCCATCAATGACATCGATTTTATCCTCTAAACCTTGTTCTTTGTTTAGCTTACGGCCATATTCATTTTCTACCTCGCTTAAATTCAATACCGTTACATGGCAACCGTATTTCTTTACCAGATGACGTGCACTTCCGGCGAATCCACCGCCAAGGTCAATGATTTTGGTGTTTTCGTCTATTTTATCTGCAAATTTAGCCATTTCATCAATGGTGCGTCGACTTGCGGAAAAAATATCATCTTCCAGGCTGTCATAAATACCTAAATGTAAATCTTCTCCTCCCCAAATAATGGAGTAAAAGTTTTGTGCATCATTGCTGTTGTAATAACTTCTTGCTGTTTCTACGACTTCTGAATAAGATTTCTCAGTCATAATTTTATAGTTTTTTGGGTTCTTATTAATTGAAATCAAATAATCCGTTTCTATATGCTTCTACATAATTCATGCAGTAATCATCTTTCCCGATTAAGGTTTCTGCTGCTACAATGTTAGCCATCATTCGTTTGTCCAGGGGATTTAAAATAGCAGAATCCAATCCTTTGGAAATGGCCATTGACATGAAAACCTGATTAGCAAATTTCCGCTTTGGAATTCCGTATGATACATTCGATAAACCACAAATTGTATGAATTCCTTCATATTCTCTCTTGATGGTTTCTATACTTTTTAGAAATTCATTGCCCAGGTGATTTCCTGATCCAATCGGATGGACAAGAGGATCAACATAGATATTTTCAATCTTTACATTGTTTTGCACAAGACTATTTATGAGTTTATCTGCAATTTTCAACCGGTCTTCTTTTGTATATGGCATACCTTCATCACTCATGCAAAGAGCAATGACTTTAAGGTCAGAGTCACGAAGTATGGGAATCATAGCATTATAGCGATCCGATTCCAGTGAGATGGAGTTGATCAAAGGAGTGCCTTTATGTACTTTTAATGCTGCCTCCACAGCTTTTGGATCCGGGCTGTCAATGCAACATGGAGTGTCAACAGTTTCCTGCACTGTTTCAACTAACCAGGATAAATAATCGGGTTCTTTACCGACAAAAATTCCGGCATTGACATCTATAAATTTAGCACCATGATCTTTTTGATCTTGGGCTACTTGTCTGATAACTTCATGATTTTTTTCCTTAATATCGTCTCTGATTTTTTTTCTGCTGGCATTTATAAGTTCGCCTACTATTTCCATATTTTCTCCTATTTTAAAAATTGTGATTGTTTACTAAATTCATTAGGGTTTACCTTTACGAAGTTTTCGTTATCATAAGGGCCTTCAATGATCTTTGTTAATAAATCCATTGAGCCTTCGAATTCAACAAAGTCTTTATTAAAATACTCGGCGTTTTCCTGAGTCCTTTGTCGGTAATAATCTTCATGCTCACTTTTGTTATTGATAAAAGCAATATAGTTGTAATTCTTTATTTCAGTTTCCATGGCTTCTTTTGCCATTTCGAAGCCCACGCGTTGTTTATATTCATTTTCTACTAATCCCAAAGGATCTTTTTTATTATCAATCCAGTTGGGGGTTAAGAAATAAGTACCTGGATATTGATGAAACAGGCGTGTGTAATTTCTTTCCCCGCCTAAGTATAATGTAATGCAATCGTGTATTTTGGGGATTATAAGGCCTGTAGATGGTGCTTTAAGTCCTGCAGTGCCATTGGAACATAATCCATAACCAAGAACAATTGCATCTGTGAGTTCGGCCTCTTTATCTATTGTCTCCTGTAATCTTATTGTTAATTTTTCAGGGTTTCGATGCAGATTCTGGGGCATAAAAACCAACTTGATATTCTGCTGGTTATTGTATACTTTTTCCAGTTCGGTTTTTACACTCCGACAAGCTATTATGGTTTTATTGTATTTTTTCATGCATTATTTTCTTGATTGTATTTTGAAAGCTTAGGACTGCCTGCAGATCTAGCTGTGAAACGTGTAAGGGATCCTTCAATGTGCTTGAAAACTTCAGTATGCGGATCTGTTCCTCCAGCTTTTATCGTAGCCTCTTTAGCCAACTGGTAGGCTTTTTGCTCTGCTGCTTCGCATGCTTCTGCGTAGCTATTGAAATTCTCGATGGAGTGTTGGGATTTCATTTGATATGTGTAATTATCTCCATCTTCTTTCACAAAGACAATAGCTTCACGTGTCTCTGCTATAGAACCGGAAACAGCTCCCACGGCATTAGCTACCTCACTATATTCAGGAAGATAAAGCCGCGTATTGATAAGCCGGGTGACTTCTTTCATAAAATGTTTTGCGGGAGCTCCTGTGCCTATCACAGGAATTTTACTGGTTAACTCTAATGATAATAGGTCGCTATTATGATATAAGATTTCATGCAATAACCATTTTCCCCATTTTCCATCTATTCGTCCGGGCATGTTTTCTTCTTGTGTTTCCCGGTTCGCCATGTATAGCAAGATCTCTTCTACAAGCCGATCCTGCATAGTGTCAAAAACCATGTCAATCAGCTCTTTTTTCTTTAATTTGTTTATTTTACTGTAGCATTGTGTAGCAAAGTTCGCAGCATCATTGTCCCATAATTCCATGGCTCCTGCTGCATGTAAAAGATCTGTACTATTTAACGTCGAACATTCAATATAACCTTGATGAATAAGGTCATGCATTTTTAGATGTTCCGGATGACAAACCTGAAAATCATCCATTAATTCGGATAATTGTTTCGGCTCTTTAAGTTTCTCAATAATCGCTTTTTGTTGGTTGTTGAGTAATTGTTCTGTACGAGAACCCAATTCACGGTATAAATGCCAAAACTCAATATCATAAGGACTTTTTAACCTGGCAAAGTTGTTTTTTGATAACTCAAATAAAATATCCTTTATTTCGGGATAATACATGGAGATTTGAGATAAGGAACGAACTCTGTCGGGACCTAACACAGCCTCGCCTTTGCTATTAAAGCTTATTCTACTGTCGCAACCCAGGCTGATAGTACGTATTTGAGCGGCTTCAACAGCGGTTTTTATATCTCCAACTTTTGCGCCTGCTTCCGAAACAACTACACGGGCATTTTCAACAAGTGCTAAATCTGTTGTCGTGCTCCCCATGTCAATGACTAACGATTTGTTGATGTTAGATAAGAATTTTCCTCCGATTGCGCTGGCGGCTGGTCCGGACATTACTGTTTCAACAGGTTTCTGCAAGGCTTCTTCATAAGGCATTAATGTTCCGTCTCCACGCACGATCATTATGGGAGCCTGGATTTTTAACTCTTCTAATGAATGACTGACGGATTGAAGAAAGTCCTGCATCACTGATACCAGCGATGCGTTTACTGAAGCTGTTGCTGCTCTTTTTACTGAGTTTAGCTTTGTGGACAGTTGATGCCCCATTACTACAGGGAGATTTGACTCTTCTGCTATAATTTCAAGAGCTCTTTTTTCGTGATCCGGATTTAAGGGGCTAAAATAAGCGGAAACAGCAATGGCATCGACTTCGTATTTTTTGTCTTTTATCCAATTGCGAATTGCTTCTTCATCTAATGGGGCCAGCTCTTCGCCCTGTGCTTTATGGCCTCCTTTAATATAAGTAAGATCTTCAGTAGCAAATTCGGACTCCAAACCAAAATTCTCTATTAATTCAGGTTGATAACCAATTAATAGTAAGGCGACCTTCCGAGCTTTGCCTTCCACTATGCTATTTGTGGCTAATGTACTGGAGATACCAACTAATTTGATATTGCAATCCTCAGGGATCGTTAGCTTTTTAAGCACCTTAATCACCCCTTGCTTCAGGTCCTGGCGGGTAGTAAGGCTTTTAGCTGCAGACACAACTTCCCTGTTGGCGTAATTTAATAATACACCATCAGTGAAGGTTCCTCCTGTATCTATGCCGATTAAATACCGATCCATTGACTTATACTGTTTAAAAAAATTTATTCAGACTAACTTTTTCTTTATTGTAGGTATAGGGGAAAGAAGGATAGTTGAGTTTTTAATCCCAACTATCCTTTTTAATATTGGATTATGAATCAGGATCCTTTTTAATTCGTTCTTCAGCTTCTTTCAGGATTTTTTCAATTTCCTGACTGGCCTTTTCCGGAACGGAATTCTTAGGTCCTTCGTAATTTTTAATTAGATCGCGGGTTTTTTCGATAATCCTGTCTTTCATCGTTTTTTCCCCATTTTCTTTCCAGCTTTCGTAACTGTTTCGATCCATTAATGTGGGTTGCCAATGTTTGCGGAACCATTTCATGGTATGGTCTTCATATAAATAATGACCACCGGGTCCAACATTGTTAATCACATCCACGGCAAGTGTTTCCTCATTGACTTCAATTCCGCCTTCAATAACTCTTGCCATAGCAATAAGCTCATCATCCATAACCGTTTGGAAAATATCTCCGGTCAGACCACTTTCAGTATATCCATTATCATGAACAAAGTTCGCCCCGCTCATCATCGCTGCATTAATCGACAGGGCAGCTTCCATAGCGGATTGCATATCCATTTTCTTTGTGTCGGTACAGCCGGATTGGCTATACATCGGAAGTCCACAATAATGAACGACTTCTGTATGTGCTGCACTAAGTAAGCTTAACTCGGGTGCTCCATAGGAATATATTGAATGACGCATATCCAAAATAGACTGAACGCCACCAATTATTATGCTTGTTCCCGGAGAAATGAGTTGTGAAGCGATGACGCCAACCATTGATTCGGAAAGCGCAACCACAAGCTGACCTGCATGAGTTGCCGGAACAGTTCCGCCACCAATAGCACAAGGGCTATATACCTGTGGTATTCTGTTTTCAGCACAATATATACATTTGTCAATAGCGTGAAAGTCACTGACTAATGGAGAGATAGGCTCTCCATAAAAGATGTAATTAGGCCTTTGCTTAAATTCTTCTTCTCCACCGGCCATAGCAATAGCCATGCGATGGATGTCGCGACAACCGTTACGCGTAAAAGACCAGCTCATGATTGGTGTGGTAGTGTTGCGGATCATATCTGCAAACTCATAAACATCAGCAAGTCCGTTGGATACATCGCTAATAGAGCCTAAGGACTGTACATAGCCCATGTTGGGTAATGCATCACATACACGGGCTACAGTAGATGCATCCTTGCGTAAATATGGACGTCGTTCCATCGTATCCGGATCAATGAAGTTAGGTGGAGTAGGACCGGGGCCAAAATAGCTACGGTCTTTTTCAATCGTAATTTTTTTCGATTCATCTCCGTTCCATGGGAATACTTCAGTTACCGGCGGCACGGTTGAAAGTGCGTTGAGGATTACCTCCGGTGGAAAATATATACGGATACCATCTACTTTACAGCCTGCTTTCGCGAATAATTCCCGTGCTCCTTCATGGTGTACATTAGCTCCGGTATATTGTAAAGTTCGTACCATCCCATTATAAATTCTTTCTTTTTGATTTTCTGAAAGAATTTGGAAATGAGGTGTTTCTTGTATGCTATAATTTGTTCTTGTACTCATGTGTTGTTGGGTTTTTTAAGAGTGACGCTTATCGGCATCGTCAACAATTTTCATTAATTCTTGCTTGAGTTTATCTTCGATTTGCTCAGGCTGATAGTTATCCAACAGATCCTGTGTACGTTCTTTAACGCGATCGCCCATTGTTTTGGATCCATTTTTAAGCCATGTTTCATAATCGCTGCGATCTTGCAAGTCAGGCAAATACCACTCTTTCCAGTGTTTGAATGTATGGTCTGTGGTTACATATTCACCACCTGGTCCTTGCTTTTCTATCAGGTCTAAGGCCAGATGGTCATCATCTGTGTTGATGCCTTTTCCAAATTGTTTTACCATTCCCATCATTTCCTGATTGAGGACTAAACTTTCAAGCGAGGCATTGGTGCCGTGGTCAATATAACCCACATCATGGATGAGATTAGCACCGGAAAGATAGGAGTAAAACAAGTTCGTCATTTGTTCTGCTGCAGCCTGTTCATCAAGTATTTTTGAATCGCTACATCCGCCTGTGCTAAACATAATCAGATTGAGCCATTTTGAAATATCGGTATTAGCAGCTGAGGCTAATGATAATTCCGGTGCACCATAGGAGTATGTAGACTTTTTCATGTCAAGTAAAGTTGTTACACCGCCCATGATTAATGGCATACCCGGATTTTTCAGGTGGCACAATACGGTTGCCAATAGTGTCTCTGCCAGGGATTGCACAAGCATACCTGCCATAGTTGCCGGAGCTGTTGCGCCGGAACTCGGACATGGTGTGTACATAGCCGGGATTTTCTTCTCAGCAGCAAATAGCAATTTTTCAATTGCTGTACGATCATTCTTTAATGGTGATATCGGTTCTATATAGGCTACAAACAGAGGATTTAATCTGAATTCCTCTTCACCGCCCTGAACGAGGGAGCCCATTTTCCACAAGTCTTCCAGACCTTCACCGTCTACACTGGTGACGACCATTGGCTTAGTGCAATTCTCGAGCATAGCCATAAACTGATGGCGGTCGTATGTTTGTGGGTTTGGAGCATCTCCTACAATGCCATGAGACATAAAAAAGTCATAATTCGACAGCGCATCAACGATCTTGGCTGCATTTTTTACATCATTATATAGTGTGCGGCGACGTTCGCCGGTTTTGCGATCATACGTAAATGGCAAATCCGAGCCTGTTCCGAATGCTACCGTATCTTTCTGCAGATGAAGCTCGTTTTTCTTATTCCTTCCACGTAAAGATATTTTTCGCGGGTAAAAGTTAAGTGCTTCTTCTACCATAAATGTGGGTATCCTTACGCTATTGCCATTTACGACGGCATCACTGTTTCGGAACAGTTCCAATGCCTCATCGTGAAAAATCTGTCCACCTGTTTGTTCCAGTACGCGGAGAGCAGAATAAAAAATCTGTTCAATCTGATCTTCCGACAATACTTTGAACTGGGTAGATTTATTTATTTTTTGATTTATCTTCATGTGATAATTTGTTTTTCGATTACCAAGTTAGTGATAAGCTGGGTTAACCGCATTTGATTTATTGTTGAGCAAAATATTTTTTAGTAAGATCTACAGCGGAACCTGCATTGGGCGCATATAGATCTGCTCCGATTTCATCAGCGAATTCCTGTGTAACAGGCGCTCCGCCAATAATAACGGCCATTTGGTCGCGAACTCCTGATTCTTTCAGAGAGTTAATAACCTCACCCATTCGTGGCATAGTGGTCGTTAATAATGCTGACATGCCCAGAACGTCAGGTTTATGCTTCATAGCTGCTTCAACAAAAGCTTCATTGGGTTGGTCTATACCGATGTTGATTACTTCATAACCAGCGCCTTCAAACATCATTCCGGCCAGGTCTTTTCCAATGTCATGCAGGTCGCCGGCAACAGTGCCGATAACCATTTTACCTGCACTTCCCAGGTCTCCTTCGGAAAGTCTTGGACGTAAAATTTCCATGGCTTTACTCATAGCCTTAGCTGAACGCAAGACTTCCGGCATAAACATTTCGCCTTCGCGCCATAGTTGTCCAACCTTGTCCATTCCCGGGAGCAGGCCTTTGTTTAAAATAACACCAGGATCTGTGTCTGTATCAAGAGCCTGTGTTGTCATTTCTTGCAATTGTTCAATTTGCCCTTTTGTTATGGCTTCGCTAATTTTTTCTAAATCGATACTCATAATAATTTTGTTTTTATGATTTGTTTTTAAAATGGCACATGTGGTGTGCAGCTTTGCTTGTATTTTTCTTTTAACACATCCCAGTCTTTGGCAAGATGTTCATACAAATCTACGGCTGCACGCGAACGATTTAATGTGTAAAAATGAAGACCCGGAGCTCCGTTCTCTAAAAGATCAGAGCATTGCTCAATAGCTAAATCCAAGCCTATTTTATAAATTTCTGACGGATTATCTTTTTTGGGTTCCATCTTTTTATGAATGGATTCCGGTATTTTGGCTCCGGAAATTTCACTGAATTTTTTGATTTGTTTGTAAGAATTAATAGGAATAATCCCAGGGATAATTCTGGCTTTAATGCCTTTCTGACGAGCCTTGTTCAAAAAATCCCAATAATATTTATTGTCAAAAAACATTTGAGTTACAAAGAAATCCGCACCAGCATCTGCTTTAATGCGTAAATTAATGAGGTCTTCCTCCATTGAAGGTGCTTCAAAATGTTTTTCCGGATATGCCCCGGCACCAATGCAAAAGTCATAGTTTTGTTTGACTAACCGGATTAGATCACTGGCATAATTAATGCCGTCGGGATTAGGAGGACAGGATTTGTTTTTTTCCGGAGAATCTCCTCTTAATAACATTACATTATCAATACCCATATCTTGCAATGTTCTCATATCATAAGCAATTTTCTCATGAGTAGCATTAACACAGGTATAATGAGCCATGCAGTTGAATTTCATGTCATTATGAAACAGGTCAACCATCTCAAAGCTATTATCGCGTGATGATCCGCCTGCACCATAAGTGACACTGACAAATGATGGATCTAATTTCATAAGCTGTCCGGCGTTGACGCCGAACCTTACCGCTGAATGTAAATCCTTGGGTGGAAAAAATTCAAACGAGAATGTCTTTTGGTTTTTTTTGAAAATATCTGTAATCTTCATAAAAAATAATTGTTGTTTTTGGTTTTTATTTTGTGCTATAGTTTAAGTATGGTCTGAATAATTCTTCAGCTTTCTTCGTCGGGATTCTTTGACGACTTGCATAGTCGTTGATTTGATCTTTTGATATTTTCCCTAAGTTAAAATACCGGGATTCGGGAAGAGCAAAATAGAATCCGCAAACCGAACTTGCCGGATGCATGGCATAACTATCGGTTAGTTGAATTCCAATTTGATTTTCTACATCCATAAGATTAAAAATCTCTTTTTTCAGACTATGATCCGGGCAGGCCGGATATCCGGGCGAAGGCCGAATGCCGTCATATCTTTGTTTCAACAGTGTTTTCCTGTCGGTTTTATCTTCATTGCTATATCCCCAGTAGTTATTTCGTACATCTTTGTGTAAAATTTCGGATATAGCCTCTGTTAGACGATCAGCTAGTAAGCGGAACATGATGCTGCTATAACTATCACCGTCCTTTTTGAATTCATTGACGTATTTATCTCCGCCAAAACCAGCGCTTGCAGCAAATGTTCCAATGTAATCCTGAACTCCTGAATTCTCAGGAGCAATGAAATCGCTCAAAGACAAGAAATGTTCCTTGTTTGCTCTGTCTGTTTGTTGCCTTAACATGGGTAGATAAGCCTGGATATGTTTGCGGGATTCATCAGTGTAAATTATGATGTCATCATTCCGCCTTGCCGCAGGGTAAATACCAAAAATGGCACGAGCTTCAATTTTTTGATTCTCAATAATATCTTTGAGCATCTCCTTTGCCTCAGAATAAAGTCGTCGGGCTTCTTTCCCTTTCTTTGTATCTTCTTCTAATATTTCCGGGAATTTTCCTTTTAATCCCCATGAATAGAAAAACATTTTCCAATCAATGAAAGGCTCAATATTCTCCAATTCATAACGGATGGTTTTAGTCTGTGAAAGCTTATTTGGTTTCGCTGGTCTGTATGTATTAAAATCCACCTGAAATGATTTCTTTCGGGCTGTTTCTAATGGTTTATATGTGTATTGAGCATTCTTCATTTCGTACTTTTCTCTTATTTCCTTTTGATGTTCTTCCATTTCTTTCTGTTTCTGCTTTGCCTTTTTCCCTAATAGATTGTTGATTAGATGTGCGCTTTGGGATGCATCTGCGCCACGCAAAACCAAACCGGAATAGTAAGGTGCAACTTTTACGGCAGTATGGATTTCAGAAGTAGTCGCTCCACCCAGAATTAAAGGTATATGAAAGTTGTTTTCCTCCATTTTGATAGCTAATTCCTTCATATGATTTAAGGAAGGTGTAATTAACCCACTTACTCCGACAATATCAGGTTGATGTTCTTTTATTGCATTTATAATGGTATTATTATCTACCATAACGCCTAAGTCGATGATGTCATAGTTGTTACAACTTAATACCAGAGAGAAAATATTTTTCCCGATATCATGAACATCTCCTTTAACGGTGGCCAGGAGGATTTTGCCTTTTTCGTTGGAAGTTTGAGCCTTGTTCTCTTTTTCGACGTAAGGCATAAGTATGGATACAGCTTGTTTCATTGTGCGAGCTGTTTTAACTACTTGAGGCAAAAACATTTCACCTTTTTCAAATAGATTTCCTACAATACCCATACCTTCCATGAGAGGGCCCTCGATGATGTCTAATGAATAATCATAGTTTTCACGTAAATGATGAAGGTCCTGGGATAAATAGCGAGTTTCTCCTTCTATTAATGACTGTATCAGCCTTTCTTTAGGATCTAACTTGTCCCAGCTATTTTCATCTTTATGGCTTTTAGTGTTTGTTGAGAATTGTTTACCTGCTTGTAAGAGCTGTTCTGTTGCATCTTCTTTTCGATTCAGAAGCACATCTTCAATGTTTTTCTTTAATTCTTCTGGTATGGCGTTGGTATCCATTATTTTGTCCGGATTTACAATAGCAAAATCTAATCCGGCTTCTTGGCATAAACTAACAAAAATTGAATTCATAGCATCCCTGATAGCAGGATTTCCGCGGAATGCAAATGAAACATTACTAATTCCGGCGCTGACTTTTGCATAAGGTAAATTCTGTTTTATCCAGCGAGTAGCTTCAATAAAATCGACAGCGTAATTATTATGCTCTTCTATGCCTGTGCCAACAGTTAATACATTAGGATCAAAAATAATGTCTTCTGCTGGGAAGTGTATTTCTTTGGTTAATAGATTGTAGCTGCGCAGACAAATTTCTTTCTTTCTTTCATACGTATCCGCCTGTCCTTTTTCATCAAATGCCATGACCACAACGGCAGCCCCATATTTTTTAATTATTGAAGCTTTGTGCAGGAAATCATCTGATCCTTCTTTAAGACTGATTGAATTGATAACTGGCTTTCCGGTTACATTTTGAAGCCCTGTTTCAAGAATTTCAAAATCAGACGAGTCAATCATTAACGGGTGCTTATTAATTTTTGGCTCTGCAGCTAATAATCGCAGGAAACGAACCATTGCTTTTTTACCATCAATCATAGCCTCGTCCATGTTAATATTTAACATTTGAGCACCACTGCTGATTTGGTCTTTAGCAATATCCAATGCTTCTTCAAATTTCTCCTCTTTTATAAGCCTTAAAAATTTCTTTGAACCCATAACATTGGTTCTTTCTCCAATGGAGATGTATGAATTGCTTCTTTTTTCTACTTCTAAGGAGTCTAATCCACTTACCACTGTTTTATGTTCTCTTTCCTTTATTACATGTGGATTATGAATTTTGGCAACTTTGCTGATCTCTGCAATATGTTCAGGTTTACTACCGCAACAGCCCCCAATGATGTTCACGAGCCCTTCTTTACAATAAGGTTCTACTTCTTTGGCCATATTTTCAGGAGTTTGATCATATTCCCCTAATTCATTTGGTAAACCTGCATTGGGATGAGCACTTACATAAAATGGTGAAATTGCAGCAAGTTCTTCTATGAAAGGTTTTAAGTGTTGTGCACCAAAAGCACAATTCATGCCTATGGAAAACAGTGAAAACTTGGATATTGTGTCAACAAACCCCTTTATGGATTGACCGGTGAGCATTCTGCCCCCAGAATCATTTATTGTAAATGATACCATTACAGGCAGGCGCATATTATGATCCGCCATTGTGTTTTCCATTGCCTGCAGTGCAGCTTTTGCATTAATGGAGTCAAAGATAGTTTCCACTAAAAATAAATCAACACCTCCATCTAAGAGTCCTTCGGCTTGTTCTGCATAAGAATTATAAAGTTGTTCAAATGTAACTTCCCTATATCCCGGATCTTCTACTTTTGGAGAAATGGATCCGGTTTTGTTTGTGGGCCCCAAAACACCAGCGACATATTTATTGCTATCAGCTTGTTGGTTTATTTTGGTTGCTTTTTTTGCAGCTATTGCAGCTTGTTTGTTCATATCATAAACAAACTGCTCCATCTCATAATCCTTTTGAGATATATGATTTGCATTAAATGTGTTTGTTTCTATTATGTCTGCACCTGCATCGAGGTATGTTGTATGAATTTGCGTTATTAATTCTGGTTGCGTTAAATTTAATATTTCGTTATTTCCTTTTTGATCAATTGCATTATTTTTGAATTTGTTTCCTCTGTACTGATATTCAGTTAATTTATAGTTCTGTATCATCGTACCCATTGCTCCATCCAGAACAAGAATACGATTATTCATAGTCTTTCTTAAATCATTAAAAATGTGTTTGTTATTAAATGCCATATAAGCCTTTGGATATTTATTTATTAACAAAATACTTTTACAATTTAATAATTAAATAATATAACAAAAGAATATTATTTAATTATTAATCCTGATGCACCTTGATGAATGCTTGATTTTATTGGCCCGACTAAGAATTGTTGATGGGCTAAAATGCTTTTGAGATATATATAAAAATCTAAATATGAATATTTAAAGTCATGTACAAAGCATTTTTTCCTTTAAATTGTGCTGCAATAATAGTAATCTTATTTAAGATAGCCAAGTTTTTTTAGCGATAATTACAATAAAATTATAATAATTGCTGTAAAAAACAGTAAATCAAACATGTAAAATTATTTGAATTTAGCACATTTATAAAAATATATAAAATAAAAAAAATGCTATATAATAATATACGTTTATTAAGTTTTAATAGCATGAGTTAAAAATATAAATTTAATTAGTCTAAATAGTATTAATTAATTTATATCCCTTTAAATACAGTTTTATAATATTCACATATAGTAATGTCTAAAGTATGGCTTATAAGAATTCATTAAATACTAAATGTGTTGTTGAAAAGAAAGTATATTAAAATGATAAAAATATTGAAAAAATATATTGATATAAAGCACATAGAAACAGCGGGTAATAAATAAATATTGAAAATAGGGATCAAAATGTTTGTATACTTGTATTTTTCACCATACATTTGCGTCCGTATTTCAAACAATAGTGGCGCGATATAACAAAGCCCAGGAAATCAGCATTAAATATTATTAATTTATAAATCCCTTCGGTATCTATTATAATTTAAATGGACGGGTGAATGGAATTATGTGTTCATTTTTTTACGATTTAATAGGAATATTGAAATTGTCTATAAATATTATAAAATATATTTTTTTTATCAAAAATGAATTTATTAATTAAATATTAAAAATAAAAAAGTATTTATTATGTGGAAAAACAAAGTAGAAAATTTAAAAAATGTAAAAAAAACTAAATTTGTAATGCCTTTAGCATTAATTCTATTAGCGGCATTTACAAGACTAATTCCGCACCCTGGGAATTTCACACCCATTATAGCAATAGCATTGTTTGGTGCAAGCAAATTTAGAGGCAGTAAACTTTTAACATTTTCGATCCCGTTAATAGCTATGTTAATTACGGATATTTTTCTTAACAAGATTATGATGGGAGCGTGGAGTTTAACCTATCCGGGTGTTGCCTATAATTATATGGCATTATTTGGTGTTATTGCTTTAGGTATGATGATCTTTAAAA
Organism: Bacteroidales bacterium; assembly: GCA_021738505.1. Lineage (GTDB taxonomy): Bacteria > Bacteroidota > Bacteroidia > Bacteroidales > PWNQ01 > PWNQ01. The sequence goes on along the minus strand of JAIPBW010000007.1, from coordinate 6,131 downwards.
ACAATAAAAAGTTTTTGCGCAAGACTTCTACTTCTATTGTGGGGGGTAACCTATTGTTCTTTTTGATTTCTAATTTTGGCGTATTTATGACTTTCTCATTGTACCCTGCTTCTCCACAAGGATTGCTGGCTGCTTATGTAGCTGGGTTACCATTTTTATTAAATCAATTAGCCGCTACTATTGTATGGAGTGGTGTGCTGTTTGGAAGTGATGCTTTGATTAATAAATATGCCAGCAGGGAAGAAGCTGCTATTGCTTAAGTTTTAAGTATTATTTTTGTATAAATCAGCAATGGTTAATCTCATAATCATTGCTGATTTTTTTGTGTTAACCTTTTTCTAAATGTTTTCTGTACCATTAAACATAAGAGGTTTCGAATAGGAGTTAATAAAATGCCAGGGAGTAAATTATACAATAAAAACGAACAATTGATCCATAGCAAAAAACCTGGGCATATATTCTATGGTAATAACTTCAGTTTTGAAAATGCGAAAAAATATCTCACCTATTGTATAATGAGGCAAATTTTATGTTGCTAGTAGTTAAATAGAGTCTGTCTATAAAGTCGAGTGTTTGATTCAGAATGTTCGAGATCAAAGCCTGCCCCGCATTTATCGGGGGCGTGCGAAGTTTTTTATCATCAGGAGTCCCGATTGGAACATCTGGACGACTGTGATAAAAAACAAGCGTAACGCAGGAATCTGACATTATAGACAGAGACTAAATAATCCAGTTATAAGAGCATTAAAAGAATAAAATAATTGGTATTGTATTGAGTTTTGTTAATTATATTCTTGAGCATGATCGTATAAAGATTAGATAAACAGGAGACAAACAAATATGTCAAAAAAACTTTCCAAACCGTTTGCTTACGCCAAAAAAGGCTCTATATTTGCAGCCGCGAAAGCGCAAGTTCATGGAAAGGATGCAATAAAAAAAGCAAGGCTATAGAGCCTAAAAGAGGGGCATTGTTATCGGATTTGCTGATCAGCGATGGTTTTTCTTTGTAAAGCCCTTGTAGGCAAGGGATTAAAAAAGATTAAATTTTTTTTAAGAAAACGCTTGCCAGAACAAAAAAAGGGTTTATCTTTGCATTCGCTTTTCGAGAGAGAAGCAGACGTTCCAAAAAATCTTTTAAAAAAAGATAAAAAATTCCTTGCAGAAAGGAAAAAAGATATTATCTTTGCAGTCCTTTTACGGAGAGAAGGCAAGACGAGGAGAGAAGGATTGAAAAGGTATGAACGAAAGTTCATTGACATAATGAAGCACAAATACCTGGTAGTAATTATCCAATGAGTTTGGAAAAACAAATTGCTGATAAGTCGGGAAAGAAAACTCAAGATTATATACAATGGAGAGTTTGATCCTGGCTCAGGATGAACGCTAGCGGGAGGCTTAACACATGCAAGTCGAGGGGTAAGGTTCTCTTCGGAGGATACACGACCGGCGCACGGGTGAGTAACGCGTATGTAACCTGCCTTTAACACGAGGATAGCTTCCGGAAACGGAAATTAATACTTGATAACATTATTAAGTGGCATCACTAAATAATCAAAGTTCCGATGGTTAAAGATGGGCATGCGTGACATTAGGTAGTTGGTGGGGTAAAGGCCTACCAAGCCGACGATGTCTAGGGGGTCTGAGAGGATGATCCCCCACACTGGTACTGAGACACGGACCAGACTCCTACGGGAGGCAGCAGTGAGGAATCTTGCGCAATGGACGAAAGTCTGACGCAGCCATCCCGCGTGCAGGATTGACAGCCCTATGGGTTGTAAACTGCTTTTCTGGAAGAAGAAAGTTAGCTATTCGTTAGTTAATTGCCGGTACTCCAGGAATAAGCATCGGCTAACTCCGTGCCAGCAGCCGCGGTAATACGGAGGATGCAAGCGTTATCCGGAATCACTGGGTTTAAAGGGTGCGCAGGCGGAATAGCAAGTCAGAGGTGAAAGACTACAGCTCAACTGTGGAATTGCCTTTGATACTGTTATTCTTGAGTGTAGTTGAAGTGGGCGGAATATAGCATGTAGCGGTGAAATGCATAGATATGCTATAGAACACCAATTGCGAAGGCAGCTCGCTAAACTATAACTGACGCTGAGGCACGAAAGCGTGGGGAGCGAACAGGATTAGATACCCTGGTAGTCCACGCCGTAAACGATGAACACTCGCTGTTGGCGATACACAGTCAGCGGCTTAGCGAAAGCGTTAAGTGTTCCACCTGGGAATTACGATCGCAAGGTTGAAACTCAAAGGAATTGACGGGGGCCCGCACAAGCGGAGGAGCATGTGGTTTAATTCGATGATACGCGAGGAACCTTACCTGGGCTTAAATGCATATTGACGTACTGTGAAAGCAGTATTCCTTCGGGCAATTTGCAAGGTGCTGCATGGTTGTCGTCAGCTCGTGCCGTGAGGTGTCGGGTTAAGTCCCATAACGAGCGCAACCCCTACTTCTAGTTACCAGCATTTCGGATGGGGACTCTAGAGGAACTGCCTACGCAAGTAGAGAGGAAGGTGGGGATGACGTCAAATCAGCACGGCCCTTATGTCCAGGGCTACACACGTGCTACAATGGACGGTACAGAGAGCAGCTACACAGCGATGTGATGCTAATCTTCAAAGCCGTTCTCAGTCCGGATTAGAGTCTGCAACTCGACTCTATGAAGCTGGATTCGCTAGTAATCGCACATCAGCCATGGTGCGGTGAATACGTTCCCGGGCCTTGTACACACCGCCCGTCAAGCCATGGAAGTTGGAGGTACCTGAAGTCGATTGCCAATTAAGGCGTTGTCTAGGGTAAATCCAATGACTGGGGCTAAGTCGTAACAAGGTAGCCGTACCGGAAGGTGTGGCTGGAATACCTCCTTTCTAGAGCGATTTATCAGGTATCTGTTTGTAAAAACAGGTATGATAGTTACTACCAAATTTGCTTCATTATTTATTATTGAAAAAGACCCAAGCAGTTGGCGTCTGATAGCGCTGAGCTAAGTGCAGTGGACGACCAATTAGGGATAAAAAGTCCCGTAGCTCAGTTGGTTAGAGCGCTACACTGATAATGTAGAGGTCCCCAGTTCAAATCTGGGCGGGACTACATTTTTAAGTGATATTTTAATATAAATGAATATATTTTCATAGAATCACTTAAAAAAGAATAAGACAGAAAATCATTTTTGGTTTAAGGGAGTCAGGTGAGAGAATTTTTAGAATTCTTTATAAAATAACAGCTAAAATTGTAATGGGGGATTAGCTCAGATGGCTAGAGCGTCCCGATTAGCATCGGGAAGGTCATCAGAGATAGCGAGAAGGAGAATGAAGTTAAAGAAATGATAGCTAAAATTGTAATGGGGGATTAGCTCAGATGGCTAGAGCGCCTGCCTTGCACGCAGGAGGTCATCGGTTCGACTCCGATATTCTCCACAAAATTAAGTTCTTTAAAAAGAAAATTGGAAGATACAATGGTTTAATATCCAGTTCGATTCTGGGTGTATCTACAACTCTGCTACGCGCAGGCGTTGTTCACAAGTTGGTTACAACTGACGGGTGAGCAATGAAGAGTTCATTGACATGTTGAGAGAAAATACGAATCAATAATTAATCGAGAAAAACCTCGAGCATAGAAAGAAAGTAAAACAAGGGCGTACGGCGGATGCCTAGGCTCTCAGAGGCGATGAAGGACGTGATAAGCTGCGAAAAGCTTTGGGTAGGTGCAAATAACCGATAATCCAAAGATATCCGAATGGGGTAACCCACAAGAGCTCCGCAAGTCGGAGAGGCAAACCCGGCGAACTGAAACATCTAAGTAGCCGGAGGAGAAGAAAACAATAGTGATTCCCTAAGTAGTGGCGAGCGAACGGGGATTAGCCCAAACTGCAATTGTTACGGCAATTGCAGGGTTGTAGGACTGCAATCGGGACGATATAAGAATAGTGGAACCATCTGGAAAGTTGGGCCAGAGACAGTGAAAGCCTGGTATACGACATTTTTATATTACCCAGCAGTAATCCTGAGTACCGCGGGACCGGAGAAATCCTGTGGGAATTTGCCAGCACCATCTGGTAAGGCTAAATACTCCTGAGAGACCGATAGTGAACAAGTACCGTGAGGGAAAGGTGAAAAGTACTCCGAACAGGAGAGTGAAATAGAACCTGAAACCGTACGCCTACAAGCGGTCGGAGCCTCGATTTATCGAGGTGACGGCGTGCCTTTTGCATAATGAGCCTACGAGTTACCTCTCATTAGCGAGGATAATCCGTTCAGCGGAGGATTCGAAGCGAAAGCGAGTCTGAACAGGGCGAATAGTTAATGGGAGTAGACGCGAAACTTGGTGATCTACCCATGGCCAGGTTGAAGTTCCGGTAACACGGAATGGAGGACCGAACCAATAGATGTTGAAAAATCTTTGGATGAGCTGTGGGTGGGGGTGAAAGGCTAATCAAACCAAGAGATATCTCGTACTCCTCGAAATGCGTTTAGGCGCAGCCTTGGACTGAGTGTTATAGAGGTAGAGCACTGATTGGACTAGGGGGTTTCACCACCTACCAAATCCAGACAAACTCCGAATGCTATAACATATGTCCAGGAGTGAGGCCATGGGTGCTAAGGTCCGTGGCCAAAAGGGAAAGAACCCAGACCATCAGCTAAGGTCCCAAAATATATGCTAAGTTGAAGTAACGCGGTCTGATTGCTGTGACAGCTAGGATGTTAGCTTGGAAGCAGCTATTCATTTAAAGAGTGCGTAACAGCTCACTAGTCGAGCGATCGGGCATGAATGATAATCGGGCATCAAGCATATTACCGAAGCTATGGATTTCGACGTAAGTCGGAATGGTAGAGGAGCATTCCAATTGCGCAGAAGATATGTCGTAAGATGTGTTGGAGCGGTTGGAAAAGCAAATGTAGGCATAAGTAACGATAATGCAGGTGAGAAACCTGCACACCGGAAGACTAAGGTTTCCTGATCAACGCTAATCGGATCAGGGTTAGTCGGGTCCTAAGATGTACCCGAAAGGGGAAGTCGATGGCAAACGGATTAATATTTCCGTACCAGCTTAAATTCAAAGGTGACGGAGTTCATTAGGGTACGCGTACTGACGGAATAGTACGTTGAACCCCGCTCGGCGGGGGATAGTACACTGAGCCTTCGGGCAAGGTGATAGATATCCGAACGGACTTCCAAGAAAAGCCAATTAAGCAGCCCGTACCGTAAACCGACACAGGTAGTCAGGGAGAGAATCCCAAGGTGCTCGAGTGATTCATGGCTAAGGAACTAGGCAAAATGACCCTGTAACTTCGGGAGAAAGGGTGCCCTGACCGCTTCGGTGGTTGGGGCCGCAGTGAAATGGCCCAAGCGACTGTTTATCAAAAACACATGGCTCTGCAAAATCGAAAGATGACGTATAGGGCCTGACACCTGCCCGGTGCTGGAAGGTTAAGGGGAGATGTTATCTGTCTTCGGATGGAGAAGCATTGAGCTGAAGCCCCAGTAAACGGCGGCCGTAACTATAACGGTCCTAAGGTAGCGAAATTCCTTGTCGGGTAAGTTCCGACCTGCACGAATGGTGTAACGATTTGGGCACTGTCTCAGCCATGAGCTCGGTGAAATTGTAGTAACGGTGAAGATGCCGTTTACCCGCAACGGGACGGAAAGACCCCGTGAACCTTCACTACAACTTAACATTGGTTTTAGGTAAGTAATGTGCAGGATAGGTGGGAGACTGCGAAGCGGAGTCGCCAGGCTTCGTGGAGTCGCCCTTGACATACCACCCTTTACTTATTTGAAATCTAATCCGCCCTAGGCGGAGACATTGTTAGGTGGGTAGTTTGACTGGGGTGGTCGCCTCCAAAAGCGTAACGGAGGCTTTCAAAGGTACCCTCAGCACGTATGGCAATCGTGCAAAGAGCGCAATAGCATAAGGGTGCTTGACTGTGAGACATACAAGTCGATCAGGTAGGAAACTAGGATATAGTGATCCGGCGGTTCCGCATGGAAGGGCCGTCGCTCAAAGGATAAAAGGTACTCCGGGGATAACAGGCTTATCACTCCCAAGAGCTCACATCGACGGAGTGGTTTGGCACCTCGATGTCGGCTCGTCTCATCCTGGGGCTGGAGAAGGTCCCAAGGGTTGGGC
>JAIPBW010000006.1 GCA_021738505.1 Bacteroidales bacterium | reverse complement strand
GTTAAGATCTTAACGGTGACTAATGCAATGAGGTTCACCTCTTCCCATTCCGAACAGAGAAGTTAAGCTCATTAGCGCTGATGGTACTGCGAAAGCGGGAGAGTAGGTCGTCGCCATAATCATTGAAAAGCCCGGTTTTGCCGGGCTTTTTTATGTCGACAAATTTGTGAAGTAATGAGTGATTTGGCTCATTGCTTTTTAGCTAAAGGCCCTCTTCCCATTGCGATCTGCCGAGAGTCAGCCTTCGGCTGATCATTAGCGCTGATGGTACTGCGAAAGCGGGAGAGTAGAGCCTGTCCCGATGGAATCGGGATCGTCGCCATAATCATTGAAAAGCCCGGTTTTGCCGGGCTTTTTTTATGTGGACAAATTTGTGAAGTTATGCTCGATTTCGCTTATTGCTTTTTATATAAAGGCCCTCTTCCCATTGCGATCCGCCGAGAGTCAGCCTTCGGCTGATCATTAGCGCTGATGGTACTTCGAAAGCGGAAGAGTAGAGCCTGTCCCGATGGAATCGAGATCGTCGCCATAATCATTGAAAAGCCCGGTTTTGCCGGGCTTTTTTTATGTCGAATATTTTGTGAAGTATATTTCGTTAATTGAATAAATTGCATTAAATTTGCAACAAGGTTGCAAAAATTACACTATGCATTATTTGTCTTATCAACTTCTGAAAGAAGCCCGGTTGAGTATAACCAAACCCCGGGAGAAAATTTTAAGTTATTTATTACGCTATGAAGAAGCTGTTAGTGGGCATACACTGGAGTATGAGTTGAAAGATATTTGTAACCGCAGCACGGTTTATCGTAATTTAAATGCTCTCAGCAAAGCCAACATTATTCATCGTATTTATTTGGATGGCGAAAGCCGGTATAAAATTCATCCGGGCTTTCTTTATAAAAAGTTCAATATTAACCATCCCCATTTTGAATGTAAAAAATGTGGACGATTGTTTTGTCTTCATGATCAGTCTATCCATAAACCTGAGTTGCCGGATGGATTTGTTGCAGAAGGTATAAATTATATCATCTATGGATATTGCAATGCGTGTAGCAAGGTGAAGATGGAATCGGAAGATGCTCAAAAAATGGATTATTTAATCGAAAAACAAAATCAAAAATGATTTTATCAGGAAACGATATTAAGCGTAGGATAGGGAAGGAGATTATTTTAGATCCTTATAATGAAAGTCAGCTTAATCCGAATAGCTATAATTTGCGGCTTCATAATAAAATGATGGTTTATGATAATCAGGCTTTGGATATGAAAGCCAATAATCCGGCAAGTGAAATCACTATTCCTGAAGAGGGGCTCTTACTTGAAACCGACAAATTATATTTGGGTAGAACACTTGAATACACGGAGACCAATGGTTTAGTTCCAATGCTTGAAGGCCGCTCAAGTATTGGTCGGTTGGGTTTGTTTGTACATGTTACAGCAGGGTTTGGCGATGTTGGTTTTGCCGGTTACTGGACTTTAGAGATTTTTTGTATTCAGCCTGTACGTATTTATGCTGATGTTGAAATATGCCAGATTTATTATCATACGCTGAAGGGAGAACCTACTTTGTATGAAAGTGGAAAATATCAAAACAATAGTGGAATACAAACAAGTCAGCTATATAAGGATTTCAAAAAATAATGGTAAAACAGAAGAAAATAGGTTATGAGCTTGTGCTGCTTCCGGTGAAATTTTATCAATATGTTATTTCACCATTAACGCCAGCATCCTGTCGCCACATTCCCACATGCTCTGAATACAGCAAAGAGGCTGTGCGGAAATTTGGTCCTGTTACGGGAGGGAAAATTGCAGTTAACCGTATATTGCGTTGTCATCCCTGGGGGACACATGGCTGGGATCCGGTTCCGGTTATGGTTGTCAAAAAGATGAAATTGAAACCTGTTATGAAATCTGAAACGATAAATTATGAAGGAGATGGAGATGATGAAAAAGACTAAATTGATCCTGTTAATAACGATACTTGTGTTCGCATCATGTAATACTGGCATAAAGGAAAAGCCAGAGGAAGAACAGAAAAATATTGTGAATGTTTCTGTATTACCATTAAAATACTTTATAGAAGAAATGGCGGGGGAGTTTGTAGAGGTCAATGTGATGGTACCTGCCGGTGCCAGTCCTGCTACTTATGAACCTTCGCCAAAGAATATCCAAAAATTGAAAAAGTCTGATGCTTATTTGAGAATTGAACCTTTATCTTTTGAAAAAGTCTGGATGTCAAGATTCCGCTCGAATAACAAAGATATGAAGGTGTATAACCTGGCCGAAAATATCGACTTATTGATGCAGGGTGATCACACACATAAGAAGGCTGAAAGCCATCATAACCATGATCACGGGGATAATTTGGCCGATCCTCATATTTGGATTTCTCCTTCTACTGTTTCTCCTATGATTAAAAATATGAAAAGGGCTTTAATAGAATTATATCCCGGGCATGAGGCGGAAATCAGGAATAATTATCAAAAACTAAAGCAGTTTGTTGACACGAAAGATCATTTGGTACGCACTAAGGTGGATCAAATGGAAAATAAAAGCTTTTTGATTTTTCATCCGGCTTTAGGTTATTTGGCCAGAGATTATGGATTAAATCAGATTGTTATTGAAAACCAGGGAAAAGAACCTTCTTCCCGGCAAATGCACAAGATCATTACAAAAGCCCGGGAACATGAGGTATCCTCTATTCTTGCACAAAAACATTTTGATATGCGCAATGCCAAAACGATTGCTAAAGAATTAGATGTCAATGTTAGAGTTATAAATCCTTTGAAGGAAAACTGGCCTTTAATGATTGATCAAATCATTGAAAGTTTAACGGATAAAGAATGATACGATAGAAAAATGCAAAAACTGGTAGAATTGAAAAATGTAACGGCAGGTTATGAAAACGAAATAGCCATCGAGAATGCTGACTTTTCTGTTTATGAGCATGATTTTATCGGCATTATCGGGCCTAATGGAGGAGGGAAGACGACGCTGCTTAAAGTGATGCTGGGGCTTCAAAGGCCATGGAAAGGATCTGTGGAATATTATTTAGATGGTGGGGGGCAAAACCTTATTGGGCAAATGGGCTATTTGCCTCAAATCAACAAGTTTGATGATAAGTTCCCGGTTTCTGTCTATGAGGTAGTACGTTCTGGATTGGCAACTCCTAAAAAGTTGTTCTCGCGATTTAGCAAAGAAGATAATACCAGAATCTTGGAAACTTTGCAGGACTTGGGCATTTCTCATTTGAAAGAGAAAAGTATAGGGGAGCTCTCCGGCGGGCAAAAGCAACGAGTATTTTTGGCCAGAGCGATAGTCTCCGAACCTAAACTATTGTTTCTCGACGAACCGAATACTTATGTGGACAATAAATTCGAAGCAGAATTATATGAAATGTTGCATTACCTGAACCAGCGTATGGCCATTGTTTTGGTCTCTCATGATTTAGGAACTATTTCTGCATATATCAAATCGATAGTGTGTGTCAACAAAAGTGTGCATTATCATGATTCAAATACGATTTCAGAAGAGCAATTATCTGTTTATAATTGTCCTATTCAGCTGATAACCCATGGTACAATTCCGCATACTGTATTAAAAAGTCATTCTCATGAATAACCTATTGGAATTTGGATATTTAACAAACTCTTTGTTGGCGGCCGTTTTCGCTGCCATAAGTTGTGGCCTGATCGGGACTTATATCGTTAGTCGCCGGATGGTTTTTGTTTCCGGAGGATTAACGCATGCTTCTTTCGGCGGGATTGGCATTGGCCATTTTTTCGGTATAAATCCCATCATAGGGGCTGCTGTTTTTAGTGTAATCGCTGCATTAGGAATAGAAAAATTTTCCAATCGCCGCTTAGTGAGGCAAGACTCAGTAATTGCCATGTTATGGTCTTTGGGCATGGCCTTGGGTATCATTTTTATTTATATCACACCAGGATATTCTCCCAATTTAATGTCTTATCTTTTTGGAAGTATTCTTACGGTTTCATCCCTGGATATTTGGTTTTTGGGTATTTTATCACTTGTGAGCATTATTGTTTTTAGTGTAATGTATAAGGTCATTTTATATGTCTCTTTTGATGAAGATTTTGCCCGTACACGTAACCTTCCGGTTCAAACTGTAAAATATCTGATGATAAGTCTGGTAGCTCTGGCTATAGTTTTCAATATCAGAGTAGTGGGTATTATTTTGGTGTTGTCGTTATTGACTGTTCCCCAGTCAATTGCTAATTTGTTTACAAATAAATACCAGAATATCTTGATCTTTTCAGTGCTGACAGGCCTTGTTGGAACTTTGTCCGGTTTGGCTGCTGCCTGGCTTTTGAATATCCCGTCCGGAGCTACGATTGTATTTGTGCTGATTTTGATGTTTTTCCTGGCCTCAGGAGTGAAATGGCTGCAAAATCATGGAAAAAAAGCCTTGATTTAAACTGGTGTACATTTCGTCTTTTGAACGAAAAAAATAATGCAGGAATAACTCCCAAAACTTAAAACAAGTTTTGCAGGGGTTAAAATGGTGTTCCCATAGCCCGTTGTGATTTAAGAGCTTCAATATACCATTCAAATTCATCCAGGAACCGATTTGTAGAAGGCTCGATATATTTATTTTGCGGAGTTCCTTTTTCATCTAAAGCAGATGATATTTGAGGAATAGGTAGTAAAGATGATATGGCAGGCATTCCCAGCTCACCGAGAACGGCTCTCAGGTGCATTGCTACACGCATGCCTCCGAAAATCCCCGCTGAATAGCTTGCAATAGCACTGGGCTTGAACATGTATTCACTTTGAAAGTGATCAAGGATATTCTTCAAAGCAGGAGGGATGCTGTGGTTGTATTCACCGCTGACAATTAAAAAACCATCGGACTGATCAAATATTTCCGATAGTTTTTTCATAGATTCCGGGGCTTTTCCCGGTTCAAACTCTTTGTACATTTTATCGAGCATTGGTAATTGATATTCTAGCGGATCAATAAGATCTACATGAATGGAACGTTCCTGCAGTTTTCGCTTTAAATACCTGGCGGCCCGGATCCCCTGCCGGTCTTTACGCACAGAACCATAGATTAAGGCTATTTTTGTCGTCATATAAAGATTATTTTATTCATTGAAAAACAATATCGAAGGCTTAATGTTCGTATGGGTAATGGATTTGAAATTTATTGTCGTGGAGTGAAATGTGTATATAAAAAACAGAACTTAAGTATGTTATCAAATAATTGATTTTGTTTGATATTTGGTGTCGGGTTTTCGAATTATTACAGAAATAAAAGGTACTTTCGCGACTCATTTTAAGATTATAATAAAAGAATGAAAAACATTAGAAATATAGCTATTATAGCTCACGTAGACCATGGTAAGACAACACTTGTAGACCGGATCTTACACCAGTCAAAGCTCTTCCGCGAAAATGAATCGGTACAGGATTTGATTCTGGACTCAAATGATCTTGAGCGCGAACGGGGAATTACGATTCTTTCCAAAAATGTATCGGTCAAATATAAAGATACAAAAATTAATATTATTGATACTCCCGGTCACAGTGATTTCGGCGGAGAAGTAGAGCGTGTCTTAAACATGGCTGACGGGGTGTTATTACTTGTCGATGCCTTTGAAGGGCCTATGCCGCAGACGCGATTTGTATTGCAAAAGGCTTTACAGTTGAAATTGCGCCCCATTGTTGTGATCAATAAAGTAGATAAGCCGAACTGTTCTCCTGATGAGGTTCAGGAATCTGTTTTTGATTTGATGTTTAGTTTGGATGGAGATGAAGAACAACTTAACTTTCCCACTGTTTATGGTTCTTCCAAAGAAGGTTGGATGGGTCCTGATTTCGAAAATCCGACCCATGACATTAGCTATTTGTTAGACGTAATTCTGGATTACGTTCCATTTCCTGCTATTTCAGAAGGGAGTTTGCAAATGCGTATCTCCTCAATTGATTATTCCTCTTATGTTGGAAGAATTGCGGTTGGGAAGATTACACGGGGTAAACTGCAGGCCGGCATGCCTGTTTCAATTGTAAAACGGGACAATACCACTTTCCGATCGCAGATTAAGGAAGTATACTTATTTGAAGGTTTAGGAAAAAGAAAAGTTAAAGATGAAGTTGTTGCCGGAGAGATTTGTGCCTTAATGGGGCCCGAAAATTTTGATATTGGAGATACGATCGCTGATCATGAAAATCCTGAAGGATTAATTCCGGTTGCTATTGATGAACCGACTATGAGCATGCTTTTCACCGTGAATAATTCCCCTTTTTACGGACAGGAAGGAGAGTATGTGACCTCCCGTCATCTGAGAGAACGATTATTCCGGGAAACGGAAAAGGATTTGGCATTACGTGTTGAAGAAACCCAGTCGCCTGAGCGATTGTTAGTATATGGACGCGGGGTGTTGCACCTTTCCATATTAGTGGAAACGATGCGCCGCGAAGGATATGAATTTCAATTAGGTCAACCTCAGGTGTTGATTAAGGAGATAGATGGTGTCAAAAATGAACCCATAGAAATACTTACAGTTCAAACTCCTGAGGCTTTTACAGGAAAAATTATTGAAATTGTCACAAAACGGAAAGGGGAGGTCAGAAGTATTACCAATAAAAACGACCGGCAGGTGCTTGAATTCGATATTCCGGCGCGCGGAATTATTGGACTGACCAATTCACTAATGACTGTTTCCGGCGGAGAAGCGCTGGTTTCTCATCAATTTAAAGCCTTTGAACCCTGGAAAGGGGAAATGGAGCATAAACGTAATGGTTCCATAATAGCTATGGAAACAGGAAAAGCCCTGGCTTATTCGATTGATAAAATGCAAGACCGTGGCAAATTCTTTATTGTCCCTATGGATGAAGTTTATGCCGGACAGGTGATTGGAGAAAACACGCGAAAAGATGACCTGGAAGTCAATATTACCAAAGGAAAGAAACTCTCGAATGTGCGTGCTTCCGGATCTGATGATAAAGTGTTGCTGGCGCCTCCGGTGAAATTTTCACTTGAAGAAGCTATGGAATATATCGGAGATGATGAATATCTTGAAATTACACCTCGTTCCATACGTATTCGCAAAATATTATTGGATGAGCATGAGCGCAAGCGCCATATGAAGCAAAAACAATAATTATTTTATTATCCGGGGTTATTATTAGGGTCTATATTCTCAGATTTTTTCAATAAAAAGGAGAAATATAGACTGATAAAAGAAAGTTTTGAAACAAAAAAAACGCGCTATCAATTGACAGCGCGTTTTTTTATATTTTGAAGATTTTTAATCATCTAGTTTATGTACAACCAGTCCTGAGCGTAGTTTTGGCTCAAACCAGGTTGTTTTAGGTGGCATAATTTCGCCGCTGTCAGCAATATTTAGTAATTGCTCCAGCGAAACTGGATAAAGGGCAAAAGCCACTTTCATTTCCCCACTGTCAACGCGCTTTTTAAGTTCTTCCAAACCACGAATCCCGCCAACAAAGTCGATGCGGTCACTGGTGCGAAGATCCTTAATGTCGAGCAGATTATCCAAAACATGGTTTGACAGTACTGTTACATCCAGAATGCCAATCGGGTCCTTATCGTTATAAGTCCCTTCTTTGGCAGTTAAAGAGTACCATTTTCCTTCCAGATACATGCTGAAATTATGAAGCTGATCTGGTTTATAGATCTCTTCTCCTTTTTCTTCTACCGTAAATGTGTTTTCAAGCTTTTGGATGAATTCATCGGAAGACATACCGTTAAGGTCTTTAACAACCCGGTTGTAATCGATGATGTCCAGTTGATTGTCAGGGAAGTGTACGGCTAAGAAAAAGTTGTATTCCTCATTACCTGTATGATCGGGATTGTTTTTCTTCTTCTCATTACCTACCAATGCAGCAGCAGCCGTTCTGTGGTGTCCATCAGCAACATAAGTATTAGGGACTGCTTCAAAAAGCTGAACCAGGTGCTGAATTGTTTCAGCGTCATCAATTACCCAGAATTCGTGCTCTACATTGTCATCAGCAACAAAATCATAGACAGGATCATGTTCACTTACCCATTTTTCAATGATTTCGTCAATCTCAGGCACTGCTCTGTAAGTAAAAAATACCGGTTCCATGTTTGCATTTGTAACACGTACATGTTTCATCCGGTCTTCTTCTTTAGCAGCGCGGGTAAGTTCATGTTTTTTAATCACATCATTCATATAGTCCTGAACACCTGCGCATCCAACCAGACCATATTGTTTGTGATCGCCTCTTTTCTGTGAATAGATATAGAGCTTTTCTTCCGAGTCTTGCACTAGCCAGTCATTTTCGAGAAATTTATCAAAGTTTTCTTTGGCTTTGTTATAGACTTCGTTGGAATAAGGGTCTGTATCTTTGGGCAGGTCAATTTCAGGTTTGATGATATGGAGTAATGATTTGTCATTACCTTCAGCCTCTTTGCGTGCTTCTTCGGAGTTCAAAACGTCATAAGGACGTGAAGCAACGTCTTTTGCCAGTTCTTTCGGCGGTCTTAATCCTTTAAATGGTTTTAAAGTAGCCATCGTTTTTGGTTTTTAACGGTTATTGATATCTTGGCTGATTATCTTCTGTTGAAGAATAACTTCCGTTCCCATTACTACTGTGGTTGTTACCGCTGCCATTATTACTTCTTTGCAATGAAGAGATCAATGCACCCAGCATTTTCGACAATTCAATTAGTTGACCTCTGGATTCTTCCAAAGCGTTATCACTAAGATATCCAAAACGGTGTGATATTGTTGTTAAAACAACACATTCACGGATGGAGCTTTTAGAAAGTTTTAGATGGTAAACAAATTGACTTTTCGTTCTTCCGGATCCTTCAGCAATGCTAATGGCAATTGATTGGGAAGCATTACGAAATTTAGCTCCCAGTCCATTATCATCTAATTCAGGAAATAGTTTTGTTGTTTCAAAAACCCAGTCAATGTATGTTAATACCTTGTCATAAAGTCGCAGGTCTTCGAATCTAAAAAAGCTATAATTCCGTTCTTCTCGCGGTAAACTTTCCTGCATTTCTTCTTTTTCTCTGTATTCTTCCTTCATGGTAAAACAGTTTAATAATTAGGCGGGCAAAAATAGGTTATTTTGCCAACAGTCCAATAGGTTTTGATAATTTATCAGCTTTTTCTTTTTATTTATTTACTTGAAATGTAGTGTCGTTATTTTTAATATAATTTACAATTTGTTCAGCAGCAGCAAGTCCGGCATTAATGTTGGCCTCTGCAGTTTGAGCTCCCATTTTCTTAGGAGTGAAGAAATAACGTCCTTCATAGTTTTCCGCTATCTGATCAGCACAATCCGGAGCTATATCCGATAGGTAATGAAAGTCGTTTCGTTCTTCCATCACTTTTAAAAGCTCTTCCTCGTTAATTACTTCCTTGCGGGCTGTATTAACCAAGGTTGCATTCTCCGGCATTTTATTCAACAAGTCGTAACCAATTGATTTTTTTGTTTTTTCATTCGAGGGAATGTGAAGCGAAATATACTGACATTTTTCATATAGTTCACCAACGGAGCTAACCGGTTTTACGCCCATCTTTTCTATTTCTTTGCTATCCTTAAACGGATCAAAGGCATAGACATCCATGTTAAACCCTTTGGCAATTTCAGCTACAAACTGGCCTACATGGCCAAAAGCATGAATACCTAAAGTTTTATTACGGAGCTCAGTACCTGATTTACCATTGAAATGTCCGCGTGCATGAAAAACCATCATTCCCAAAGCGAGTTCTGCAACGGCATTGGAATTTTGGCCTGGTGTATTCATCACAGCCACATTATTTTTTGTTGCAGCGTCCAGATCGACATTGTCGTAACCGGCACCTGCCCGGACAACAACTTTTAGTTCTTCAGCGGCTTCAATGACATCTGAGGTGACTTTGTCGCTTCTGACGATTAATGCTGTTGCGTCTTTTACAGCATCCAATAAATCGGTTTTTTCTTTATATTTTTCCAGCAGAGTAACTTCAAAACCTGCATCTCCTGCAATTTTCTTGATACCGGGAATGGCATCCGGATGGAATGGCTTCTCGGTTGCTATCAGTACTTTTGTCATATCTTATAAGTTTTTTGTTTAACAATGAAGAAAAGTCCCAAACTGCTGTGGAGTCTGAGACCTTTCCTTGAATTGATTTTAATGTTTTGCTTCGAATTCTTTCATAGTATCTATTAAAGCTTCTACACTTTCCTTTGGAAGAGCATTGTAGAGCGATGCACGGAAACCACCAACAGAACGGTGTCCTTTAATACCAACCATACCTTTGTTTGTAGCAAATTCAAAGAATTCTTTCTCAAGTTCTGCATACTCATCGTTCATAATGAAGCACACATTCATTAGTGAGCGGTCTTCTTCTTTGGCTACTGTAGGTTTAAATAATTTGTTCCTTTGAATTTCATCGTAAAGCAGATTGGCTTTTTCGATGTTCACTTTCTGCATGGCTTCAACGCCTCCATTTTGCTGCAACCATTTCAATGTTTGCAAGGCAGAATATACCGGAACAACAGGTGGTGTATTGAACATCGAGCCTTTCTTGATATGTGTGCGGTAGTCGAGCATTGTTGGGATATCACGGTCTACTTTGCCCAGTAAATCTTCTTTCACAATAACAAATGTAACTCCTGAGGGCGCAAGGTTTTTCTGAGCACCGCCATAAATCATCCCATATTTACTCACGTCAACAGGACGGCTGAAAATATCGGAAGACATATCAGCTACCAATGGAACCGGACTGTCCAAATCTTCTTTGATCTCCGTACCATAGATGGTGTTATTGGTTGTGATATGGAAATAATCCGCATCTTTTGGGATTGTGAATTCCGGGATGTAATTGAATGTTTTATCTTCAGAGGAAGCTACAACATCAACATCACCAAACAACTTCGCTTCTTTGATTGCTTTTGTTGCCCATGATCCTGTGTTGAGGTAGGCGGATTTGTTTTGCATCAGGTTAAACGGAATCATAGCAAACTGAAGGCTTGCTCCTCCTCCCAGGAAAAGGACTTTATAGCCTTCCGGGATGTTCAACAGGTCTTTAAAAGCTTGTTGTGCATCTTCCATCACAGCTTCAAACTGTTTGCTGCGATGAGAAATTTCCATTAAAGAAAGCCCCATGCCTTCAAAATCTTTGATCGCTTCGGCTGTTTTATTAATGGTGAATTCAGGCATGATGGAAGGGCCTGCATAAAAATTATGTTTTTTCATAGTTTTTTGTTTTTGATGGTTTATTCGATTGTTTCTAGCATTTCATCTGTCCGCGAATTTGCAAAAAATTTTTCAATTTTTAAAGTATAAAACCAAAATAATAATACTTCTGTATCTTTTTCTTGCTTTGTTAGCATAGCGGTTTTTTAATGGCATATTAGACTCATAACAGAATATATGTCAGTATTAATTTTTTAGTACTCTTAATCGTAAAAAAGGTTGTTATGTCCTCTATTTTCTTTCCTTCAATCTGGCTTTATATTGAGTTGTTTTTGGGGAGTAATGTACATGGAACGCTTATAAATGTATAAATTACATGTTTTAAATGTATGGTGTTGGCTCATAGTAGAAAGCATTGTTGGTTATACGGTTATTGTTATTTGGAATTATACCCTTATAATCTTGGATGCTAACAATTATCTTATTATATTTGCTAACAGGATTTACGAAAAACCGGACAAAGAAAATCTTCCACAATGAAAATTCAGCAGGAAATAATTGATGAAATAGAGGAAGAGATAGACCAATTTTTAAAACGGCATGCTATTGATGAAAAGCAAATGCAAAGTTTGCTTAAAGCACCTGCATTATTAAATATGTTAAATCAGTTGTATGTAGAAAGCGATTTGCCTTTGGAAAAAGATTTGGAAGTTAGCTCTGCTGTTCGGTATATTAATTCTATCTATGATTTTTTACCTGCAGATTTTTCCGGCCCGATGGGATCACTTGACGATATTTTGGTTGCAGCTTTAGTGCTTAAGAAATTGAATAAAACTATTGATTTGAGTAAGTACTGTGATAAGAAACCGAATTTTGATCAAATAAGTAAGGATATTATTGAATTGGGAGAAGAATATCTTCCGGATTATGTTCATCAGCGTATACAAAGAGAATTTGCATAAAAATTAGCAGATACTATAAACAATTTACCGCTTCTTTTGTCTTTTATCAGAATGTGAAAAACTATTTTTATAAACCAAAGGATGAACCGGACATTGAGAAGCAAACGATAGCATCCCTTGGAATTGGATTATTAATTTAAAGAAACCTAATAATTATGAAGAAAACAGGCATTTTTTATGGATCATCAAGTGGTGAAACAGAATATGTGGCTAAACAAATACAAAAGGAGCTAGGCGGTGAAAATAAGGCAGAGGTGATAAACATCGTCATGGCCAGTCAGGAAGATTTACAAAAATTTGATAACTTGATCTTTGGCACCTCCACCTGGCGTGAGGCTCGCATGCAATATGATTGGGAATTTTATCAAAATTTACTGGATGAAACGGATTTTTCCGGTAAAAAAATAGCCCTTTTTGGAACTGGCGATCAGGTGAATTATCCGGATAACTTTGTAGATGCCATGAAAATTCTTTATGACAAGGTGAAAGAAAATAGTGGTGAAATTGTAGGTGCTGTTGCGACAGATGATTACCGCTTTAATAAATCAAAAGCTATTGTTAATAAAAAATTTGTTGGTTTGCCTGTTGATGAAACCAATGAATATCAAAAAACACCGCAAAGAGTAAAGAAATGGTGCGAAACGCTGAAAAAGGAATTTCACTAAACCTGAAGTTTTTTACGTAAGGAATTCCAAAAAGAAGTATTGAGTTACGGAATATCAAAAAAAAGGAACAATTTTCGAAATTGTTCCTTTTTTTATTAGTCTTTTTATTTCAGGTTTTTATGGTCCTTGTGGAACTGAATCAGTCTGTTTTCAAGATCAGGAAACTGATTTCTGCTAACAAGGGAAACACAGGCTCGCAATCCTTCTGTGCGCTCGCTTCCTGTTATATCAAGCGAGATAGCGCTAATGCCATAAAAAACCAGTTTATGTATCAGTTCTTCACCGTCCAGGCCGGGATAAGAAATGGTGAAATAAAACCCGTCGGCAATGGGCTGGTCTTCGTCTTTATCATAAACGATTTCAAAACCATTGTCTGTGAAAAGCTTCTTCATGATTTTAGCCTTTTCACCATATTCTTTCACTTCTTCGATAAAGTTATATTCTCCGTCATTAACGGCTTTTAACATGGCTGCCAGACCGTATTGTGGAGCGTGCGATGTTCCGGCGCTCAGTGGATAGATTGTGCTGAACAAAAGATTATGACCAAAACCTTCGGAATTATAAAAACGCTTCAAATCCGGGCATTTCTTTTCATACAAAGCATCTGCAATGATAAACATACCTACTCGCTGACCTGCATAGCTGAAGGATTTAGAGCTGGATATCAGCATAATATAGTTGTCTGTGTATTGAGCAACTGTATCCTGATATGGTGGTTCTCCGGGTTTTGAAATGTCTTTACGAAAATCCATGCCAATGTATGCCAGATCTTCAATGATGACCACATCATATTTGTTGGCCATTTTTCCAATGATTTGCAGTTCTTTATCTGTAAAGCAAATCCAGGAGGGGTTATTCGGATTGGAATAGATGATTGTTGAGATATTCCCTTTTGATAAGTAGGCCTCCAGTTTTTCTTCCAGCTTATCGCCACGGTAATTGTATACGTCAAACGTTTCATAAGGAATACCCAGCACCTGGCATTGCATTTTCTGCACCGGAAAACCGGGATCAATAAATAATACTGTATCCTTATCTTTATGCATGCGGGTTGTTGTCATAAAAGCTGCAAAACCGCCCTGCATGGAGCCGACAGTAGGCAAACAGTGTTCGGGAGCCACCTCTACATTCAGGAAATTCTTAACAAACCGGGACATTTCCGTTTTGAGTTTTGGAATGCCCTGGATGTCGGGATAAGTTGATGCTACTCCGTTTTTTAGTGCCTCTATTTCGGCATTAACGCCTATTTCTGAGGCGGGCAGACCGGGAATTCCCATTTCCATGCGCACAAAACGCTCTCCGCTTTCTTTTTCTATATCGTCGACTAGCTTCTTAATTTCCCGGATTGAGGCTTTACCAACACTGTCAATATTGTTAGCTGCTAATTTCTTATTAACAATCTCCGCGTTTATTGGTGTGTCTTTATTCATGGTTTTACAGATTTAAGTTTGTACTTATATTGTTATAATATTATATGGCATAGATGCGGTCTACAAAAAAAAAATATTTTCAAACCGCTAAAAATCAAATTAATACTTTTTTAGGATAGCTTTATGTTTTGATTTTTTACCATATACAATTCGGCATTTGTTTGCCCAAAGTTCGTTAAAATCGGCGAAATTTCAAAAATTATTTTTCTGTGCCCTTCAGACTTGCAACGGCCAGTAAAACACCAAGCACAACGCCCAGAACAGCAGCAAACAATACGCGCATATCCGGTGGAAGCATGAATGTGATTGTATGTGCGGGTATCCAGAAAAACGGGATAGTTTTTTTAAACACAAAGTTCCATTGAACGTCCCAATTCAGGTTAACAAATATTTTGCGAAAATTGATCGGTGTGAAAAAGCCTTTTATCGTTCCTCCGTTCCATATAATATGCGTATCCGTGATTTTATGAAAGGTCATAAATACGGGAGCAAAAATCAGGTTCATCGCCACACTGGTACAAAAAGCTGTTAATAGTTTAATTCCTGAAAAAGAGCCGCCCAGCGCTGTTGTCGCTTCTTCCAGGCCAAGATATGCAAGCACGGCCGGGGTTCCTGTGGAAAAAATTATGAATGCGATTTTTATCGTTATACCGATAAATCCCCAAACAATAGCCCGCGGGATAACGCCGAATCCTTTGCGGTAATAAATTCCCTCTTTGATCCGCAAAGCGATAAGCTCTCCTAAGGTTGCAAGAATAGCAAACTTGAAAAAACTGGCGATGAGTCCATAATTCTTATTGAAGCTATTATAGAATTCGTATAAGGCATCCGAAATAAAAAAAGGAGCAAAAAAGACAATCACTCCCAGCAGAACATAAATATCACTTTTTTTCATAAAATCCGTCGTTTGATTAATTCTTCTCTATATATCGTTTTCATGATCATTGCAATGCAAAGCAGACTTCCGCTTTGTTTGCGCCTGCAAAACTATGGTTTTTTATGATATGTACAAGCAGGTGAGGAGATGTAGACTTTAGTGTTCTTTTTCATAGAAAAGCTGATAATAGTGCATTCCGCTTTCTTCGTCATAACCTCGTTGTACTTTGCTTCTGTCGCCATGGATATAAATATGAAAATTCTTATCCAGTTTGATGACGCTTTTGAAGATTTTGGATTGCTTTTTTACGGCGGGTTCGGAAATTTCAAATGATTCGGGAAAGGGATCGTCAATTTCTTTGGTATATTCTTCTTTAAAATTGTTGAAGCTTGAGATGACTTCCGGTTGTTCAATCACTTCTTTTGAGTATTCTTCAAAATCAAAGTTTTCTTTTTCTTTAAAGTATTGAGCTGACTTATTTAATAAGGCTGCCTGATCAGCTTTGTCTGTCTCAAACTCTTCCGGTAATTTTTGAGCAACAAAATTTTTGCACATCTGTATTGCCTGGCGGGTTTGAAAGTATTCATCTTTCCGGTTTTCAACTCCTAAAAACTCATCAAACCAATAATGAGCATCGGAATTCTTGTTCAGGTTATCAATAACTTCAAGCAAATAGCCGTTTTCTTGTTCAAGGTTGTAGATTATGCATCCCTTGTCCAGTTTATTGATGTTGATTCCGTCCTCGTGATCTATTTCAAAGCTTTGCCCGCTGGGATATACTGTAAGAAATGTTTCTTTGGACTCGGACTTGAATAATCCTATGGCATCAACAATCTTATTCTCTACCAGGCAGTTTTTAAAATAGACGGTATAAAATTCACCGGGTTTGATCTTCGGGTGGTCTGATTTTTCATAAAGCCGCTTAGCTAATTTTACGGAAGCGTCATAAATCGAATCCGGATTTTCAAAAATTTCATTGGCATGGTGGTATACTTCATTAAATTGCAAATCATTATCATGAGAGAAATGATAATATTCCAGTTTTTTAAAAGGAGCAAGGAAGTATTGCAGTAAAAGCTCCTGAATGGTTTCGCTGGTTTGTAGTGGGGCTTTGGAAAATTTAATGTTTTCTTCTTCGGCTTTATTACCGACAACATGCAAAACAATTGATTCGATACTCGTATTTTTCTGAAAATCATCCATAGTGTGGAAGCTTTAAGTAAAATAAGGATGCCGTTTCCCACTGAGGAAAAGGCACCCCTATGACTTTTATTTATTAAAATGCGATAATTTTATTTTTCAATACGTATTCTGGCATCAACGGCAGTTACGTGCTTTTGAGTTCCCAACAGCGGATTCAGGTCCAGCTCCTGTATTTCCGGTGCTGCTTTTAACAAGGCTGAAAGACGTGAAACTGTTTCTGCAAACAGATCTTCATTAACACCTTCTTCTCCACGGACACCTTCAATTAACTTATAGCTCTTTAAGCCGCGGATCATGTTTAAAGCTTCTTCTACACTAACCGGAGCAATGGCATTTTTAACATCTTTCAATACTTCAATAAAAATACCGCCCAGGCCGCAAAGGACCATGTGTCCGAATTTGGGTTCATATTTAGCTCCGGCGAATAATTCCGTGCCACTTAACATAGGTTGCATTAAAATACCTGTTGTATCTTCGATTTGCATCATGCGGTTGAACTCCTTTTCCACTGTTTCATCCTTATCCACATTGAGTACAACACCACCAACATCTGATTTGTGTACGGGGCCAACTACTTTCATTACAACCGGATAACCCAGGTTTTTAGCTTTTTGAACTGCTTCTGATTTTTCCGTAGCAACAGCTTCACCGGCACGCTTGATACCTGCCGCATCTAACAATTCCTGTACATCTTCCGGCTTCAGATAACCACTGTCGGATTTATCGATAATGGCTCTTATCATTTTGTCATCAACAGATGGAATTTCGGTCTTTTCCGGTGATGGTGCCGGCGTGTTATATACTTGTGTGATTGCTCTTCCCAAATTTACTTCGTCAGGGAAATTCACGTTTCCTTTGCTGAGAAATTCTTTTGTTTCCTCTTGAGCCATAAGAGGGGAAGGCAATACAGGATAAATCGGCTTTTGGGATGTTTTTATTTTTTCATCCAGCACACGATAAGCATCAAAAATGGGAAACAATCCGGGTGTGCCGAAGATAACGACCATACCATCAATATGGTCAAATTCTTTGTCTACATAATCGATGATTGTTCCTAATTGTTCGGCAGTACCGGTGGCCAGGAAGTCAATTGGGTTGGCTACTGAAGAGCCGGGGAAAAGCTGTTCTTTGAGCTCATCAGCTTTGGCTCCTTCAATAGCGGGGACGTTCAGGCCTCCATTAGAGAGTGCATCAGTCAGCATTACTGCA
Organism: Bacteroidales bacterium; assembly: GCA_021738505.1. Taxonomy (GTDB): domain Bacteria; phylum Bacteroidota; class Bacteroidia; order Bacteroidales; family PWNQ01; genus PWNQ01. The sequence continues at coordinate 44,123 of JAIPBW010000006.1, read as the reverse complement.
GGGCCACCTGCGTGTGTAATTATGGCAATATTTTTTCCTTTCAGCTCGGGATGCATGAAAACGGAAGCGACGTTGATTAACTCTTCGCGTCCATAACAGCGAACAATGCCTGCTTTTCTAAAAAGTGCATCAACAGCGGCATCAGAGCTGGCTAAAGCGCCCGTATGGGAAGAAGCAGCACGGCTACCTGCATCGGAAGCACCTGCTTTCACAGCGGCAATGCGGCAGCCCTTTCTGATGAGGCTTGAAGCATGTTTGAGCAACATTTGTGGTTTGTTAATGGTCTCAAGATACAACAGCTTGACTTTGGAGTCCTTTTGGGGATCAAAATTCTCGTCCATGTGCTTGAGGACTTCTTCTACACCCATTTGAGCACTATTTCCAACGGAGAAAACGCTGGAAAACTTCAATCCTTTGGGAATTCCGGACTCAAGGATAAAGACAGCCGTAGCGCCGGAACCTGAGATAAAGTCTACGCCTTTAGGGTCTAATTCCGGAATGGGTTCCGTAAAAATACTGTGATGATGAGGGGTTAACAAGCCGACACAGTTAGGGCCTATCAGAGCGCCATCCACTTTATTTATTGCTTCTACGACTTTTGCTTCCAGCTGTGCGCCTTCTTCACTTTCTTCGCTAAAGCCTGCGGAAAGTATAATAAAAGCTTTCGTGTTCTTTTCTTGCGTTAGGGTTTCTACAACGGGAAGTGTGTGCTTAGCTGCAATGGCAATAATGGCCAGGTCAACTTCCGGAAGATCCCGGGGATCTTTGTAGCTTTTTATGCCCTGAACTTCATCCATTTTGGGGTTCATAACATAAAGGTCACCGCCAAATTGGCCATCAATAATATTTTTTAAAACTTTTCCTCCCGGTTTGTGTATGTCGCTGGAGCCACCCACTACGACTATACTTTTCGGGTTTGTTAACTGCTTATTTATCATTTAGAATGGTTTTTTTTGTTTGGCTTGCTAAAATATAAAATTAAAAGGACTTTAAGGTTAAATTGATTATACAAACAATGAAGTTGAGTCAGGCACGTTATTTATATATTGATTTTAAAATATTTGATTTTGTTGACTTACAACAAAAAAGTAATTAAACAGAAGTTTTTCATAGTTACCCGGTAACTCGTTTCTGTATTCCTCTTTAGTTCTTTCATTTTTCAAAATCAGTTTAATTTGAAAAAATTATCTCTGATTTAACTTTCAGATAAAGATTATGTCATATATTTATGGCTCATTAATAGAATTTTAAAATCTCGAAAATGCAGGAAATTTTGTTAAGGTCTTAAAGGGAACATAATAATGAAATATAGAGGGAAATGCGATCTCTGGTTCATACACTATCAAACAAAAATTTGTCAATCAGATAAAACTAAAAATTTAATTATGAAGCATATTAGTTTGTTTATTATTCTTTTTGCGGTTCTTCTATCTTCCTGCAATAAGCGTGAAGTGGAGTCTGATAATCCGGGTGAAAAAGTAGAGGGGTTTCGTCCTGTTTATATGGATCCGGATGAAGCAAAAGATTTGTCCGTAAAAGGAGCTCAACCACTTGAAGATCCCGGAAAGATTTACTGGTATTACAATTATGTTTTTCTCACCGACAAAGGGAAAGGAGTGCATGTTATTGATATTGCCGACCCCTCTAATCCACAAAAAAAGGCGTTTATAAAAATTCCCGGGGTGAATGATGTAGCTGTAAAAAGTAATTTTTTATATGCTGATAATGTTTCTGATCTTGTGATCTTTAATATTAACAATATGGATGCCATTACTTTTACAGATCGCATTGAAGATGTGTATCCCGTTGATCAGCAAATGTATCCAAGTGGTGTAACCGGATATTTTGAGTGTGTTGATACAACGAAAGGCGTGGTTGTTGACTGGCAAAAAGTAAAATTGGAGGATCCCAAATGTCAAAAATAAAAAATACAATGAGAACAGGATTTATAGGTTTTCTATGGGTTGCTATGATGGTTGTTTTCGCTTCCTGCGAAGAGTCATCAGGGCCCGGTGAATCGTTTACTTCAACGCAGAATGATTCTGGTCCCAAAATAGCAGGGTCAGGCAAAGCCGGGTCGATGGCACGGATGACCATCCTTGGAAATTATCTTTATGCAGTAGATAATGAGAGCCTGAAGGTTTTTGATATAAGCAAACCCGATAAACCGATTTACACCAATGATGTAGATCTTGGCCGTGACATTGAAACGATCTTTGGGTTTAAAAACCATCTTTATATTGGTTCCAGCAGTGCTGTTTATATCTATAACGTGAATAATCCAACCCAACCACAGCAAGTAACTATGATACATCACATGTATAGTTGTGATCCCGTTGTGGCTAATGACACCATTGCTTTTTCCACTATTCGTAGCACTAGTATATGCCGCTGGAATAACTGGTCGGTAAATGAATTGCTGGTTTTAGATGTGTCGAATATGAATAATGTAACGGAAACACACAATTATCAATTGGATTTTAGTCCGTACGGTTTGGGAATGAAGGATACGACTTTGTTCCTGTGTAAAGGTGAAAATGGAATTGATCTTTATGACATACGGGAGCTGAGTAATACAAACAACTTTCAACTTAATAGTTTTAATACCATATCCGGTATTGATGCTTTTGATGTAATTGTTCATGAGGAGTTATTGATGGTCGTTGGAAAAGACGGATATTTCATGTATGATATTTCTGATGTTATGAATATTAAAAAATTATCTGAAATTCAAACCAATTAAATCTATGATTAGAAAACTATTATTGTGTGCTTTCTTTTTCGGATTGTTGTTTTCCGGAATTAAAGCAAAAGCTCAAGAAAGTATTGAAGTCGATGATTTTTCTGATACTGTCAATACCAATCGCTATTTGAAGTTCCATCTAACAACGATTTTCGAAATTGAACCTGCTTTGCAGTTTGCATACTCCTATCCGGTTTGGGATGGTCGTTTTCAGATGCAGCATGAATTGGGTTATGTCACCTGGAATCGCACCTATTATTTCTGGGATCGTAAAGATGTTTCCTATCATGGTGTCCGTTTGCGGAACCAACTGCGTCATTATTATTTAACTAAATCAGAAGCGAAAAAAAACAAGAACAATAGAGATACTAAACGAAACTATGTTGCGCTTGATGCCATGTATAAATATGGTAATATTTGGCAGGAAAGAGATGTTTGGCATCAGGATGGGATTTATTCAGAACGCATGGGTATTGTAACTCATAAACATGTTGCTGCCTTGCATGCTGTTGTGGGTAAAGAGGCTGAATTTCTTGCCGGTTCAGGAACTATATTTGATTATTATGCCGGAATTGGGTTTAGGTACAAGTCATTGCATAGCAAAAAAGAAGGTATTATACCGGAAGCTTCATTATCTCCCTTTTTCTATGACGACAACAAAGGTCCGTTATTGTTTCTCAGTGTGATGGCCGGTATTCGTATTGGTTTCCAGCTCTGATGGCGAAAATGCTTCGCGTATTGCTTTTTCAATCATCACAAAATATCCTTTTTCAATGCTGTAGGCTGTAATCTGGAAAACATAACTTGCCTCAGTTTCCTGTTCGGCTCGGATTAAAGGTTTTTTTATCCGGCTGGTCCACGGCAGAGAGAGTAGTGACTTATGAATTTCCCGCATGGATTGTTCTATGGTTTTATCTTTTGGTGTTGTTAATGTAAAAGTATGACTTAAGATTTTTTCTGCCGGATGTGAGCGAATCAGCTCTTGTTTAATAATCATGGTATAGGGTAGAAAAATACTTTTTCCGTTTTCGGTTTCTAAAACCAAATTACGTATACCGAAACGTTTGATTTTTCCATGATAATCAGCAATATCAACCATATCGTTAAGGTTCAGGCCCCTGTTTGCTTTCATAATAATTCCGGCGATAATGTCCCGCAGGGCATACCAGGCAAACCATATAAAGATAAGTAGTACAAGTATTCCAAGGGCCAATGCAAAGTAACTGTTGTATTTGATAAAATAATTAATTCCCCATATCAGAAAGATAAACCAGGCCACAAATTCAACTACCGGGAGCGCTTTTTTAAAGCGTTTTTTTTGTTCTGTTTTCAAGGGGAGTAACGGCACCGTAAAATTCAATATTCTGAATAATCCAAATAAGATAATGGCAATCAGTAGAAACAGGTATACTGCCGATGATGAAAACTGTGCTTGTATCTCGTTCATGGCTAAATTATTTTCATTTCATTTAATTTTGTCATCAGATGTGGATAAATAACCGGGTTAATTTCATACACCTCTTTTCCATTTTCAATAATGATACCGGATAATTTCAATGTTTGAATTTGATTTTTAGCTTCCTGAGTGCTATATCGCATTACCCGGCTTAGTTTTTCAACAGTTACTCTTCTGTGAAGAATTATTTGAGATATAGCAATATACCACTGGGATTCCAAATGCTTCAGCTTTTCAAGATCCGGAATTTCAGGTTCTGAAATTTGAATGATCCCATTATTGAATTCCCGGACATTATTGATCCAGGTTTGCAGGGCTATACCGATATTTCCACGGGAATAGCTAAAATATCTGGAAAATAGACGAGCACGGGATTGTGGCTTTAATTTGTTTTCCGGTTGTTTGCCAAGTTTTAATTTTAAGTTTCCTGATTCATGACGCAACATGATAGCCTGGTCAAGATCCTTTGCGTTCATTGGTTCACAATGGATAAGGCTGAGGAAATAGTATTCGATATTGTTGATTTTATTGATCAGGGAAAAGGTTTGTTTGTTCAATGTTGTGATAAACAAATATTGATCAGAATATTTTTGGATGATCTGCATAATCAGTTCTATGATTTGCAAACCTTCATGCGTATTTTCCCACCACAGGTCTATGTCTTCAAATAAGATGACAGAATTCGCAGGCAAATCGCTGAAAATATCGTCATATTCCCCGCTTTTATCTGTTGCTGTAATAAGGGCCTGTTTAAAGTCACTGTATTTGATGGATCCGGAATGAGGAGGATTAATGACCAGAAAGTTATTCTTATACATTAATTTATTAATGATGTATTGAGCCAGGAATGATTTCCCTGAATAACTATCCCCTGAGATTAATAAAGCACCTTTATAGCCGGAATTATAGCGATTTAAGGCCTTTCGGGCTTTGTTTAGTTGTGCTTCACGACCCACATGGAAATCCATCAGGTGATTATGGCGCCTTAAAAACAGTTGTTTATAGTAAAAAGGCAGTCCTGCAATAATTTGACGGTTCCCACCCGAAGCTTCCACTATATCCAATACATCTTCAATGCGAGCTTTTTTGCGTTGATATTCAAGTGTTTTCTGAGCTAAGAGTAAGCTGCTCCTGCGATAGTAAAGATTTGCTATATTTAGTAATCTGCCCTGATAGAATTTTTTTAATTGGTTTTGCAACCTTGGCAGTGTTTTTTCTTTTTCTGATGTACGAATATATTGTCGCGAATGGAATGCTTTGTGGCGGAATATGGAAAACTGAAGATCTTCTGCAAAGGAGCTGACCCGCTCGCTGAGCTGTAAATTAGTCTCTTCCTGTAATTTTTGCGTTTGACTAATGGCAGTTTCAATTTCCCTGGCCTGCTGATAAATGAAATCTGCCATTTCTTTTTCACTGAATTCCTCTTGTTTTTCGCTAAATGAAAAATCCAGTATTCTAACGTGCTCGCGGATATGGCGATTATTTTGGCTGATTTTCTCCGGGAGCTTTTGTGTAATACTTTGTAGCGGTCCTATAAGTTCAATCTGGATAAGGTAATCCATGAAACGGTTAACAGAAAGCCTTACAGTAGTGACTTTCGAGTATTGTTGGTCATGAAATTCATTAAAACTGTCTTCACTCATCAGGGTAATAGAAGCCGGAAACAACCGGGCTCCCAGTCGAATACGGCGGGATGCGGTGTCCAGTATGTTCCTGAAGAAATTGTAGTAATGATTGTCGTTATCAAAATTCAGCTCTTGTTCTAACTGCAGCTCCTGCTCCGGTTTATGTATGAGAAGATTGTTGACACGGTCTAATATTTGTTGCTGTTTTTTATCCGTTAATGTGTGTAGTTTTGTTTCGGTTTCTTTCCGTATGTCATTAAATATTGTTTGTACCCTGGATGAAAATTGCAATAAATAAGTTTCCAGCAAAATAGAATTAAAAAACAATATTTGATTTGTGTACCATTTCTGAGAAATTCCCGAAAGCCATTTAGTCGTTTTCTTTAGTAGTTTTTTGTTTTTTATTAAAGTCTCATCACTTGCTTTTGAGCGTGCATCAATATGCGACATATCTGTCGATAGCTTGTTCAGGGCTTCAAACGTTTTCTCCCGGGCTTGTGGTATGAGGTGCTTTAGTGAAGACTGCTGGGAACCGGATAAATTTTGGATTGTATCCAGGGCATCTTTAAGCAGCTTCATTCTTAGTTGCTCCTCTTCTTCGTCTTTTGTTGTTTTACGGTCAATAATGCCTTTGAAATTGACATCAATTTTTTCAATGGTTTTTTGAAGTTCAACAGCAAATTGACCACAAATGATACCCCATTGTTCCAGGATAATATTTAGAGTATGGTGTGTTGTTATCGGAAAATGTTCCTTAAGCAGTTGTTTGTAATAAAACGTTTTTGTTGGCTTTTGCCCGGTTACTTTGGAAAAGAACCTTTTCTTTCTCTTGTATAATTTCAACCCGGAACGATCACCTGCATGAATATGTAGGTCGTCTTCCGTAAGATAAACTTTTATTTTTTCGGGTTGGGCTTCAATAATAGCTTCGTTTTCCCGGATTAATGCCTGAATAGCATCCTGCAATAAATCTTTTTGTTCTTTGAGTTGCTTATCGCGGACACGAATAAGCTCGTTGCCGATAGAGGAGAGCATTTTCTGCTTGATCTGCAATAACCTTTTGGTACGATCGTATTTTTCGGTATTATTATCGACTTTAGATACACTGCGGGCTGTTTCATGCAGAATATTTTTAATGTTCTCTAACAATTGCTCATTTTCTGCAAAGAGACTTCCTAAAGCATTTATTTTTACCCGGTTTATAGATTCCAGAAGTTCATCTTTTGTTTTTTGCAATTGAGATGCCAGGGCTTGTTTCTCAGGTAATTTTAATTCGGGTGTTGTGTTACTTTGGTGAACAATACGGGTAACTTTATTGGAAACTTTCGCTTGTTGAAGCGAATAAATATCAGCATTCAGTTCAATAGGTTTTATTCTTGATGAAGCGCTAACCAGAATAACGGTCCCCAAATCTTCACATAAATTGTTGATGTTTCGAATGTATTCCTCTGTATTTTCTTCCTGAATGTGTGAAAGCCCAAGGAAAATCAGATCAGAGTTAACGGACTCGACACGAATGATATCATAGAGCGGTTTATTTTCAATTTCATTGTTTATAATTTTTATATCGGCCTTGATTCGTAAGTTAGCAAGGATATTCGCGGTCTCCTGATATATGTTTTCTTTTTGTTGATTAACCGGGTTGATGATCATAAGTCGCAACCGGGTATTTTTCCATTCATGCGAGAGCCATAAAAACTTTACTAGCTGCAGGGCAAGATGGCTGTTGCTTGCACCGCCTGTCCACCAAATATCAATCGTTTTATAATTCCCGAACCCTTTGGTCTTGTCATAATCCATCAACAACACGTTCATGTCCATTTTCTGCAGTTTTTTCACCATTTTCAAAAAACTGTCAGGATCTTTGGTGTAGCGTGCCCAACCCATGAGCACAGTGTTGGGTTCGACGCCGGCAAAGCCATAATTGTCTGTTATGTTAACAATGGCTTCGTAGATATTGGAGACCAATTGTTTTCTGGAAAAGATTCCATATTTTTCAGTATCTTTGGAGGAAAGGGTTTTCGCTTGCTTATGTTTCGGTAAGATGTTTTTGTCGTCACCGTTTTGTTCGACCAGGTCAAAGTTGGTTAATAATCCGTGTTTACCAACCATAGATTTTCCAAATTCAATCAAATAGGGGCGGTTTTGTGTTCCTCCACTGAAGAGGATAATGTTGGGGCGCCAGTTGCGGTCTTCAAGTCCTTTGCGGTCCATCCGGTGAAGCGAAGTACGCATCAGAGCAGACCAGACGCTTTGCCAGACATCTCCGGGAGCCAGTTGTAGTTCCCGGCGTTTAAGGATGAAGTATATCCCAAGCATGAGCACAAGCGAAATGATCATCGCCAGCGGATTTAAGTGGAACATAATTCCAAACGTAGTAACAAATCCTAAGATCCCGATCCAATAAGGAACCCGCATAGAAGGCCGGAAGTCCGTGCTGGCCCAGCTTTCCAATACATAGGCCAGGTTAATAAATCCGTATGAGGTCAGGTAAAACATGGTTACCAATTCGGCAATAGCATTCAGGTCACCGATTAGAATGCCGGCTTCGGCAATAAGAAAAGTGATAATAATGGCAGCTCGTGGTTCATTGTTTTTCCCTTGTCCTTTGGCCAGAAAACGAGGCATGATCTTATCCAGGGCTATAGCTTGCATAATCCTTGGGCCTCCCAGAATTCCACCAAGAGCTGATGAAAGCGTGGCTCCCCATATACCGGCTACTACCAATCCGCCGATCCAGGCGGAATGCATGAGAAAATTCTTATCGTTAAGTAGAATGCCGCGCGGCATAAAAATAGCCATAACCAACGTCAGGGATACATAAACCAACAATCCGACGATAATTGCACTTATGGTACCACGGGGAATATCTTTTTTAGCATTTTGAAGGTCCCCCGACATAGCAACGCCGGCCGTAAAACCAGTTACGGCAGGGAAGAAGACAGCGAAAACCGCTGCCATGGGCAAGGAATCGGAAGCCGGGAATTTTAAAATGGTTTCCGGGTTGGAAACCGGTTCCCATAAAAACCCAACAAATATTGAAACCAGGGATAATGCAATAGCACCTAAAATAAAATATTGTGTCTTAATGACCACCGAAGTGGATATTAATCCCAGTATCGTTAAAATGATAACTACAGCTGTGCCGGTGATGCGAATATCGTTTAATCCGGTCCCCAGGTTAAGGAAGTTACGGATAGCTTCAATGCCCAGAAAGTTCTCAGAAAAACCGACGATATAAAGTGATATCCCCAGGGCTGTGGCTACAAATAATGCAAGGCCAATGGCTCCACCCATAGGAAGCCCGAGGCTTCGCGAAAGCATGTAATAAATACCTCCTTCTTTTACCTGCTTGTCTGTGGCGATGGACGAAATACTAAGCCCGGTGCTAACTGACACGACATGTGCCAAAAGTATGATAAGCAATGTGCCTACCAAACCGGCCTGGCCTACAATCCAGCCAAGGCGCATATACATGATCACACCCAGGATCGTTAATATCGATGGGGTGAAAACTCCGCCAAATGCTCCGAATTTCTTTCTGTTTTCCATATCAACCTAAATAGTCACTTTAACGAAGATGAAATAAATAAGTTCTGTATTAAATTCTATTTTTCCTGAGAGTTCTGTTTTATGACACTTCTTTCTGATTGTTACTTTTGATAACAACACAAACTCTTTATAAATGATCGCTTATTATAAAATACAAATGTATGATATTCTTTTATTGCCAGATTTTATACATAAAAAAATTGTGTAATAATCTACCTGTTATATCGGGATGATGTTTGAGTTTCCTCCGGATCATCTTCTGTTTCATCATCTTTTGGTTTGGACCTGTGTTTTCTCAACACGGAAGGCAACATAAAAAGCAGGGAAGTGAGAGCTCCCAATAAGAAGGAAATGAAGATGATCAGAATTAATGATGCTTCTATCTTCCAGCCAAGGAGGTTTAAAATCACTTCTTTGCTGTTTTGTATAGTGATGGTTATTACAATGGCTATTAGAGCCAATGCACCGATTAGGTATGCAGGTTTTTTCATGGGTTACAAAATTAAAGATTTACGTGCTTTGCGAGGGAATAATTATTTTGTCAATTTTTCGGACTGGAAATATTCCGGATGAATTTTCATCACCAAAGTTCCCAGCCGCTTTTCGTATCCGAAAACCGGTGAAGCAACAAACAGAGATCCCTCCTCTGCCTGAAAGGATTTTACTTCATTTGTTTGAATCATCTTTTGATCGTATAAATCTCCAAATGGTTTATCCTGATACTTCTTGTTGGTGCTGAGAATAATAATCCCTGAGGCATCCGTTAAAAATAACTCCTGTACATCATTGTTTTTTACTAAAATATTAAAATAGCTGTTCACTGGTTCCAGATTATCGTTCATCATTTCTTTGCGGATAGTCCAGCTAAATGTTTGAGCAACAAGAGAGTAGTTGGATTTTGAATTGCTTGCCGTAAAAGAGTCGAATTCTGTTTGAAGCTCGTTGAGCGTTGTTTCGTGTTTTTCCTGTAAAGAATTGATCTGGGATTGTTTGACAAAATACACAACGACTAATGCAATAAGGAATACTGCAGCTAAAATTACAGCCCAGTGTAAATACCATTTCTTCTTTTTAGGGGTTTCTGCTGTAGAATCATTGTTTTCCATATCTCTGTAGTTTAATTAATGTATGACTTAAAGGGTTTATGCGTATAAACCTGTTTTCATTATAAACCAACAATAAACCTGTTGGTTCTGTTTTAAGGTTTAACAGCATATAAATATAATTTATTCTACCCGGTTTTACCAAATAAAAACAAATAAAAAAGACTTTTGATTGGTATATATTGTTCGGGGATTCGGGATTTTGTGTAAGTTTTAAATTATAATTTTTTTTGATGTGAGTTTTGGTAAATTGTTGTTGTATTTACTCTTTCAAAAAAAATGCTATAAATATTTGGGTTTACTTCATTAGCTTATTATATTTGAATATAATCTGAAAAGATAAATGTGATTTACAGCGAAAAAAAATATAATTATGATTAAAAAAGGAACTTTACTATTTTCGATACTTATTTTATTGATTGCACATGTTCAAGGACAAGTGTCTTTTGGGTCAAAACAGGTGATTGATAATGCTTTATCTCAAACCGGAATGCATGTTGCTGATGTTAATAATGATGGGCTAAATGATGTGCTGTTTTACAGTGGTGCTTATGGTTTTTACTGGTACGAAAACAAAGGAGGCGGTAATTTTTCAACAAAGAATAAAATTTATCATTGGCCTAATCAATCGGTAGGTCTTCCTGTGCAATCAGTTTTTCCTGTAGATATTGATGGTGATGAAGATAAAGATTTACTAATCGGGGCGACTAATAATAATCATGTGGCTGTTTTTATAAATGATGGCAGTGGAAATTTCGGTGCTCCAAATTTAATTACTGATTCAGCTAAGCATGCTCAATGTGTGCATGCTGGAGATCTCAACGGCGACAATAATCCCGATGTAGTATCTGCTTCTGGTTTTAACAACGAAATTACATGGTATGAAAACAATGGCAATGGAAATTTTGGATATCAAAATCTAATTTCGGATTCTATAGACGCCTATTCCATAGATATTGAAGATATAGACGGAGATGGAGATAATGATGTTCTGGCAGCCGATTATAACAAAGTAGTTTGGTATAAAAATGATGGCAATGGAAAATTTTCTTATCAAAAAATCTTTTCAGCCACACCGGCAGATTCAATTGGAGCAATAGTTGAGAATAGCGCTTATGCAAAAGATCTGAATGGAAATGGAAGACTTGATGTGTTATATGAATTCCGTTTAGATTATTCAGACGGTTCTAATGCTGATAATTATAAATACATGATAGCCTGGCATGAAAACAATGGGAGTGGAAGTTTTGGAAGTCAACAGGTTATAACAGACACTATTTGGAATGGTTCCTCGGTAGATGGAAGAAAACTTTATCCTTCTGATATAGATGGAGATGGTGATATAGATATTTTAACTACTTATTATTATTATGATGTGGGTAATAATCAATCAATAAATAAAATAATGTGGTTTGAAAATGATGGGAACGGGAATTTTTTCAATACTCAGATAATCTCAGATTCCCACACAGCAAATTTCCTTTATGCAGCCGATTTGGACGGCGATATGGACAAAGATGTAATTTCGAATAGTCCCGGAAATTATGGATTAAGTATTTTATGGTTTGAAAATAAAGGAGGAGTAGGGGTTTCCAATCAGACCCAACAAAACTTTAGCCTTTACCCGAACCCCACTACCGGCCTTGTCAAAATTTCCGCCGAAAGGCAAATTAAATCATTGTATGTTACTGATATAACCGGTAAAATTCTTAACAAATTTGATGGGCTGAATACCCGGAAGAAGACAGTTGACCTTTCCGGCCTGGAAACCGGAGTTTACATCCTGCAAATCCATACGGAAAAAGGAGTGTCCTCGGCGAAAGTGATTAAGGAATAAAGTGATTCGTATTTTGGAAAAAAGACAACTTTTGAATTTGATTTGTTGTCTTTAAATAAATTGTTAAAGGGTTGGTTGAAATACTCAAGAACCCCAAATATTATATGTTATGCTAAAAAAAAGTATCTGTTTATTCATTAGTGTAATCGCCGGGGTGGTTTTTTTACAAGCTCAAAGTTCATTTAGCGAAGAAAATTTAATATCCGATCCGGAATTGCGTGATCCCCGGGACGTTATGTCGTCCGATTTGAACGGGGATGGCGATCCGGATATAGTGATTGCTGCTGCAGAAAGTGATAAAATTGCGTGGTATGAAAACGATGGGAACGGAGGTTTTGGTTCCCAGCAAGTAATAACTACGAATGCAGATTATGCTCGTTCAGTATATGTAGCTGATCTTAACGGAAATAGCAAAATGGATGTTCTTTCTGCCTCCGAAAATGATAATAAAATTGCGTGGTATGAAAACATGGGTAATGGGAATTTTGGTCCCCAGCATATTATTTCTCTACCTGATGGTGCTCGTTCGGTTTATGCTGCTGATCTTAATGGCAATGGAAATACGGATGTGATTTTTTCAGCGAATAACAATCTTGCAGGGAATAAAATTGCCTGGTGTGAAAATAATGGCAATGGAAATTTTGGCAGTATGCAAGTTATTGGTAATAGTACAGGTGATATTCGTTCGGTTTTCGCAGTTGACATAGATAATGATAACAATATTGATGTGTTGGCAGGTTCTGATAAAATTGCCTGGTATAAAAATGATGGGAATGGTAACTTTAGTTCCGGGAAGATTATTGCCAATAATGCATCCGGGGCATCCGTTTATGCCTTTGATTTAGATAATGACGGAAACAAGGATATACTTTCGGCACTATACGGTGATGATAAAATTACCTGGTACAAAAATCAGGGTAACGGCTCTTTCGGATCAGAGCAAACTATCGACTCTTTAGCTTTTAAAGCTACTTCGGTTTATGTGAGTGATTTCAATAATGATGGGAAACCAGATATACTCTCTACTTGCAAGAATAATGAAGTGGCCTGGTATAATAATCAGGGCAATGGAAATTTTGGTCCCCGGCAAATAATTAATGATTCGATGTCGAACGTCCGAACTGGATATGCTTCTGATATAGACGGGGACGGACAACAGGATGTTCTTGTAGCTTCTTTTGGAAAAAACCTGATTCATTGGTATAAAAATAAAGGCGCCGGGAACTTTGAAATTCAAAATAATATTGTTAATACGATTAGCAGCCTTGTTTCTATTGATGTAGTTGATTTAAATAATGACGGATATAACGATGTTTTTTCTGCTTCAAAAGCAGATAATAAACTTGCGTGGTATGAAAACGATGGTAACGGAAATTTTGGTCCCCAGCAAATTATTACTACCAATGCCAATAATGTTAAGGATGCTTGTGCAGCCAACCTTAACCGTGATAATTATCCGGATATACTTTCGGCTTCAATCGGAGATAATACAATAGCCTGGTATCCCAATGACGGTAATGGAAATTTCCCTTCCCGAAAGATTATCAGTGATTCTTTATCCGGTGGCGGTTTTCCGTATCATGATCCGTATCTTGTGTGTGCTGCAGATATGAATAATAACGGACATCAGGATGTAATTGCGGCATCAAATAAAATTGTGTGGTTCCCCAATGACGGAAGTGGTAATTTTGGACCTCAAAAGCTTGTCGCAGATTCTGTTGGTATTGTTGGAAATTTGACTACTGCCGATTTAAATGGTGATGGAGATAAAGATATACTCATAAGAATTGATGACTATGGAGATAAAATTGTATGGTTTCAAAATGATGGGAATGGCAACTTTGATAATCAACAGGTTATGGTTGGTGTTGTAAGTCAGAGATTCTTTACGAACCTTACTGCTGTAGACTTGAATGGAAATAATGATAAAGATGTATTAACAGGTGTATATTCTAATGGAGTTATTCCGCAAGATATTATTTGGTATGAAAATCAAGGTTTGGGTACTTTTAATAATAATCATAATACGGTGGATTCTTTAACAGGGATTGCAGGAATTAATGCTTTTGATTTTGATAACGACGGAGATAAAGATGTTATTTCAGGTACAGTAATTTCTGGTTTTTCTGTTATTATACCTCCTTATAATTTAAGCTGGTATAAGAATGACGGGAATGGAAGTTTTAGCACTTACGAGGTTATTGAAGATTCCATTATAGGTCATGTAGGCGAGATCCATGGCAAAGACATTGATGGCGATAATTATAAAGATGTAATAGTAACTTATCATAGATATGATCATGGTAGGATTAGCTGGTATAAGAATAAACATCCTGTAGGAATTTCCGACCAAACTTCCCTTGATTATAGCCTTTACCCGAACCCCACTACCGGCCTTGTCAAAATTTCCGCCGAAAGTCAAATCAAATCCCTTTTTATTACCGATATCACGGGTAAAACCGTCAGGAGGTATGACAATCTGAATACCAGAGGAAAAACGATTGATCTGTCCGGCTTGAAAACGGGAATATACCTGGCTCGAATCCAAACGGAAAAAGGAGTGTTTTCGGCGAAGGTGATTAAGGAATGATGGAATTTGGATTACTTCAGGGAGTAAACAGCTTTGTTGAATGCTTCTTTGCAGCTCTTATTATGGTGTACAATAATGAAATAAGGATTGGCCGGTAAAAATGCATAAAATTTATAGCTGTAAAAATACCTCTGGAAATAAGGGCGGAATACCATGAATTTTTAGCGCTTACAGATACTGCGGAAGTCACAAATTTCGCATTTATTACGGTCTTCCGTCTGAGCAAAAGGGACAGAAGGATCTAATAATTCTTCCACTTTTGCCCATAATGCGTTTTCAAATTGTTGTCTTATTTCCGGGGTGATGCCGGTATTTTTCTTAAGATTAAAGAAAATAGAATGTTTGGAAGGATTTGCCAGCAGCATAATTCCGCCCTCAAGTGCTTCATCGCTATTGTTCATTTTGTTATACAGCCAGTCATAAAACAAAACCTGAATAGCCTCGCCGGATTTTAGCTCGTCCAGGCTTTCAAAGGGTTCCTGTTGATTAAGATTTCCCGGTTTTACATTTCCTGTCTTATAATCAATAATCCTTTTGGTATGGCCGGTTTCATCGATGCGGTCTGCTTTGCCTTTGAAATATACTTCAATATCCCGGATAACGGTTTTATATGCCAATTGTTCTTCCACACTTTTGATGGTTATCTTATGGTTTTGGGCTGCTTGTATTTCTTCATCCAGAAATCGTTTCAGCAGATTTTCCGCCAGGTCAACCATTAATCTGTTTCTTCCGGTTTGCAATAGGTCTCTGGTATATTCTTCCGGCAAATTTGCAATAAATTGTTCTCTGACATTTTGTTGTTTCAGATATTGCGGTGAAACCACGTATCCATCTGTATTTTCATCAGGACGGAAAATATTTTCAAGAACAAGGTGAACGGCATCCCCGAAAATGTTCATGGGAATAGTCTCTTCAATCTCATCGGTTTTTTCCAGACGCAAAACATATTTGAAGTAATACTGCAGGCTGCAATTGGTAAGGGTTTTCAATCCCGAAGCTGAAAGGCCTGAATAATTGCCTTTTTGCAAAGCCTTTTGCAGGTCTTCCATCACGGTTTCATCTTTTTCCACTGTAATTGTTCGTTCTTCAGCAATAGCTACCGGAGGTGTAAGAAGTTCATCATTCAGTGTGATCTCCGGGTTATAATGCGGCAACTCATGTTTCAGTTGTTTGATAAAACGGCTTTGTTCTTTGCCGCCCAATGTTCCGGCTTGCGTATTGTAAAGCAGATGCACTTTTTTTGCACGTTGCAGAAGACGGTAAAAATGATAAGCATAGATGCTGTCGTTGTCCTGGTAAGTGGGGAGGTTAAATTTTCTCCGGATATCCTGTGGGATTAGTGAGTTATACGATTTTCCGGCCGGCAGAGAGCCTTCATTCACGGAAAGCAGTATGATATTTTCAAAATCCAGTGCGCGGCTCTCCAGCATTCCCATTATCTGGAGTCCTTTTAAAGGTTCTCCGCTGAAAGGAAGCCTGGCATTTAACACCGTTTTCCGAAGTAATTTTTCCAGATCATTGAAGGTGTTCAGGACATTTGCCTTTTGCAGAATCTTTTGGAGTTCTATCAGCCGGTCACAAATGATGGAAGCACTGTGGACTTCCAGGGTGAGGGTAGTTTTGTCTTCCATGTTTTGACTGAGAATCTTTGTGAACTCAATAAGCTTACTCAAAAGTTCGGACGGATTATTATCCTCCAATAATATATCAGCTAAACGTGAAGGTAAAAGTGCTGTTACTTCTTCCGGCTGGTAAAATACTTTTTTGTTTTTGATAAGTTGTAACCTTAACGTTTCCGGATTTTCCAGCAGCGGGCTGCTTACAGGCAGATTGATGATCTGTAGCAAATCATCCACATGAATGTTTTTGCGTTTATAGCGTTCTTTATCAAGGGCGCTTTTCAGTAATAACCTCAATAAACTTCCCGTGGAGGTTTGATTTACGGGAAATCCCATGGTCACGTTAATGCCACTCACATTCTTCGGAAGGCTGTTGAGTACAGGCATTAGCAGCGACTCATCAGCCAGCACGATGGCCGTATTTTCATCCGTTTGATTTTTTTCATTTTCGGATGTATTCTTGTGCTTATTAATTTCATCAATCAGGGCTCCGGCCTGCCGGGCTTGTCCGATGTTTCCCGGGATTCCGCTTATATTGATCTCGCCGGTTTTTTCCCTGTAGTAGTCAAAAAGCCAGTGGAAATGCTCGTCCGTCGCTTTGTTACGTAAAAATTTTCCGGCTTCATGAAATTTATCCTTTACGTAGTATTGATCAGCATCAAAAAAGCGGGTTAATTTACCAGCTTTTTTCAAAGCTTTCATCAGTTCTTCTTCTGCCTGAGTTAAGGCGTAAAATCCGGCAAAAATAAAATGTTGCCACTTTTCGTGATCCAGCAATACCCCGGATTCATGGATAGCTTTTATGGCCATTCCCTGATATGCTTTGCGTTGCTTGAGCAAGCTTTCGCGAAGTTTATGGTAATACGTTTTCAGTAAAGCAAAAAAGGCAACATATTCTTTTTCATTTTTTGTCAGTTGGTCTTTGTCAGGACGCCATTTTTCAATGGCTTTAGCCTCGCTTAAAAATGAAAACAGGGCGGAAGCATCGGCCAGATTTTCGTCAATGGAATTGAAATCGTGAACCATCATAGGGGCCCAGGCCAAAAAGCTTTCCAGACTGGCTTTTTCGTTGTTCTCTATTTCCTGATGTACGCGAAACAACTCAATGACCAGGGCGGTGGGATCTATTTGCTCGTAGCCGGATGCTGCATAAACAAAATCTTCTATGCTGAAAATATCCGGTAACCACATACTGCCCGAAAAGTCCGATTGTCTTAATTCTTTTTTCAGATAAGCCACAGCCCGCCGGCTGGGTAATATGACAGCCAGTTGGTGGGTGTTGTTTTGGTGTTTTTCGATGATTTCGCGGGCAACTTTGCCTAAGAATGTGTCCACATTACCTCCGTTTTCATTGTTAATCCTGAATGCATGGAATGGATGTTTTAGCATGTCAAATTTACAAAAAAATCCCGTCTGATAATTTGACAGGACAGAGCTTATAAAACCTGGTTTCAGGAATTGTTTTTTAGATATTGTTCGGCTTCATGAAGTTTTTGGGGAGTTCCCGCATCAAACCAAAAAGAATTATCATGATTAAAGCCTGAAATGATGTGTTTTGGAGCCAGATCCAGATATGTGTTTATTATGGAAAACACTTCTTCATCGGGTAAATATTGGAATATCTCCGGACGGATAATGTGAATACCGCTAAAAGCCTGTTCGTGAAGAGATTCATCTTTTTGGGCATAGCATATTTCTTCGCCTGTGCGAGTGTTTTTCCAGCCTTTCAGTTTCCGTTGCTGATCCCATAAAAGGTAGCGCGACGACTCTCTTGTACGTATTGCCAGAGTAGCGATAGCATCATCTTTCCGGTGCGTTGTCAGCATCTCATTCAGATTGATATCCGAAATAATGTCAACATTGTAAGCCCAGAAAGGTTGGTTGTCATCAAAAAACCAGGATGCTTTTTTTAAAGCACCTCCGGTATCCAAAAGGAGGGAGCGTTCATCGGATATTGATATGTTGACATTGTTAAATTTTTTTTGCTCCAGAAACTTTAAAACTTTGTCTCCAAAATGATGGATGTTGATGATGAGGTCGGTAACCCCAAAATTTACAAGTTTATTGATGGCTTGTTCAAGCAATGTAACTCCATTAACCTTAACTAAAGCCTTAGGCTTGTCGTCTGTTAAGGGATGCAGTCGGCTTCCCAGTCCTGCTGCGAATAGTATTGCTTTTTGAGGCATTGGGTCATTGTTGAATGAAGCCATGAATAGATTTTTTCGTGGATGATGGTTAATCTGTTACTCTAAAAATTTTGCTCCCGGTGCCTGAGGTCAATCGATACATCAAACATTTCTTTTATTCGGTTTGCTATAAAATTGGCCATATACACGGAGCGATGTTGACCTCCGGTACAGCCGAAATTGACAGTAAGATGATCAAAACCTCTTTCCAGATAATTTTCCACCGCCTGTCTTGTTAGCGCCCAGGTGTGGTCCAAAAACTTATGGACTTCCGGTTTGTCATTTAAGAAGTTAATCACTTCGGTGTCGTTACCGGTCAGGTCTTTGTATGCTTCATATCTGCCGGGGTTGGGAAGGGGACGGCAATCAAAAACAAATCCTCCGCCATGTCCGCTGGTATCTACCGGGATCCCACGTTTATAAGAAAAACTGTTAAGCTCTACGGTCAAATGCTTTTGCCCGGCGCTAATGCTTTGTAGCTTTTGGGAATGAGTAATAGCTTTTAATGCATAGGTTAATTCCGGTATATGAACCGGCAGGTTCTGATTATCCAGAAGTTGCTTTAAGTTCGCAACGGCAAAGGGGATACTTTGCAGAAAATGTTTTTTCCCTTCGAAAAAACCCCGGTAGCCATAAGCACCCATGGCTTGCATAATCCGGATAAGTACAAAACCGTAATAATATTCACGGAACTTATGTTTATTGAGTTCCGGGATGTAATTTTGAAGTTGCTCCAAATAAATCTCAAGGAATTTATCACGGATATCCTGTGGTATATTGGCTTTAGCATCATAAAGCAAGGAAGCAATATCATATTGCAAAGCACCCTGTCTTCCGCCCTGAAAGTCTATGAAATAAGGTTTTTCATCCTTAATCATAATATTGCGTGACTGAAAATCGCGATACAAAAAATAATGATCGGGAGCTTCGGATAAAAAGTCCATGAATGTATTGAAATCATTTTCAAGTTTCTCTTCATCAAATGGAATATCAGCGAGTTTCAAGAAATAGTATTTGAAATAATTCAAATCCCAGAGCATGGATTGGCGATCGAACCGTTTCCGGGGATAGCAATATTCATAGTTGATATCCTGAGCGGCCTTTACCTGAAATTCAGGCAGCCATTTTAGAACTTGTTTGTAGTATCCTTCTAAACGTCCCGAGAAATCACCATTGCGGTTATCGGTTTCGATATACGAAAACAACGTATTTTCCCCCAGGTCTTCCTGTAAATAGATGTCATTTTTTTCATCGGAAGCAAAAATTTCGGGAACCGGGAGTTGATGTTTTTTGAAATGACGGGCAAAATAGAGAAAAGCTTTGTTTTCCGCTTTATCTGCATTATATACGCCAATAACGTTTTGTTTGCCCTGTAGTCTGTAATATTGGCGGTTCGAACCGGAGCGCGGCAGAGCCTCAATAGAAGCAGCTTTCTCGCCTGTGAACGATTCATACAGGTTGTTCAGATCTTTCTTGATTTGTGATTCCATTTGAGTTTTACTTATATAGTACAAAGATACATTTTCTGGTAATATTTTATATTGAGAAATTTTCTGTTGTATCGGGTCTCGTTTTTTGTTAAAAATGCACGGATAAACCCTGGCAGAACTGGATTGTTGGAATGAACTACTTTGTTATCAAAACGATATAGAAAAGATAAAAATCGAAAACTACCGTCTCTTAAAGCAAATCGCTGAAGCTTTTTTCAGCATTTGCGGCTGGTATGTGTTGTTTGCCGCCCATATTCCTATTTCTAATGAACAAATTGATTTTTTGATCTGTTTAAATATTTGATAACCCTTAAATCATAAATTTATGAAAGAATCCCGATCAGAAGAAATTTTAAAAAAGGCCATCCTTATGGAGAAAAGGGGTAAGGCTTTTTATGAGCAAGTAGCTAAAAATACGGATAATGAAGAAGTAGCCAATATTTTCCAGATTATGGCCAAAGAAGAAAAGACGCATATTGACTATTTGTCAGAGCAGTTCAAATATTTCAAGGAAAACAATAAGTTTAAAAAGGACAAACTGGAAGCCAAAGATGACTCTGATGATGCGATCGCTAACTTAATCCTTTCCGGAGACATAAAAAATAAAATCTCAGCAGCCGGTTACGAGGCCGCAGCTATCAATGCAGCTATTGATATGGAAACTAAAGCCATTGAAGTGTATTCGGAGCATGCAAAGAAAACCAATGACAAAAATGAGAAAGAACTTTTCCAATGGCTGTCAGACTGGGAAAAAGGTCATCATAAAATCCTTAACGAACTTAGCAAAGAACTGCAGGAAGAAATTTGGAATGATAATGCCTTCTGGCCATTTTAGTCATTCATTTATAACGTTTAAAGATTACTGATTGCGTAAATTTTTTATGCAGTTGTGAAAATAATGAGCAGGTTGAACAAACCTGCTTTTTTATTAACCAAAGATTATAAGATTCAGGTAAACAAACTTTTCTAAAGAAAAGGATAGTTATCCACTATTGGTTTTTCGGGTTTATGATGAAAACCGTTACATTTGCAAAAATTTATCAAAGTGGTATAAAGAAAGCTATCGAATGCGCTATTATTTTTTGTTTGCTTTATTGTTGATTGGTTTGCATCCATTGCACGCGCAGATCATGAACATAGAAAAGTTACGCCTTGAAAGTGACAGTGGGTGGGCCGGTCAGGCTAAAGGAGCTTATAATATCAATAAAAGCAGTAAGAAGATCAAACAGCTTCAAACGAATATCCATATTCAATACAAGCAGGATATCCATACTTTTTTGATGCTTTCCGATTTGAGTTTTATAAAAGCTGGTAATGAAAATTATGAAAACAACGGATCTCAACATTTTCGTTATACGCGAAATATGAATGACTGGATGAGTCTGGAAGGTTTTGCTCAGTTTCAATATAACCAGGTTCTGAAAGTAAATTTCCGGAATTTGTGGGGAGGAGGGATTCGTTTTGAGGCTTTCGACAAAGACAAGTTTAAGCTATATCTTGGAAATATAGCCATGTTTGAACATGAACAACATAAGGATAAGACGAAAGAAAACAACTTAAGACTTAGTTACTATATTAACTTAAAATGGAAGATCAAAGAGGAAATATCAGTCAGTTCCATAGCATATTTTCAGCCTAAAATGTTTAACTTGCCTGATGTGCGTATTTTGTGGCAATCAAGTATAAACTTCAAGGTATTGAAAAACCTGAAAGTAGGCGTTCAGCATAACTGGATGCATGATGCCTATCCGCCGGAAGGCGTTCCAATGGTTATTTATTCCCTTCGCAATACGTTGAGTTATTCTTTTTAAAGGATATAAAAAAAGCCGCTACGAAAACGTAACGGCTTTTGTAAATTATCAATGACTATCGATTATTTATCTTTATCGTCATCTACTTCTTCAAAATCAACGTCAGTTACATCATCATCATTTCCTGATTTGTTTTCTTCCTGACCTTGAGCTTGTTGTTCTTGCTGAGCCTGGGCTCCGCCATCGCCACCGGCGGCACCGCCTTGCTGTTGCTGAGCATTATAGATTTCCTGGCTTGCAGCCTGCCATGCATTGTTAAGCTCTTCGGTGTATTTATCAACCTCTTCAAGGTTTTCTTGTTTGTGAGCTTCTCTTAATTTATTCATGGCTTCTTCAATTGGTTGCTTTTTCTCAGCCGGAACTTTATCACCGAATTCTTTCAGTTGTTTTTCGGTTTGGAATATTAATGCATCCGCTTTATTCAGTTTCTCAACTTTTTCTTTTGCTTTACGGTCTTCTTCAGCGTGAGCTTCAGCTTCCTGCTTCATCTTTTCGATTTCATCTTCGGACAGACCGGTTGTTGCTTCAATGCGGATACTTTGTTCTTTGTTTGTTCCTTTGTCTTTAGCAGAGACATTCAAAATACCGTTGGCGTCGATATCGAAGGCCACCTCGATTTGTGGCACTCCACGTGGGGCTGGTGGTATTCCATCCAGGTGGAAGCGTCCGATACTCTTGTTTTGATTAGCCATCGGCCGTTCTCCCTGTAGCACGTGAATCTCAACCGAAGTTTGGTTGTCAGCAGCTGTGGAGAAGGTCTCTGTTTTCTTCGTTGGTATTGTTGTGTTTGCCTCAATGAGCTTAGTCATTACGCCACCATAAGTTTCAATACCTAAGGAAAGCGGAGTGACATCAAGCAGCAATACGTCTTTTACGTCTCCGGTTAAAACACCACCCTGAATAGCAGCACCAATAGCAACTACTTCGTCCGGGTTAACACCTTTCGATGGTTTTCTCTTGAAGAAGTCTTCCACTACCTTTTGGATAGCCGGAATACGTGTAGAACCACCTACGAGAATAACTTCGTCGATTTCGCCTTCACTGAGGCCTGCATCGCTGAGCGCTTTCTTACAAGGTTCAACAGTGCGTTGAATGAGATCGTCTGTAAGTTGTTCAAATTTAGAGCGGGTAAGCTTTTTCACAAGGTGCTTCGGAATTCCATCAACCGGCATAATATATGGAAGGTTGATTTCCGTTTCCGTAGCACTGGAAAGCTCTACCTTGGCTTTTTCTGCAGCTTCTTTCAGACGCTGCATAGCCATTGGGTCTTTTCTCAGGTCAACGCCTTCATCTTTTTTGAATTCGTCGGCTAACCATTCAATGACTTTATCATCAAAGTCATCACCACCGAGGTGAGTGTCACCATGGGTAGATTTAACTTCAAAAACACCATCTCCGAGTTCTAAGATGGAAATATCAAATGTACCACCTCCTAAGTCGAAGACGGCTACTTTAATGTCTCTATCACGTTTGTCCAGGCCATAAGCCAGTGATGCTGCCGTAGGCTCGTTGATAATACGCTTCACTTCCATACCGGCAATTTCTCCGGCTTCTTTTGTTGCCTGACGCTGCGTATCACTGAAATAAGCTGGAACAGTAATAACAGCTTCTGTTACTTCTTGTCCTAAATAATCTTCTGCTGTTTTCTTCATTTTTTGAAGAACCATAGCAGAAATTTCCTGTGGACTATAGTTTCTGTCGTCAATTTTCACGCGGGGGATATCGTTTTCACCTTTTTCTACTGTATAAGGCATGCGTTTTACTTCTGTTTGCACGCGATCCCATGCTTCCCCCATAAAACGCTTAATTGATGAAACTGTCTTATTCGGATTCGTTATAGCCTGACGTTTTGCCGGGTCTCCTACTTTGCGTTCATTATTATCTGTGAATGCAACCATGGATGGAGTAGTCCGTTTACCTTCGCTGTTATTTACAACAACAGGTTCGTTCCCTTCCATTACGGCTACACATGAGTTTGTAGTACCCAGGTCGATTCCTATTATTTTTCCCATTGTATTATCCTTTTATTAGTTTTTATTTCGATTTGTACACAAAAGGTCAATGTTTGTGCCAAATAAACTCTTAATATGAAATAATATTGGCGGGAAAATATAATGTTCATGAAATCAGTATATAACAAAGTATACTGACACAGCGTCAGTTTGTCAGGTTGTTAGCGAATTGGTTTTATGAAATTCAGGTGACGTGTGTGATGTCCATCGACGAGCGAATCCTGGGAGTCTGAATTTAAAAGTAAAGTGCGATGTTCACTATAGCGGCTGGCAAATAATCCAATGCCGTTTGACACATTGGAGAATTCCGGGCGTTCCTGAATTATGCTATTCGAAGGTTCATTTACTTTCATGTAAATGTTAAAGTTATCATTGGCAACAGAAACGATATATCGTACAGAATCGAGGGTTCTTTC
This sequence comes from Bacteroidales bacterium, assembly GCA_021738505.1. Classification (GTDB taxonomy): domain Bacteria; phylum Bacteroidota; class Bacteroidia; order Bacteroidales; family PWNQ01; genus PWNQ01. The sequence goes on along the minus strand of JAIPBW010000006.1, from coordinate 19,683 downwards.
AACATCAGAGCGTTCAGGAATGGAATTTTTCAAAAAGACATAAAACTGTTGTCCTCTGATTTGCGTTTTCTGTTCCTCACCACCACCTAAATCGCTGGCTTCTTTCGAAGGAAAATTCCAGTTTAAAGTTTTTCTTTCTGTATTGCCACTATCAAAATAGTTAGTGTAATAAATCCGGATGCTAAGTTGGTGTAATCTTCCGTTTTCTGCAGTCCTCCAAATGACATCAGTTGGAAAAGGGGAGGTATAGTTAACCATCGTTTGGCCGGCAAGAGGACGTTTAATAGAAAAGTCGTGGATTAATTCGGTTTCAGACTCAATGTATTTGTCGTATTTTTTGTTATAAATTTCCAGATGATAAGTATAGTTAGTTGATAATTCTACAGAATTGGGCTGCGTGCGGTAGACGATCTGTTCCGGATAATGAAACACACCAGAGTCTACGTTCGTCACCAATGTGGTATCTAAAGGAATAGATCTTACCGGATTGTCTCCGTTCATTTCGATTAAACGAACATCTAAGTTTTTGGGATCATATATAATCGAGTCTAATTCTGATGCCATTTTCATAGCATCGCCTTCACCTAAAAATGCGCGGTTAATTCTGATATAATGTACCTGGTCATTCTGGCTTAATAAACCATAAACAACCGGAATATCCTGCCATTCATCGTTGAGGTCTACGTCTGTTTCACAAGACCAGAATCCTGAGATTAACATTAAAGAGAATATACCGATTAAAAACTTGTCAAAACGAAGAAAATTTTTGAAAGCATTGTAAACAAATCCTGAGTTATATTTTTTTGTAAACATAAATTTTAAGGGAATAGAATAAGGAAATGGTCGTTTCATTTCATTTGGTTTTAAAAGATACAAATCTAATAATAATCTAACATTTATGGTTCTTTTACAACCGGACAAATATAGATCCAATACTAATAACTGGCAGAGGCCAAATTTATTATTTATCTTTGTCAATTATTATAGAAAGTCATAATATAAACACAAGAGCTTTATGTCTACAGAAAACACAATGGCCCCGCGAAAAATCACGACTCATGTTCTTCAGGAAATGAAGCTGAAGAAGGAAAAGATATCCATGCTGACAGCTTATGACTTCTCAATGGCGAGTATTCTTGATAATGCCGGTATTGATGTTATTTTGGTGGGCGATTCGGCATCCAATGTGATGTCGGGTTATACAACGACATTGCCCATAACGCTGGATATGATGATTTATCATGCTTCAGCAGTGATGCGGGCTGTTAAACGTGCATTGGTTGTTGTGGATATGCCTTTTGGAACGTATCAGGGAAATTCCAGAGAAGCCATACAATCTGCTATCCGGATCATGAAGGAAGCGGGTGCTAATGCAGTGAAGATGGAAGGAGGAAAAGAGATTATGGAATCCGTAGAGCGAATACTGTCTGCCGGAATTCCTGTAATGGGCCATTTAGGACTTACTCCACAATCCATACATAAGTTTGGAACTTATGTGGTACGGGCCACTCAAGAGGAAGAAGCAGAAAAGCTTTTGGAAGATGCGCATGCTCTGGCGGATGCCGGTTGCTTTGCTATTGTGCTTGAAAAAATTCCCGCCAAACTGGCAGCCCGGGTTGCTAATGAAATTAACATCCCTGTGATTGGTATTGGCGCCGGTGCCGAGGTGGATGGGCAAGTATTGGTACTGCATGATATGCTGGGAATTTCTCAAAAGTTCTCTCCCCGTTTTTTGAGACGCTATCATAACCTGCAGGAAGAAATTACCGGCTCTGTGAAGGCTTATATTAATGATGTCAAATCCATGGATTTCCCCAATGAGCGGGAACAATACTAATGCGGATATGAGTGAGGCAAGACCGATTGGCGAAAACGATATTTTATTTGAGGATAATCATTTGATTATTGTCAATAAAAAACCCGGAGAGATCATACAAGGTGATAAAACCGGCGACAAGCCAATTAGTGAGAAATTAAAAGATTTTCTGAAAGACAAATACAATAAACCCGGGAATGTCTTTATCGGGGTTGTTCACCGCGTAGACCGGCCGGTGAGTGGAGCTGTTATTTTTGCCAAGACTTCCAAAGGTTTGGCGCGGATGAATGAATTGATAAAGCAGCGGGACATCCGGAAAATTTATTGGGCATTGGTTGAAGATCAGCCCCGCGAATCAGCCGGTGTTTTGGTACATCATCTGAAAAAGAATCAGAAAAAAAATAAATCGTTTGCTGTTGACGAACAAACAAAAGGTGCATTGAGAGCCGAGCTGGAATACCGGTTTGTTGCTGCTTCCAATAATTACAGCCTGCTGGAGGTGGAATTGTTGACAGGACGTCATCACCAAATAAGAGCGCAGCTATCCGCCATTGGATCACCCATAAAAGGAGATGTGAAGTATGGCTTTAAAAGACTGAACAAAGATGGCGGAATGATCCATCTGCATGCACGTTATTTGGAATTTACGCATCCGGTAAAAAAAGAACCGGTAAAAGTAATTGCTCCGACGCCACCCGATAAATTATGGGATGTATTCGATGATATCATGAAACTTCGCGAAGGAGAAGCCCTCCCGGGTGATTCGTAAACGAAAGAAATAGTTTTTGCTGTTGGCGTTCTTGTTTGCGACAGGAGTAAACGAATGAAAACAAGTACTTTCTTTTTTTCCCTTTTCTTTAGAACAAATCCCGAAAAAGGTTGATAAAGAAACAGGCTAAAGCAATCCTAAGCGATTGATATTTAGCCTGTTTCTTTTTTAGGGTCGGCAACCTGGAATTTTACTCTTCCAGGATATTGCCGCGTGTGCTATCGAGCGAAGAAACAGTTATTCTTTTGTTTCTTCGGAATCTTCATTTTGATCCTGATTGCTTTGTTTGTCTTCGGATTCATCTTTATTTGTTTCATCCGGAGCTTCGGTTTTATCGTTATTTTCCTCTTCCTCTTTATGATGAACAAAGCCAAGCATATCGGCATCATGAAGTTTGTTATACCACTTCATAACTTTTTTAATGTCGGAGATGTAGACCCTGTCCTCATCATATTCCGGGACTACTTCGCTCATGAATTTTTTTAGCTCATCGGAAGATGCTTTCGGGGAAGGGGCTTTCTCTCCTCCGGTTTTTTCGTAAATTCTTTTAAAAACATCTTTCAACGGCATATCTTCCGTTTCCGTGAAAATACTAATCTCTTCCAGTGAGCTGACAGCCTGAGTAGAATGTACGGGTGATCGTTTTCCGTCTTCCAGAGATTCTACTATAATGCTGTTTTTAGCCTGGGCAACCATTTTAAAAAGCCCACTTTTTCCACTAATTGCTAAAATTTCTGTTAAGTCCTTCATATTACTTTTATCGGTTCTTTTTTATTATTTAACCATTATTATTCATGCATTAAGTTCAGGTTAAAGCAGTTTATCGTTTCAATAAAATATAATTTTTAAAATCACCGGCTTCCTTCATGCCCGGTATATTATGTTTCATCCATGTGAAAACGCGATTTTTTACTGTTTCGTGTTTATGCTTTTTCCGATTTGGATTTGGCTCGCCGGAATACTGCAGATGCTCGTGCCAGTCAAACTTCGCAATCCAGTTACGCATAACCTTCGGATGTGTTCCTTTAAATTCTTTGAGCATATTCAATGGTCCATAATCAAATGTAAATTGTCGCTTCAAATCCATTTCTTCCACTTTCTTTTGCCCTTTGTGAATTGTGGCTAATGCTTTTGTTTTGTTTTTCATCAGATGTGGTGGTCTTACCCAGCCATAATGATATACATAAGCATCCAACTCCACAACCTGTAACTTATAAGTGCCTTGTTGCTGACGGTAATTGACATAATCGAAACCGGGTATTTTACGGAAGGATTGGGCCGATTCCCAGGAGTGAATATCCGGATGATTGCGAATAATGCGGATTTCCTTTTTATACCAACTGTGGGCATCCTGATAATGATAATAATCGCCCCAGAAATGAACATATTTCAGTAACATGCCTTCTACTTCTTCATCCTGCAAATAACGATGACAGGCTTGTTCAATTACCGGCAGGTATTTTTCATGGATAACTTCATCGGCTTGCAGGTAAATAAGCCAGTCGCCGGAGCAATGTTCTTTGGCAATGTCAGTTTGATGGGCATTTTCTGTGCCCCGGGGGAATTTTTCCAGATCCCAGACCGTGTCAATGATTCTGATTTTATCCGAATTGATCTTTTCGATGATTTCCCGTGTATGATCGTCTTCATCACCATCACCAAGAGCTATCACAAATTCATCCACAAGGGGCAATACGGATTCAATGGCAGGGCGAATGGGATAATAGAGTTTTTCTGCATTCTTTACCATCGAAAAACCACTGATCTTCATTTTTTGTCTTTTTTTTCAGACTGTCAAAATTTCGTTTTTGAGCAGTCGGGTTAATTTTAAATTTTATTGTTCCAGTCAGGATCCGGCCACATAGATGTGGGTATTTTAACGCGCAAAGATAAGTATTTATCGTTGCGAATGGTTAAATGGGGTTTTCTATTAGTAAAGCTTGTGTGGTTTCTCGTCTTTTCCCAGGTCTATGGCTTCGTTGAGAAAATGGTTAAATGGCTGTAGCCTTCGAAATGTTTCAATGAGTTCTTCTGCAGCATTATCAGACAGCATGACCTCATCTTCTATAGCATGCATGGCTGTTATGGTCTTTAGTTTTAACAAGTCTGCGTTAGGACTATTGGTGTCAAATCCTTTGGGCATTCGCTTTAGCTTATCTCCCATAGATTGAATTTCGCCAAACCATTCCCGGAACAGGGGGTCATTGATGATTTTACGAAGATTTTCACCATTGTAGTAGATCTCTTGCCGGACAGCATCCAGCACATCTTTTTGCGGTTTGTAAATCCCCCCGCCTGCCATGCATTTGCCGGGTTCAATGTGCAAATATAATCCGGAATATGGGCTTTTGCGACCTCCGGGAGCGATAACTGCTCCGAAATTAGTTTTATAAGGTGTTTTGTCTTTGCTGAAACGAATGTCACGGAAGATACGAAACATAGTAGTTTTGGGCGTTAACCCCCGCAACGCTGGATCCAGTCCAATCAGTTCAGGTATCAGATCGTCCAGAAACGATTCAAAAGCTGCTTTAGCCTCCCGGTACATATTCTTATTCTGATGATACCACTCCCGGTTATTGTTTTCCCGTAACCGGGACAGGAAATCAAATACTACCGGAGATAAAGAGTTCATAAGGACTATTTTAGTTTGTTCATCTGTGTCTTGATCAACCGTATTTTTTCTTCGGCATCTTCTTTCTTTTGTTGTTCCTTTTGAACAACGGCTTCGGGAGCGTTGTTGACAAAACGTTCATTGCCGAGTTTTTTCATGACACCATTAAGAAAGCCTTCCTGATATTCCAGTTCCTTTTGTAGCTTTTCCAGCTCTTCTTCTTTGTTAACAGTACCTTCAAAAGGAATAAACATCTCGGTTGAACGAACTAATACCTGCAACGCATTTTCTACCGGTTCCCGGACAAATTCCAGTTGTTCAAGATTCGCCAGTTTCATGACGACAGGAGCAAAAACACCTGTTGTTTTGTCTTGCTGTCCACTAATGTAGAGATTAAGTGTTTGTTTGGGCGGTATGTTTTTATTGTTGCGCAGATTTCTGATAGCCATTACTGTTTCCCGTGCGAACGCAAAACGTTCCAGTAAGTTGGAATCATAATCACGGACTTCCGGCATATTAATGATCATGATTGATTCTCCTTCCTCGCGCTGACGAAGGTTATGCCATACTTCTTCTGTAAGGAACGGCATAAAAGGATGCAATACTTTCATTAGTTTTTCAAACAAATCGATCGTATTTTCCAGCGTCTGACGGTCGATTGGTTTTTGATAAGAAGGTTTGACCATTTCCAGATACCAGGAGCAGAAATCATCCCAGATCAACCGGTAAACTGACATAAGTGCGTTTGAAATGCGGAATTTTTCAAAATGGTCGTTGATAACCTGCAGCTCCTGCATCAGCCGGTTATGCATCCAGTCTACCGAGACAGTGTTGTTTACTGGTGTTTCCATGGAATCGTCAACTTGCCATCCTTTAACAAGCCGCATGGCATTCCATATTTTATTGCTAAAATTGCGGCCTTGCTCACATAATACTTCGTCAAACGGAAGGTCGTTGCCGGCCGGCGAAGTTAACAGCATGCCGATGCGCACACCGTCTGCACCATATTGCTGGATCAGGCGCAACGGATCCGGAGAGTTTCCAAGCGACTTGGACATCTTTTGTCCGTGTTTATCACGTACAATTCCGGTCAGGTAAACATTTTTAAATGGTTGCTCCCCGCGGTATTCGTAGCCTGCCATGATCATCCGGGCCACCCAGAAAAACAATATCTCCGGTGCGGTTACCAAATCATCAGTAGGATAATAATAGTCAATTTCTTTGTTGTCCGGATGGCGGATGCCATCAAAAACAGAGATAGGCCATAGCCATGAAGAAAACCAGGTATCCAGTACATCTTCATCCTGAGTGAGGTCATCGAGCTTGAGCTCAGAGTTATATTTGCTTTGGGCAATTTCAAGGGCTTTTTCTTTGGTTTCTGCTACCACATAATCCTTGTCAGGTGTGTAGTAAGCCGGAATACGCTGTCCCCACCACAACTGACGGGAGATACACCAATTGTGTACATTTTCCATCCAGTGGCGGTATGTGTTTTTAAACTTAGCCGGATAAAACCGGATCGTATCATTCATCACACTATCCAAAGCAGGCCTGGCCAGCTCTTTCATGTCCAGAAACCACTGAAGTGATAACTTGGGTTCTATCACGACATTGGTGCGTTCGGAATAGCCTACCTTATTTGTATAATCTTCCACTTTGAGCAGGTAGCCTTCTTGTTCCAGTTTTTGGATCATCTTCTGACGGACATCAAAGCGGTCTTCACCGACAAAATATGTGGCTTCTTCGCTCATTGTTCCGTTATCTTCAAAAATATCTATTGTGTCAAGTTTATGTTTTATTCCTATTTCATAGTCGTTGACATCATGGGCCGGCGTGATCTTTAGAGCACCGGTACCAAATTCCATATCAACATATTCATCTTCTATCACAGGAACAGAGCGATTAACAACAGGAATGATCACCCGTTTTCCTTTCAGATGTTCAAAACGTTCATCATTTGGGTTTATACAAACGGCAGTATCCCCCAGAATTGTCTCCGGTCGTGTTGTTGCAATAGTGATGTGTCTGTTTTGTTCTCCTTCTACAGGATAATTTACGTAATATAGCCTGGAGGCTTCTTCTTTGTAAACAACTTCTTCGTCCGAGAGGGCGGTTAAGGCTTTCGGATCCCAGTTTACCATGCGGACACCGCGGTATACCAAACCTTTATTGTATAAGTCCACAAATACTTTAATCACGGATTCATACATGTCGTCATCCATGGTAAATTTGGTGCGGTCCCAGTCGCAGGAAGCACCCAGTTTTTTCAATTGTTCCAGGATAATATCGCCGTGCTTTTCTTTCCATTCCCAAGCATGCTCCAGGAACTTTTCCCGGCTTAATGATGACTTTTCTATACCTTCACTTTTAAGCTTTTGAACTACCTTGGCTTCTGTGGCAATGGAAGCATGGTCGGTTCCCGGAACCCAACAAGCATTTTTGCCCTGCATTCGTGCCCGTCTTACCAAAACATCCTGTATCGTATTGTTAAGCATGTGGCCCATGTGTAACACACCCGTAACGTTAGGCGGTGGAATTACGACAGTATAAGGCTCTCGTTCATCTGGTTCAGAGTGAAAAAAATTCTGCTCCATCCAATATGAATACCATTTGTTTTCTGTTTTTTTGGGGTCATATTTTGAGGGAATATCCATGTTGATATGTTTTGTGTTTTCTGAAATTTTAAAGCTTCAAAAGTAGTAAAAAATCATTTCATGTTCATGCATAGCTTAAAGTTGATGAAAAGAAGAATACAGACAATTATCCCGGCAAAAATGCGTTAGTCAAAATATTGTTTTTTTAAAAGAGACCTGTTGAAAAGTAATTGATCCCCATCTGTTGATCCATATTTTATTGCGTAATTTTACAGAGAAGAAAACTATGCTTATGAAAATAATGAAGTTACTGATAGTTAGTTTGTTGGCGGTGGTTGTGACTACTGCATCTTTTGCTCAGAAAACGGCTGTTTATGAGTCTCCCGGAGATATTTATGAATCAGCTTTTGACCTGTTTCAAAAAGAAAAATACGGAGCTGCTCAGAAGCAATTCGAACAAGTGATAGATCAGATCGAGGCTCCTTCCTCCTTAATGAAATCGAATGCGGAATATTATTCTGCCCGTTGTGCTTTAGAGCTTTTCAATGAGGATGCTGAAGATATGCTAAAGACCTTTATAGAAGAACATCCGGAACATTCCTTAGTTCGAAAAGCTTATTTCCAGCTGGGTAAATATCAATACCGTAAAAAGCGTTATCGTCAGGCTATACGAAGCCTGGAAAAAGTTGATGTTTACGATCTGAATACAGAAGAGAAAAATGAATTTTACTTTAAATTAGCCTATTCTTATTTTAAATCGGATGACTACGAGAAGGCTAAGAATAATTTTTATAAGATCATTCAGACGGAAAACGAATATATTGACCCGGCAACATATTACTATGGACATATTGCTTATGAAAATGGCAATTATGAAACGGCATTAACGAATTTTAATAAGTTGATGGATAATAAAATATTTAAGCCTGTTCTTCCATATTATATCACTCAAATTTATTATAAGCAAGAGAAATATGACAAGTTACTGGAAATTGCTCCCGGGTTATTGGATGAAGCTTCAAAAAAGAGAAAAGCTGAAATAGCTCGTTTAATAGGGGATGCGTATTATACAACCGGGCGCTATGATAAAGCAATTTCATATTTGGAGGTATTTCATAATACAACACAAAAAACAAAAACCCGCGATGATTATTACCAGCTAGCTTATACATATTATCGTTCGGATAAATATGATAAGGCGATTCAACAGTTTGATAAAGTCACTACGGCCGGGGATACAATGGCTCAGAATGCTTATTATCACATGGCCGACTGTTATCTGGAAACCGGAGAAAAGAAATTTGCTTACAATGCATTTTTGTCAGCATATAAAAATGGTTCTAAAGAAGATGTAACCAAAGATGCATTGTTCAATTATGCCAAATTAGCCTATGAACTTTCTTATGATCCTTATAACGAGGCGATCAAATCATTTCAAAAGTTTATAGAAAAATATCCCGATGATGAACGTATTGATAAAGCCAATAGCTTTCTTGTGAAGCTGTTTATGTCGACGAAAAATTATAAGAATGCATTAAAATCTTTGGAAAAGATTGAAAATAAAAGCACAAATTTGAAAATCGCTTATCAGCAGATAGCCTATTATCGAGGGGTTGAATTGTTTAATAACCAGAATATCAAATCTTCGATTTCGCTTTTTCAGAAATCCATGGATTATAATTATGACAAAGAATTATATGCCAAGGCTCATTATTGGATAGCAGAAGGTTATTACCGGAATAAACAATTCAATAAAGCAATAGAGGCCTATAAACAATTTCAGCTAACACCGGGGGCTTTCCGCCTGCCTTATTACAATGAGTCGAATTACAATATCGGATATGCTTATTTTAAAGGAGAGCAATACGGAAATGCATTGACTTCATTTCGTAAATTTTTAGACAACACGGAAAAGAAAGACGAAAATAATATAGTGCAGGATGCATTGTTGCGCACCGGCGATTGTTATTATATCAATGAGCGCTATTCAGATGCTATTGAGACTTATCAAAAGGCTGCCCGAACCAAAAGCCGTGATGTGGATTATGCGCTTTACCAAAAGGCAGTTGCAGAAGGTGTCTTAGGCGATTTTGAAGCAAAGATCAAAACCCTGAAAACTTTGCTGGAGAAAGAACCGAAATCGACTTATGCCGATGATGCAGCTTATGAGATCGCAAATACGTATTTGATTATTGATGATAACCAAAATGCACTGGAATATTTTAATAAAGTCATTAATAATTATCCCAATTCCAGCAAATTGGTTACGTCAATGCAAAAGAAAGGTCTGGTGTATTACAATACCGACAATTATGACTTAGCATTAAATACATTCAAGAAAATCCGGAATAGATATCCCGGCAGTAAAGAATCGAAAGAAGCCCTGGTAAGTATTCGAAATATATATACGAATATAAATAAACCGGAGGCATTTTTTAAATATGCTAAAGAAAACGCAATTAACTTAAGTAGTGACGAACAGGATAGCACAATGTATCATGCGTCACAACAAATATATATGGATGGGGATTGTGAAAAGGCCATTCCGGGATTCAATAAGTATTTAAGTGACTTCCCCAATGGTATATTTACGCTAAATGCGCGTTATTACTTAGCTGATTGTTTATACAGGAGAGGCAATAAAGACGAAGCTGCCAAACATTATAAGATTATTGCAGATACTTCCTTTACCCGCTTTAAAGAAAAATCTGTTTTACGATTGGCAAAGATCTATTACAATAACAAAAACTTTGAAGAGGCTTTGACTTACTATCAGGATTTAGAAAATATCGCAGATTATAAGAAGAATATCCTCGAGGCCCGGAAATATATCATGCGCTGTTATCATAGATTAAGTAAAAACAGAAAGGCGATAGCTGCAGCCAAATTACTCATGAAAACAGATAAAGTGTCTGATGAATGGGTGAATGAAGCGTATATGACAATCGGGAAATCGGCTTTAGCAATTGACAGCACTTCTACAGCCAAATCTGCATTTAGTTATTTGACTGATAATTTACAGAACGAATTAGCCGTTGAAGCAAAATATCTGATTGCAGAAATTGAGTATAATGAAGGAGATTTGAAAGAGTCAGAAAATAAGTTGTTTGAGATCATCAATCAGGTGCCTTCCTACGATTACTGGATTGGAAAAAGTTTTATCCTGATTGCGGATATTTACCTGCAGCGCGATAATGTAGCCCAGGCTAAGGCCACGCTAAACAGTATTATCGATAACTATAAAGTGGATGTGACAAGTGACCGCCCGAACCTTGTTGAGATTGCTAAAAAGAAACTGAAGAAAATTCTGAAAAGAGAAGAAGAGATTAATCAAGCAAAAGGTCAGGAAGATGAGGAGGATATGGAACTGGACTATTCCGATGAACAGGGTTCTGATTTGTTTGAGACAGAATTGTTTCCGGATACAACGGAGCAAATCCAAACAACACCGGACTCATTGAAAACGAACTCTGATATAGAATGATATTAAAATGGCTTTAGTAAATTAAAGATTAACTTGCGAATCATTGTTGATAAATATATAGCTTATGAAGTATGTAATTAATATAGTTTTAGGTTTGGTTTTTCTTGTCAATGTTGCAGTTGGACAGGAACGACAGCCGGTTAATGATTCAATTCAGGACGGAGAAGAAGAAGGTTATAGTGGAAGTGTAGTGGTTAGAGGAAAGCATACGCCACGGGTTTCGGATGCCTTTAAAATCAAGAAGAATCCTGAAATGGACGAAATAGAGGTGGAAAAGGAACCGGTAAGTTATGATATTCGTTCGGAACGGATTCCGGTAGAGTTTAAGCTGGACAAAATCCGCCCTGCGAAAATGGTCGGGGAACCCCTGGATAAACTATACAACAATCATATGCGTATTGCAATGGGTACTTCGACGATGCCTTATCTGGAATATTTTTATAATACAACCCGTTCACGCGATAATTCTTTTGGTATTCACCTGAAGCATTTTTCCGCTTCCGGAGATATTGAAGACCATCCTTTTCCGGGTTTTTCTGATAACCTTGCCAGTGCCCACTATAAAAAGATCGGGCGCACCCATGTGTTTAAAGCCAATGCCGGATATGAGCGCAATGTAGTTCATAGCTATGGTATACCCGGGCAAATCTATGATACGATTCAGGACTTTGATAAAAAGGATATCAAACTGCTGTATCACCGTATTGATGCATCTCTTGATCTTCAAAGCAAATATTCGGATTATAATTCCGACAAACTGCATCATTCCGTAAGCCTGGATTTCTATCATTTTTCTGACAATGAAGATGTTCAGGAAATGAACTTTGACCTGAATGCCGATATGCACTCCGATATGCATTTTCTTGATGCAGCGGAAGAGCAAATCCTGGGTGTGAAATTAACCGCAGATTACAGGATGAATGCCTGGAGTTCCATTGACCCTCTGCACTCAGTTGTTTCAAGTGTTACTCCTTATCTGAAGAATAATTTTAATAATATTGATCTGGACGTAGGTCTTAGTATGTATGTAGATGCTGATTCTGCGTCCTCACGTAATGAATTTTATCCCGATATTCATCTCAGAATGGAGTTGATTAAGAATATTTTTGTCCTGAAAGGCGGTTTGACAGGAAAAACTACTCGTGACAATTTATATGAGTTAACTAAAGAAAATCCTTTTCTATACTCATCTTATTCCATGACTCCTTTGAAGTTCCGGTATGACCGTTCTGTCATTTATGCAGGATTAAGTGCCTCAATCAGTAAAAATATTGATTTTAATGCCTATTTCGAGTCTTCAAACACAGAGAACGCTTCCTTTTTTATCAGAGACACAACCAGTGAACTGGCAAATCGATACAAACTTATCCATGATAAGGTTAGAAGCTTTGATTTAAAAGCAGAAGTGGATTATCACATGCAGGAAAAACTAAATGTTAGCCTGGGAGGAAGTTATTCGGAATATTCCATAACAGATATAGAGGAAGCCTGGAACCGTCCGGCCTTCGGTGGCTATTTAAAGGCTCGATACAATATACAGGAAAAGATCATTCTTAAAGGAAAAGTATTTTATATCGGCGAGCGGAAAGCGCTTAGTATGAAAGACAACAGATTCCAAAAAGTGACGCTTGACCCTGTTATTGATGCGAATATTTCCGCCGAATATCGATACAATAAACTCTTATCGGGGTTTATTAGTTTCCGGAATTTAGCCGCTCAGCAGTATGAAAAATGGGCCGGTTATCCTACCTATGGTTTTCAGTTTATGGCGGGTTTGACATACTCTATGTAAATTCTGAAAATCAATTTATTAGAATTTTATTTTTTCGGCAAAAAACCCCGGATTTTATGCCTGAAATCCGGAAATTTTTGCTATATTTGCACGACTTAATAAACATAGAGGTTAAAAATTATGACTGAAGAAGAGTTGAGAGAATTAGGCAAAGACTATTCAGCCGGTAACATTCAGGTATTGGAAGGATTGGAAGCTGTACGTAAACGTCCGGCTATGTATATTGGCGATGTCTCAAGCAAAGGTTTGCATCATCTGGTTAACGAGGTGGTGGATAACTCCATTGATGAGGCTATGGCCGGCCATTGTGATAATATTAATGTGATTATTCATGAAAATGAATCCGTCAGTATTACCGATAATGGACGAGGCATCCCTGTTGATAAACATAAGAAAATGAATAAATCCGCCCTGGAAGTAGTTATGACTGTACTACACGCAGGTGGAAAATTTGATAAAGGTTCCTATAAAGTTTCCGGCGGATTGCACGGCGTTGGTGTTTCATGTGTGAACGCCCTGGCAGTGGAAATGAAAGCTGAGGTGTATAGAAACGGCCGTCATTACATTCAGGAATATAAATATGGTAAACCTCTATATGAAGTTAAATTCGTAGAGGATACCGAACTTTCCGGCACGAAAATTACATTCAAGCCGGATGACTCCATCTTTACGCAAACAGAATATGATTATGATATCTTATCTTCCCGCTTGAGAGAATTGGCCTACCTCAATAAAGGAATTCATATTACAATAGCTGATGAGCGTGTTAAAGATGAAGAGGGAAATATTAAAAAGGAAGATTTCTATTCTGAAAAAGGGCTTGAGGATTTCATCAAGTACCTCGATGATAACCGCGAGACAATAATTGAGAAGCCGATTAATATTGAAGGGGAGAAGAATGGTATTCCGGTGGAGATTTCCATGCAATACAACAATTCTTTTGCTGAAAATATTCATTCATACGTCAACAATATCAATACGCATGAAGGCGGAACGCACTTGTCCGGATTTCGCCGGGCATTGACGCGTACATTAAAGTCCTACGCCGATAAAAGCGGAATGCTGGCTAAATTAAAATTTGATATCAACGGAGATGACTTCCGTGAAGGTTTAACTGCTATAGTGTCCGTGAAAATTGCGGAACCCCAGTTTGAAGGACAGACCAAAACAAAACTTGGGAATTCAGACGTTATGGGATCCGTGGATCAGATGGTGAGTGAAGCTTTAAGTTCGTATCTGGAGGAACATCCGAAGGAAGCCAAAACAATTGTCAATAAGGTTATATTAGCTGCCACAGCTCGTCATGCTGCCCGTAAGGCTCGTGAGCTTGTGCAACGTAAGAGCGTATTATCCAGCTCCGGTTTACCCGGTAAATTGGCTGATTGTTCTGTCAGAGATCCCGAAAAAGCTGAAATTTTTCTCGTGGAGGGTGACTCTGCAGGGGGAACAGCTAAAGCAGGACGTGACCGGAATTTTCAGGCTATTCTGCCATTAAGAGGGAAAATCCTTAATGTGGAAAAAGCCATGCAGCATAAGATATTTGAAAATGAAGAGATCAAAAATATTTTTACTGCCTTTGGTGTCAATATTGGTACCGAAGAAGACAGTAAAGCGCTGAATGTGGATAAATTGCGGTACCATAAGATTGTCATTATGACCGATGCCGATGTCGATGGAAGCCATATTGCTACATTAGTGCTGACATTTTTCTTCAGATATATGCGTGAGCTTATTGAAAGTGGCTATGTTTATATTGCAACTCCACCGCTTTATCTCATCCGTAAAGGGAAAAAATCGAAATATGCATGGAGTGAAGAAGAACGCCATGAGATCGTAAAAGAATATACGGGTGAAGATGGCAATCCTAAAAATATTAGTATTCAACGCTATAAAGGTCTTGGTGAAATGAATGACCAGCAGCTTTGGGATACAACCATGAATCCGGAATCACGGATCTTGCGCCAGGTTACTGTTGAAAACAGCCGCGAAGCCGACCGGATATTTTCCATGCTCATGGGAGATGAAGTACCGCCCAGAAAAGATTTTATCGAAAAAAATGCGAAATACGCGAATATTGATGCGTAAGCCTGAAAAGATTTGTTGATTGTAAATTAAATTGAGTCTTTTGCAAACTATGTGAAGGTCTGTTTGTATATACAGGGTAGCGGTTGTTGGCAAAAATCTGAATATTGATGTTATATGAACGAACCCGAAAAACAAACGGCATTAGTCACCGGGGCTTCCGGTGGTATTGGGAAAGAGTTTGCCAGGTTGCTGGCAATAAAAGGTTATAATCTGATCCTGGTAGCCCGTAGTAAAGATAAATTGCTGGAGCTGCAGAAAACCTGGCGGGAGGAATTTCAAATAGAAGTTCATATCTTTCCAACGGATCTTGCCAATAAGAAACAAGTTGACCAGCTTTTTGACCGTATAAACTTTGAAAGGCTAAAGATAGATATCCTTATTAATAACGCGGGCTTTGGAGATTACGGAGAATTTGTTAATGCAGATGCAAAAAAAGAAGATGCTATGATTCGCGTTAATGTCAATGCATTGACCACCTTATCCAGGAATATGGCTCGGGAAATGGTGAAACAAAATCATGGCTACATTTTAAATGTTTCATCCGTAGCTGCTTTTCAGCCCGGGCCTTTAATGGCAGTTTATGCAGCTTCCAAAGCCTATGTGCTTTCTTATACACAGGCTGTTGCCAATGAGTTAAAAGGTACGGGAGTTAGTGCTACCGTTCTCTGTCCCGGCCCTGTTGATACGGATTTTGTAAAAAATGCTTCCCTGGAGTCGTCCAGACTGTTTAAAATAATGAAGCCTGTTTCTGCCCGTTATGTTGCAAATTATGGTTTGAAGGCCATGTTTAAAAGGAAGGTAGTAGCTGTTCCGGGGTTTAAAGAGAAACTAATGGCCGGCACTGTAAGATTTCTGCCTTCGAAATTTGTAACCCGGGTTACCAGAAAAATTCAGGAACGTGTGTAAGGAAATGTATATTTCATTAATTTTGTTTTATGATCAGCGCACAAAATATCAATAAATCGTATGGGGACCTCCGGGTATTAAAAGATATCAAGATCGAGATCGGAGATCATGAAATTGTTTCTATCGTTGGCGCATCAGGCGCAGGAAAATCCACTTTATTGCATGTTCTGGGAACTCTTGACAAGGCAGATACGGGAGAAGTGTATTATGACGAGCTGAACCTGGAAACATTTAGTGAGCCTGAATTAGCCAAATTCCGCAATAAAAATATTGGATTTGTATTTCAGTTTCATCACCTGCTTCCGGAATTTACTGCCCTGGAAAATATTTGTATGCCTGCTTTTATCGCAGGTGTTGATAAAAAGTCGGCCTTTGCAAAAGCCGAAGAATTGTTAAAGCTGATGAACCTTTCCGAACGTAAAGACCATAAGCCTTCCGAACTTTCCGGAGGAGAGCAACAGCGAATTGCTGTAGCCCGTGCTTTGATCAATGAACCGAAAGTAGTTCTGGCTGATGAACCTTCCGGAAACCTCGACTCGGATAATTCACAAGACCTGCACCGCATATTTTTTGACCTGCGGGACAGGCTCAGCCAAGCCTTTATCATTGTAACACACAATAACCAACTGGCCGAAATGGCAGACCGGAAGCTTTTTATGAAAGATGGTGAGATTGTTGCGCCCGAATAGATTAACTTTTTTGGGGTATAGTGTTTTCTGATCCTCACTTTATGTTTTGTGAAATTTTCGAATGCATTTTATAAAATCTGTACTAAAATGACAGATCGATTTGACAAACTGCCACAATAATTTTACCGACAGACCGTTAAAATACAAACAAATCCCGGACATTATTGAGCATTTCTACTTTTGAGAACACCAAACCCTTAAAATCTCATAACATGAAAAAATCAATTGTATTGGCACTAATGCCACTGATGCTCATTTTTGCCTGTGAAAAAGAGGAAGACGAATCCGGAAACAATCAACAAACTCAATCCGATAATTATTTTCCTAAAAAAACAGGGAATTATTGGATTTATGATGTTGAGTCTTTTGACGGCCAGGGAAATCCAAGGCCCGGGGATACCCGCAAAGACTGTCTGGTCGTTGAAAAGGACACCTTTATAAATGGCAATACATTCAAATATATTAATCATTACCAATATATCAGAGATTCTGCCGGTCCCAACGAGTTTATGCCAAAAATACTCAGAGACTCGGCTGATTGTATACTCGGAGCTTCCGGGAAAATCTCCTTTGCCGCCGGCTCAATCGGAGATACGATCAGTATCTGGACTGAAACACAAGAGAATACGAATGATACATTATATACTATGTATTATGTAATGCAGGAAGCATCTCCCATAACTGTACCCGCAGGAACATTCGATGTGTTGGATCGAAAAGTGTTTACGTTTTCCAAATTGTTTCCGTCTTCCATCAATCAACCTTTGGTTCATCACTATTATTATGCGAAAGACATAGGGCTTGTTTCTTTTGCCTATATTTATATTGGGTCAGGGACAAAATTTCGACACCAATTAACCGATTACCATTTGCAATAATAAAATGAAAAAACCGCCGGTTATGCCGGCTTAGGAAATAATATTAAAAGCGCTCCCAAGGATATTTTATCCCCGGGAGCGCTTTTTTATTACATCTGTTACGAGTTATTGTAATTCTGAAACGATACTGTTTTCTATCCGAAATGCAAATCCACTTATGTCCAAAAACGAACCTTTTTTCAGCTAACCAGCTAAAATTTCGTTATTTAAATTCGATTTAAATTGATATATTTGAAATGCTGACAAATTATTGGTGTAAATTTGCTTTGACAGCGTTCTGTTTTGCATGTTTTTAAACTGAGCATTAAAAATATTAAATTATAGTTGATTTATAAAAGGATTCAGAATGGAGATTTTATATCATATCAATTTTGGTTGTAGCAGTTGTTATTGATTTGATTTTTGTCTACCTGAGGTCAAGGATTCCCTATGTAAAAGGGATATCAAAAGACAAAATTTCCTTTAATAAAATTCAAAAAAACTGGGGAATTAAGATCTCACCTTCTTCTGATAATGAATATGAAACTACAATTTCTGTTTTGACAACCTTTTATGCAATAGGTTTTGGAAATCTTATTTACGGACTTTTATCAGGTTTACCATTACCTTATGTTATTTTAATCTTACTATTGGTGATCAGTATTCTATTGCTCGTTATACCATTCTTACGATGCCTGTTGTCCGGAATTTTTATTCACTTCATGAGCCGGATTAAGCGTTCGGCGTAGCGTTTTGCTACATAAAATCCACACGGACACGTTCCTTTCAGTGTCTTATCCCATCAAACCAAAATATTTTTTAGCCAGGATAGTTAAGTTTTAACTTTTTTGCCCGAAACAATCCGGCCTTTTATTTGCTGTTTATTATAAAGCACAAAAAATGGAGAACTGGCTTGGTATAGATTACGGAAGCAAAATGCAAGGAACTACGGCTGTTGCCTACGAAGAAAAGGGAATGTTGCAAACGGCCCTTTCTGAAAAAGGTAAAGACGCTGACCGTTGGCTGTTTGATCGTATAGATAACATTCAACCGCATGCGGTTTGTATCGATGCTCCGTTGAGTCTGCCTGGGGTTTATACCAATTCAGAAGGTTACACGGATTATTTTTACCGGAAGTGCGACAGCGAACTCGGAGCCATGTCGCCCATGTTTATTGGCGGACTTACAGCCCGCGCCATGAAATTTGCGGATCAATTACACAAAAAAAATATTCAGGTTTATGAAGCCTATCCCGGCGGACTGGCAAGAAAGGTCCTTCCCCGGCAATCCGGGTACAAAAAGAAGAAGGCTCAGATTCCCCGTGTGTTAAATATGCTAATACCTTATCTACCCGCAAACGTCAACCTTCATCATGCTGACTTTGCAGAATGGCATCAGGTGGATGCACTTTTAACCTGGATTATTGGTTATCGCATATCAGAAGGTATGGATGAAAGTTTTGGCAATGCTAATGAAGGTGTGATCCGGATTTAAGTTTTTATGCGGGAGCTTTAATTTGTTAAATGCATGTTGCAAAAAATATTTGTTGCACCCGGCAAAGTTGAAGATCACAATCTATAAATGTTTTTTTAATATTTGGATTAACACGGATGCATGGATGAAGCCTTAATGTTACTGGTGATTATAAGAGCAAATAATTAATAAACTCCAAAAGCACCATTGACGCGATATTATTGTGCATCATCGTGAATTTTCTCGATTTCTTATAATTTCGAACCTACGGCTCTTTGGTGCTATTGCCATATTTATCTACATCTACCATAATATCGTACCTCCGGTACTTTTCAATCGTTTTTAGGCCAATCCATGATTTCTCAAGCTTTGTTGGATGCTTTATTATGATTACTGTCAAATGAGCTGGTAAAACCTTCAGCACCTTAGGTGCGGCATTATGGTAGTAATTTAGGAAGAAGAGATACTATAAGCGCCGTAGGTGCGATATTATGAGTCGTGTGTGTGGAAGATCCTTTATTGGTTTTGTTGTTTCTTTTTATCTTCATTGGTTTGTTTTGTTTATTCTCAGGATTTCCCGGGCATAAAAAGAGTACAGCCGGTTAAC